>NZ_JANINU010000001.1 GCF_024508875.1 Phenylobacterium sp.
GACCGTCGTTAAGCTTTGAACAACCTTTCAATCAGGCCCGATCTAGGCCGTTTTCGGGCGCAGCTTTGCTGTAAAGGCCGCTTCCTCGACCTGACGCAACGGCAGGGTTGACGGCGACGGTCCTGGCGGCTGGCTATCGCGGCGAGCGATCGGAGGGCGGAGATGGAACGGGGCGGGGACCGGGATTTCGGGCGGGACGTGACGGTGGATGCGGCCGCCTTCGTCCATCCGACGGCGCAGCTCTACGGCAAGGTCAGCGTGGCGGCCGGCGCCTCGGTCTGGCCGAACGTGGTGGTGCGGGCCGAGTCGCACGAGGTGGTCGTCGGCGCGCGGACCAACGTGCAGGACTTCGTGATGATCCACATCGGCGGCGGGACGCCGACGATCATCGGCGAGGACTGCTCGATCACCCACCATTGCACGCTGCACGGCTGCCGGATCGGCGACCGGGTGCTGGTGGGCATCGGCTCGACCGTGATGGACGGCTGCGAGATCGGCGACAACACGATCATCGCCGGCCACGCGTTCCTGAAGGAAGGGACCGTGATCCCGCCCAACTCGATCGTGATGGGCGCGCCGGGCAAGGCGGTGAAGGTGCGCGACAACGCGGTGGCGAACGCCTTCAATGCCTGGATGTACCTGAAGAACGCCGAGGCCTTCGTGCGCGGCGAACAGCGGCTGTGGTCGACGCCGCAGTTCAAGGCGGCGGCGCGCGAGGAACAGGCGCGGCTGGCGGCGCTGTACGGCTGAGGACGCACGCGCCGGGCCGAGTGGCCGGTCGGGGCGGGGCGTGATAGGCTGAGGGCTCGTGTTTACCGGGCGGCGGTCATCGCCGGACGCCCGCTGCACACCGGCGGGAGCCCAGCGTGGACCACCGACCCCAACAGGCCGGAGGAAACGCATGGCGGTCGGCAATCACGTCGAGAATCCCCTCGAATACGCCCTGAAGAACGTGGTCGGCGCGTTCTCGGGCGCGCACCATCGCAAGACGGCGGCCGAGCGGGCGGCGGCGCGGGCCGAGCCCGAGATCCGCAAGATCGGGCTCGCCGACCTGACCGCGTCGCTGAGGAAGGGCTTCGGCGACTTCGGCGCGGCGCGCGACGACGTCGTGTTCATCGCCATCGTCTATCCGCTGGCCGGCCTGGTGCTGGCGGCGGTGGCCATGCGCTACGAGTTGCTGCCGATGGTGTTCCCGCTGCTGTCGGGCTTCGCCCTCATCGGGCCGCTGGCGGCGGTCGGGCTCTATGAGATCAGCCGCCGGCGCGAGGCGGGCGAGGACGTGAGCTGGATGGACGCGGTGCGGGTGTTCCGCTCGCCCGCCATCGGCTCGATCGTGGAGATGGGCCTGATCCTGATCGCGCTGTTCGCGCTGTGGATGGCCACGGCCTACGAGATCAGCCTCCTAGCGTTCGGAAACGGCGCGCCGCCGACGGCGGAGATCTTCGTCAACCAGGTGCTCGCCACGGGCGGCGGCCAGGCGATGGCGGTGATCGGCATCGGCGTGGGCTTCCTTTTCGCCGTGGTCGCGCTGGCGATCAGCGTGGTGTCGTTCCCGCTGCTGCTGGACAAGCACGTGGACCTGGACGTGGCCATCCGCACCTCGCTGAAGGTGGTGGCGGCCAACCCGGGGACGATGGCGGCCTGGGGCCTGATCGTGGCGGGCTCGCTGGTGCTGGCCTCGATCCCGGCCCTGGTGGGCCTGATCGTGGCAGTGCCCGTCCTCGGTCACGCAACCTGGCACCTCTACCGGCGCGCGGTGGGGTGAAGAGGGGGCGCCGGCGGCGCTGGCCGTACCAAATCTTCAATTTTTGAAACAGGGCTGCAATGCAGGCGGGGTAGGGCGATCCTGCGGCCGAGGGGGCCTGCCGTGCGCATTGCCGGAACCGGCGGCGCGCCCGTAAGAAGACACAAGAACGCCGCGCCGCCAGAGCCCGGCAGGAAGATGGGGAGTTGAGGCCATGCAAAAGGTGGTCATCGCAGCGCTTGGGACCCTTCTGCTGGCCAGCGTCGCCGCCGCGCCGATCACGGCCGCCGCCGCGGACGCGAAGGCCGCGCCCGCCGCCAAGGGCGCGCCTTACAAGGCGCCGCGGAACGCGTTCGGCCAGCCGGACCTGGCCGGCTTCTGGAGCAACGCCACGCTGACGCCGCTGACGCGCCGGCCGCAGTTCAAGGACCAGGCCGTCTACACGCCCGAGCAGGTGAAGGAGATGGAGTCCAGCGCCGCCGCCGAGGTGGAGGAGGGCAACCAGGACACCGACCCGAACGCGCCGGCCGAGGCCAAGCCCGCCAGCAGCGCCAACATCCGCCCCGAGTTCGCGGCGGCCGGCGGCGACGTGGGCGGCTACAACCGCGGCTGGCTCGACCCGGGCAGCCATGTGATGCGGGTGAACGGCGAGCCGCGCACTTCGCTGATCACCACGCCGAACGGCCAGGTTCCGCCCCGCAAGGCGGGCGCCGCGCCGGGGCCGCGCTTCGGCGGCGGCATGGGCTCGTTCGACAGCTACGAGAGCCGGTCGCTGGGCGAGCGCTGCATCCTGTCGTTCGGCCGCAACGCCGGGCCGCCGATGTTCCCGAACGGCTTCTACAACAACAACTACCAGTTCATTCAGACCAAGGACGCGGTGCTGATCGAGGTGGAGATGATCCACGACCTGCGGATCGTCCCGCTGAACGCCAAGCACCGCACCGACGGCGTGCGGCCGTGGATGGGCGATTCCATCGGCTGGTACGACGGCGACACCCTGGTGGTGGAGACCACAAACCTACCCCAGGCCCAGCACTTCATGGGCTCGTGGAAGAACCTGAAGATCACCGAGAAGTTCACCCGCGTGGGGCAGCACCGGGTGCTGTACCAGTTCACGGTCGACGACCCGGACACCTGGGACAAGCCGTGGGGCGGGGAATACGAGTTCTCGCCGCTGGACGGCCGGATCTACGAATACGCCTGCCACGAGGGCAACTACGCGCTGCCGGGCATCCTGGCCGGCGCCCGCGCCGAGGAGCAGCAGAAGGCCGAAGCGGCCAAGCTCGCCGCCGAGAAGGCCGAGGCCGACAAGGCCGCGGCGGCCAAGGCGACGGGCAAGAAGGGTTCGGCGAAGGCGGGCGAATAGTCCCACTTCATCGAGTGTCGCGCGGGCCGGGGAGCGATCCCCGGCCCGATGCGTTTGGGGACGGCATTTCCCGGAAACGGAGGGACGTCCCTTGAAACGCCTGATCACCGCCGCGGCCGTCACCGTGCTCGCCGTCTCGTCGCTGAACCTGGCCGCCTGCGGCCGCAAGACCGGATCGGGCGCCGAGGGCTCGAAGGTCGGCGCGGCCATGCCCGACACGACCCAGCCCCGCGACCCCAACGCGGCGATGACGGTCCCCGACGCCGGGGCGACCGGCGCCGTGCCGGCCGATGGCTCGCCCACGCCGCGCGCGGAAACGCCGGCGGACCAGCCCGCCACGGCGCCGGCCACCCCGCCCGTGACGGAGGCTCCGAAATAGGGGCCCGCCGACTTCGAATGCGTCAAACGGCCACAGGCTTGGCCCCTATCAATTGAGCGTTTCGCGAGTCCTGTTCACGGCCTCGAAAGCGGCGCGCCGTTAACGCTGCTGCCCTGTATGCGTGGCTTGGGGACCGGGCTTGTGACCAGACGCGAGACCTCGGGCGCCGAGGGGGCGTTCGCCTTCATCGCCGAGAACACGAGCGACGTGATCATGCGCACGAACGCGCAGGGGGTGTTGACCTATGTCTCGCCCGCCGTGCGGCGCTACGGCTACGAGCCTGGCGAGCTCATGGGGCTAAACGCCGGCTCCCTGGTTCACCCCGACGACGTGGACAACCTGCTCCGCAACAACGCGGACCTGTTCGCCGGGCGCAAGGATGCGGCCGCGCACCGGCAGCACCGGTTCCGCTCGGCGGACGGGAGCTGGGTCTGGTTCGAGGGCAATCCGCAAATCGTGTTCGACGACGAAGGGCAGGTCGTCGAGCTGATCAACATCTTCCGGGACGTGACCCACCGCATCGCGCTGGAGGCCGAGGCCAAGTCGCAGGCCGAGCAGTTCGAGGCCGCCTTCCGCGACGCGGCGATCGGGATGGCGCTGGTGGCCCTGGACGGCCGGTTCCTGCGGGTGAACGACGCCTTCTGCCGGCTGCTGGGCTACGACGAGCCGACGCTGCGCGAGCTGGACTTCCAGACGATCACCCACCCCGAACACCTGGACGCGGACCTGGAGTTGCTGGGGCGGCTGACGGCGGGCGAAATCTCCAGCTATCGCCTGGACAAGCGCTATCTGCGCGCCGACGGCGAGGAGGTCTGGGTCAGGCTCGCGGTGTCGCTGGTGCGCAACGCGGACGGGGCGCCGCAGCACTACGTCGCCCAGGTCGAGGACCAGTCCGAGCGACGGGCCGCCGAGGAGGCCCTGCGCCAGAGCGAGGCGCGCTATCGCCTGATCGCCGAGCACACGTCCGACATCATCACCATGACCGACCTGGAAGGCCGGACGATCTACGCGAGCCCGAGCGTGCGGCAGATCGGCTGGCGTCCCGAGCAGCTCGAAGGCAAGTCGTTCGTCTTCAGCGTCCACCCCGACGACTCGCGGGCGATCCGCAAGACCTTCGTCGACCTGCTGGCGAACGGCGGCGAGGCGACGCGCCTGCGGTGGCGGGGCATGGACGCCGGCACGGGCGACTGGGTATGGCTGGAGTCGAACCCCAGCCTTATCCGCGACCCGAAATCGGGCGAGACGACCGGCTTCCTCGATATCGTCCGCAACGTCAGCCTGCAGGTGGCGCAGGAGGAGGCCGTGGCGGAAGCGCGGGCGCAGGCCGAAGAGGCGGCGGCGGCCAAGTCGCAGTTCCTGGCCAACATGAGCCACGAGATCCGAACGCCCCTGACGGCCGTGCTGGGCTTCACCAACCTGCTGCGCGACATGGAGCTGCCCGAGTCGGCGGCCGGCTACGTGCGGCGGATCGCGGGGGCCGGCAACGCGCTGCTGGCGATCGTCAACGACATCCTCGACTTCTCCAAGCTGGAGGCGGGCAAGTTCGAGATCCGCCCGCGGCCGACGCGGCTGGGCGAGGTCTGCGAGGAGACGCTGCACCTGTTCTCCACCCAGGCGGAGGGGAAGGGGCTGTCGCTGACGCTGGAAGCCGCGGCGGACCTGCCGGCCGTGGCGATGCTGGACGCCGACCGCCTGCGCCAACTGCTGATCAACCTGATCGGCAACGCCATCAAGTTCACGGAGGCAGGAGGCGTCACGCTGCGCGCGGGGGCCGGCGAGGACCGTTCGACCGTCGTGTTCGAGGTGGCCGACACGGGGCCCGGCCTCGACGAGGCGAGCCAGGCCCGACTCTTCCAGCGCTTCAGCCAGGTGGACGACGGGACGACCCGCCGCCACGGCGGCACCGGGCTGGGCCTGGCGATCAGCCGGGGCATCGCCGAGGCCATGGGTGGGCGCATCGGCGTGACCAGCGCGCCCGGCGCCGGGGCGGTCTTCCGGGTGGAGCTGCCGGCGGGCGCGGCCGAGGCCGAGGACGCCGCGGACGACGACCGCGACGCGATCTCGATCGAGGGCGCCCGCGTCCTGATCGTCGACGACAACCCGGTGAACCGTGAGCTCAGCCGGCGCATCCTGGAAGCGGGCGGCGCCGAGGTGACCGACGCGCCCGACGGCGCCGCCGCCCTGGCGCAACTGGCGGCCATGCCGGTGGACGTGGTGCTGATGGACCTGCGGATGCCGGTGCTGGACGGCCGCTCGGCGCTGCGGTCGCTGCGCGCGGCGGCCGGCCCCAACCAGCGGGCGCCCGTGCTGGCCTTTACGGCAGACGCCGACGTGGAGGGCGAGGGCGAGCTGGAGGGCTTCGACGGCCTGGTGCGTAAGCCGATCGAGCCGCTGGACATGTACGCCGCCATCGCCGCCGCGGCGCGTGGGGCGGCGTCCGGCCCGGGACGGTCTCAGGCCACCGGGGCCCGCAGGCGGCAGACCACCCCGCCGCGCGCGTAGTCGATCGCGGCGGGCGCGCCGAGCTCGGCCGTCAGTCCCGAGATCAGCCGGCTGCCGAAGCCGCGGGAACTCGGCGTCGCCACCGGCGGGCCGCCGCTCTCGCGCCATTCCAGGTCGACCGCTCCGGGCGTCGGGCTCGTGGTCCAGTGGAGCGCCACGTGGCCCCGCGGCGCCGAGAGCGCGCCGTACTTCTGGGCGTTGGTGGCGAGCTCGTGCAGGGCCATGGACACGGCCAGCGCCACGTGGGGCGCCAGGCGCGCGCGCGGGCCTTCGATGCGGATGCGAGGCGCCTCGGGATCGTCGTAGGGGCGCACGGCCTCACGGGCGATGTCGTCCAGATCGGCGCTCTCCCAGTTCTCGCGGGTGAGCACGTTGTGCGCCGTGGAAAGGGCCAGCAGGCGGTCGGTGAGCCGCTCGCGCGCCTCAATGGCGGGCACGCCGTCGCGCAGGGTCTGGCGGGCCAGCGACTGGATGGTGGCCAGCGTGTTCTTCACCCGGTGGTTCAGCTCGTTGATGAGCAGGCGTTGGCGGGACTCGCTCTGCGCCAGCCGCGTGCGGTCGGCGCGGATGCGGGCGTCCTCCAACTTGGCCTCGGTGATGTCGGCGAGGACGCCCAGCATGCCGACGGGCCGCTCGTCGTCGCCGAACTCGATCCGGGCCAGCACCCGGATCCAGCGCTCGGCGCCGTCGCTGGGGCGGATGATACGGTACTCGGCCTCGTAGGGCGTGTGGTCCTGCAGCGCCCGTTCGGTGGCCTGCAGGGCACCGTCGCGATCATCGACGTGGACATTCTGCAGAAGGGCCATCCGACCCGGGGCCGCGCCCTGAGAGATGCCCACCAACTCCGCGGCCCGGGCCGACATGTCGACGGTGTCGCTGGCCACGTCCCAGCGCCAGTCGCCGTAGCCCGAAGTGGCCAGGGCCAGTTCCAGGCGAGCGGCCTGCTCCCGCTCGCGGCGGGCCCGGGCGCGGCGCTCGGTGATGTCACGGAACGTGACGGCCAAGCCGTCCTCGATGGGGAAGGCGCGCAGGTGGAACCAGACGCCGGGGCGCAGCTCGGAGTCGGCCTCGGCCTCGACCTCGGTGCGCGAGGTCATGGCGCGCTCGAGGAAGGTCCGCATCTCGCCGTCGGCGCCGAGCTGGGGCAGGCTCCAGGCCACGTTGCCGATGGCCTCGTCACGGCGGAGCCCATAGTGAGCC
Source organism: Phenylobacterium sp. (assembly GCF_024508875.1). Lineage (GTDB taxonomy): Bacteria > Pseudomonadota > Alphaproteobacteria > Caulobacterales > Caulobacteraceae > Phenylobacterium. Next base: position 7,192 of record NZ_JANINU010000001.1, read on the forward strand.
TCGGCCGCGCGGTTGCAGTAGGCGAGGCGCCAATCGAAGTCGAACGTCATGAAGCCGTCGCCGATGCTGTCCAGCAGTTCGGCCATCTGGCGGTACTGGGCTGCCTGCCGCCGCGCGGGGGACTCCGGAATGACGCCTGCTCCCAACCTGGCGATTTTTCACGCGATCATGGGCGCAGCCGGGGGAAGTCCACAAGCCCGGCGGCGTGTTCCGCCGTGACGCGGGGCGTGGGCTATGGCTTGATCCGCCCGTGGTTCGAACGGGCGTAGACGCAACTTGAGCAAGGTTCCGCCAAATCTCCGGGCGGACGCGCGGCTGGCCGCGGTCCTGGAGAGCATCAGCGACGTCTATTACGCCGTCGACCGCGACTGGCGGATCGTGCTGTTCAACCGCTCGGCGGAGGAGTTCTTCGGCCTGGAACGCGATGCGATCCTGGGCCGGGAGTTCTGGGAGCTGTACCCCGACCGCGAGGGCGAGTTCGGGCGCCTGCTGAAGGCGGCGATGGACGAGCGGCGCGCCGGGCGGCTGACGGCCCCGTCCGCGCTGCGCCCCGGACGCACCGTGGAGGTGCGGGTCGCGCCGCTGGCCGACGAGGGTGTCGGCGTCTCGATCGACGACATCACCGAGCGCGCCCAGGCCGAGCGGGCGATGCGGCGCAGCCAGCAGCGGCTGGACATGGCCGTCGAGGCCCACGGCATCGGCATCTTCGACTGGCACATCCCGAGCGGGAAGATCGTCTGGAACCGCGAGGAGGAGGCGCTGTTCGGCCTGCCGGAAGGGGGCTTCGGCGGCGACATCTCCGACTGGCGCAAGCAGGTGCTGGAGGAGGATCTCGGCCGGATGGAGGCCGAGATGTCGGCGGCCATGGCGGCGCGGCAGGAGACCATGAACTTCGGGTTCCGCATCCGCCGTCCGGACGGGGCGATACGTTGGGTCGAGGGGGCCGCGCGGTTCCTCTACCTGCCCGACGGGACGCCGCACCGGATGGTGGGCACCAACATGGACGTCACGGCCCGCAAGACCGCCGACCAGCATCAGCGGTTGTTGATCAATGAGCTGAACCACCGCGTGAAGAACACCCTGGCGATCGTGCAGGGCATCGCCTGGCAGTCGTTCCGGCCCAGCGAGGTGGCGCGGGAGGCGGTGGAGGCGTTCGAGGGACGCCTGGCCGCCCTGTCGGCCGCCCACGACGTGCTGACGCAGCAAAGCTGGGAGGCGGCGCCCATCGGCCAGATCGTGGCCCGGGCCCTCGCGCCGCACCATGCGGGCGACGGCCGGCTCAGCGTCGACGGGCCGCCCGTGGACCTGGAGCCGAAGAGCGCCGTGGCCCTGGGCCTGGCCATGCATGAGCTGGCGACGAACGCGGTGAAGTACGGCGCGCTGTCGACGCCGGAGGGGCGGATCGAGGTGCGGTGGGCCATCGACGGGGCGCGCCTGGAGCTGACCTGGCGCGAGACGGGCGGGCCACCGGTGGCCAGGCCGGCCCGCCGGGGCTTCGGCGCGCGGCTGCTGGAGCAGGGCCTGGCGGAGGAACTGGGGGGCGCCGTGCGGCTGGATTTCCGGCCCGAGGGCCTCGTCTGCGTCGTCGAGGCGGCGCTGGAGAGTTAGGCGGCCTGGGCGTCGTGGGTGTCGGACCCGAGGCTGACCTCGAAGTCCTGCAGGGTGTCGACGAGCTGCACCACATTCGCCGCCAACGGCTTGCCGCGCGGGAACTGGTAGCGCCAGTAGGTGGCGATGTGGCTGACGAGGCCGCAGCCGTCGCCGAGCGATAGGAACATCTCCGGCGACTTCAGCAGGAAGTCGCGGAAGGCCAGGGCGTTGCCCTCGACGGTGAGCTGCTGGAACACCTCGTCGTAGACGCCGAGGTGGTTCATCACCGACTTGACCTGACGCTCCATCTTGCCGCGCAGTCGGTTCTTGAGTGCTTCGAGCTCGTGCGCGGTCTCGGAATCGATGGGACCGATGACGCGCACCTTTCCCAGTTCGTTGAACACATCGCGGAGGTTTCCCCACAGCGTGTTGAGCACCCATTTGTAGTAGAGGAAGCCCTTCCAGGCGAAGATCCCCTCCTTGTAGTTCTCCTTCTCCAGCCTCAGCGTAAGGCGCAGCGGCTCGAGGCGTTCGTCGGTCTTGGCCGACAGCAGGGCCTCGACCAGGCGGGTGATGTTGTTCTCCTGCCCTTCGGCGTCGCGATAGGCGAGCTCGATCAGCTTGGCGATCTCGGAGCCCACGAAGCGCTGCATGCGGGCGAGGTCGGGCGCCGAGATCTCGAAGTGGCTGGGGCTGATGTCGAAGCCGCGGCGCTTCATGTGCTCGCGCAGCAGGAATGGGTCGAGCGACGGCAGCTCGTCGATGGCCTCCAGGACCGCGACGTCGCGCGGGAAGTCGGGCGCCTCGCCGCGCAGTTCCTCGAAAGCGTCCAGCCAGCCTCGTTCGGACACGAAGACCGAGCGGCCGCCGAGGCCGAGGTCGGAGCGCTCGAACGGGATGATCAGCTTGGTGGCGGTGTAGCGGATGCGGTCGAACGCCTCGCGCTCCTGGTCGCGCAGCCGGTGGCGGACGATCACCGCGCCGTTGAGGCTGGAGGCGACGAAGAACGGCGAGGCCTCGTGCTCGGGGTTGCTCGCGTTGCGCGCGGCGAGGGCGGCCAGGTTCAGGACGCGGCTGGTCGACGCGGTCTTCTCCAGGCCGCGGAGGCTGCGATAGGTGCGGTCTGAGCCCTTGCCCACGTTCCCAAATCCCGATGCGTGAAGCGGCAGGACGGGGAGGGCCGCTTCGTCGCGAGAGCTAGATCGTGCTGTGCAACTGTTAACCAGCCTCAGATGATTCCAGCCGCGGCCTTAGTCTCCGCGCGCGCAGGCGAGAATCGCCTACCCATTTTGGGGGTCTCGGGCCTCGGACGCCGCTTCGCGCACCTGTTTGACGTACCGTCGTTATCTATCGGTTGCGACACGCGCCGGCCTTGCGCGCGCCATGGTTCGCGAACAGTTTGCCTCCAGTCGTGTTGCGGGGATCGAGGGCGATGCAGGTCGGGGGCGTTTGGGCCTTGGCGGCGGGCGTGTGGCTGGCGGGCGCCGGCGTGTCCTGGGGCCAGAACGCGCCGCCCACGACCTATCCGCCGTCGATGGACCGGGAGCCGCTGCTGACCTGGCTGCAGCGCGAGACCGACATCCAACCGGACAAGGTGGTGGCGGTGACGCCCCAGGCCGTGACGTCGGTGATGTCGACCTTTCCCGCCGCGCCGGGGCAGAGTCCCCGCGTGGTGATCCGGGCCGAGGCCCTAAGTCCGGAGACGGTCGCCCATACCGGCGCGCTGTCGTGGCACGTGTCGATGAACGCCGACTGCGAGAGCCACAAGGTGCGGCTGGGCGAGACCACGGGCTATGCCGAGCGGAACCTGCTGGGCGAGCGCAAGCTGCTGCGCGCGGCCGAGAACGACTGGCGCACGCCCGACGACGGGACGGCGCTGGAGGCGGCGTGGCGGGCGGCCTGCCGCGCGGACTTCCGCGGGCCGTTCCAGGCAGCCGATGCGCAGCCGGCGGTGGGGACGCCTCAGGCCCCCGTCGCCCCGGTGCGCGAGCCGCCGCCGCCCCGGCCGGTGGACGCGAAGGCCGCGGCGGCCAAGCCGGTTCCGTCCAAGCCCGCACCGTCGCCCACGCCCAGGGCCACCCCGGCGGGACCCGCCGCAGGGGCCCTGGCGGTGCAGGTCGGGGCGACGCCGTCGGAGGCGGAGGCGAGCAGCCTTTTGGCGTCGCTGCGGCCGAAGCTGGGCGGGCGTCGAGCCTGGATCGAGACCGCGCAGGTGGGCGGCAAGACCTGGCGGCGCGTGCTGGTGGGCGGCTTCACCGACGGCGGCGAGGCGTCCCGGTTCTGCGCCGACCTGAAGGCGGCGGGGCGCGCCTGTTTCGTGCGGCCCGCGCGCACCGGCTGATCCCTTGGCGCCTTTCCCCTCCGAATGGGGGCGATCAAGGGCGACAGGGAGACTCTATCTCTCTGGTCTTGTACCTCTTTGCCCCGCCGGCGCCCGACTTCGGCGCGCCGCGCTCTAGGCGCGCCGGCCGGTCAGCAGGCGTACGACCAGCACCAGCAGGCAGCCTGCAAACAGCACGCCCGCGATGAAGCGGGCGGCGTCTACCAGGAAGCCCAGGACGGCGAGGCCGATCATCGCGGCCAGCAGGATGGCGATCCACTTTCCCATGAGCTTCACAATGGACGGCGCGGCGGGATGTTCCAGTCCTGCCTTGAAACAGCCTCATCAAGTCATGAATTACTCACGAAAGGCTGTGCTATAGTATTTGGACGATCCGGCCACGCGGGGACGCGGCTCGGGTCCTATCAGCCGTGAAATGGCCACAGCGAGGCTGCCCAAGTGGTGGGGGCTGCCGAGCTTGAGGACGGAGCATGCTGGCAGGACTGAGACAGATCCTCTTCAACCCGCTGATCGCGGCGGTCGCCCTCGCGTCGACCATCGCCCTGGCCGTCGCGCTGGGCGTCCTGTCGAATGGGTGGAACGCCGAGCGGGCGCGCTACGAAGCGCGTATCGCCGAACTGACACACGCGTCCGAGAAGGCCGAGGCCAGCTTCCGCATGGAACTGGCGTCCTGCCAGGCGGCGGGCGCCGCGCGGCAGACGCCAGAGCAGCGCGTCGCCGCCGCGGACGCGCCCCCCGGCGCGCGCCGGCTGCTGGAGCAGGGGCCGGAGGGCATCGACGCGTGCGCCCGCATGGAGAGCGCGGACCAGGCCGTGCTGTCGAACCTGAAGAAATGAGCCGGATGAGACGAAGAGGGGCCGTGCTGGCCGCGGGCGCCGTGGCGATGGCCCTGGCGGGATGCCAGACGCTGCGCCGGGAAAAGCCGAAGCCGGTCCCGCCGCCAGTCCCCCCGCCGGTGATCGTGCTGCCGAAGCCGCCACCACCTCCGCCGCCGCCGCCCCCGCCGCCGGCGAAGAGCTGCGTACCGCGTTCGCTCGGCCCGCCGCCGCGGTATCCCGACAGCGACGCGGCGTTGCGCAACGCGCCCGGCGCCGCCGACCGCTACCAGTTGATGGCGGCCGGGCGGATCCTGCGCCAGGAACGGCTGGAGGACCTGGAGCGGGTGGTGGCGGGCTGCCGCTAGACCGCGATGCCTACGGTCACCGTGCCCGTGTAGCCGGCCGAGGGACTGCCCGTGAGCGCCGGCGTCATGGCCGCGACCTGGGCCGAGGTGTTGTCGCCGAAGACGTTGTCGCTGGACGTGCTGGTCTGGGTGAAGCGCGAGGCGCTCTGACCATAGCCCCCGGCCGCGTAGACGGCGGTGCAGGCCGCTGCGGGCATGGCGAACTGCGAGACCAGCAGTCGGTTGGAATAGTTCGTCGCCGTACTCAGCGAGCGGTAGACCTCGAAGTGGATGTGCGGGTAGCGGCCGGCGTAGCAGCCCGGGAAGATCGTGGTGAAGGTGGCCTGGCCGTTGGTATTGGTCGCCTGCACGCCGCGCAGGTAGTTCTGCTGCGGCAGGTCGTAGATCGAATAGAGTCCGCTCGCGTCGCAGTGCCAGATGTAGATGGCGTAGTCGGCGAGCGCCGCGCACGAGGCGTTGCTGTTCTGCAGGTTGATGGTCAGGGCCAGCGGCACGCCCGCCGCCGCGCCCGAGAGGCCGGCGAAGCTGGACCGGATGTCGCTGCGCACCACGCCGCTGGTGTTGAGGATGTTGGAGAGGACGCCGTTGGCCATGTTGGAGCCATCGGCGGGGTAGGGGCCGTTGGTCTCGGTGGGGGCGTTCACGCAGGCCGAGCTGCCACTCGTGCCGGTCCCGGTCGTACCCGTGCCGGTGGTTCCCGTGCCGGTCGTGGCGGTGGTCGTCGCCGTGCCCGACGAGGTCGTCGAGGACGTGCCGGAATCGCGGCCGCCGCCGCAGGCGTTGAGGAGCATCGCGCCGCCGCCGACCGCCATCAGGCCCAGCATCCGCCGACGCGCGAGCATCTGGCGCTCCAGCGCCTCCAGGTCGAAGACAAGGCCCCGGTCGTGATCGTCGTCGTGCATGCGTCCCTCGATTGCTGCGATGCGATGAGGGACGCGTAGGCGCCCGGCGGGGCGGTCATGTTGCAGCGCTGTTACGTGACTGTTTCAGCCGACCGCCACAGCAAAACGCCCCGGCGGTGAGGCCGGGGCGTGCGCTGGTTCTGGCCTTAAGCGACGGATCAGAAGCGGTGCTGCAGTTCCACGCCGTAGGTGCGCGGGGCGATGTAGGACACCGTCTGGTTCACGAAGCCGGTGTTGGGGCCCGTGGTGATCCGGGTCGCGCTCACCCCGGCGGAGCCGCGGGAGTCGAACACGTTCTTCACGTAGCCGATCAGCGTCCACTTATCGTCCTTGTCGTTGAACAACAGGCGGGCGTCGACCTGATCGTAGGCCTTCACGCGGTTATAGTAGCGGTTGAAGATCGAGTAGTAGGTCGCGTCCCGCCAGACGTAGGTCAGCGAGGCCGACAGGTTCCCCGGTTCGAGCTGCCAGGTGTAGTTGCCGTTGACCGTGAAGCGGTGCGGCGTGGAGGAGGGCAGCTTGGCGCCCTTCAAGTCCTGGTTCAGCGAGGCGGTTGGGTTGGCGAGCGCCGCGGCAGTGTTGCCGGACAGCACCGAGCCCGGCTGGATGCCGCGCGGGTCCTCCGAGTCGCTGAAGCAGCACGCCTTGCGCAGCTCTGCGTTCAGGTAGGAGTAGTTGGCCAGGATCTGCAGGTTGTCGATCGGCTGCCAGATCGTCTCCAGCTCGAAGCCGATGACGCGGGCCTTGGGCAGGTTGAAGAACGACGAGACGTTGGTGTTCGTCACCGGGTTCAGGCCCGAGATCGGGATCTGGATGTCCTGGTAGTCGTAGTAGAACGCCGAGGCGTTGGCCTGGAAGCGGCCGCCGAAGGTGCGCTTGGCGCCGACTTCGTAGGCGTCGATGGTCTCCTTGTCGGTGCTGACGTTGGCCTGCAGCGTCGTGGTGCCCGAGTTGAAGCCGCCGGCCTTATAGCCCCGCGTGTACTTGGCGTAGACCAGGGTGTCGGTGTCCGGCTTCCAGTCGACGCCCAGGGTGCCCGAGACGGCGCTCCAGCTCTCCCGCAGGCCGCGATGGCGCAGACCGGTGGTGGGGTCGGTGTAGGCCGCCAGGTAGACCGCCGGGTCGGTGCTCGTGCCCGGCGCGGCCACGGCGGTGACGTCGACCGCACGGCCGGTCACCCGCGAGATCGGGCAGGTCGAGGTGTAGAGGCAGAGAAGGCGGGCGCTCTCGAAGGACCGCTTCTTGTCGTAGGTGTAGCGCAGGCCGGCGGTCAGCTTGATCTCGTCCGTCGCCTGCCAATCGACCTGGCCGAAGGTGGCGTAGGATTCGCTCACGTTTTCGGACGAGCCGTAGGCGTAGCGGCGCTCCGGGTTCGGCGCCGCCGGCAGCAACTGGGTGGCCGGGTTCGTCGAGAACAGCGTCGGGTTCTCGAAGCCGGCGTTGTCGGCATAGCGCGCGTCGGAGAGCGTGTAGTTCGAGCCTTCGCGGAACTGGTAGAGGCCGATCAGCCACTGCACCGGGCCGTCGCCGGTGGAGGTGAAGTTCAGCTCGTTCGAGAACCACCAGACCTCTTCCTGGTACTGGTTGTTGCGGCGCGGATAGTAGAGCTGGCTGGTGACGCCCGGCAGGAAGAACGGCGCCTGCCGCGACGTGCCGTCAAGGTCGGTCTGGAGACGGTAGTCGTAGTAGGTCATGCCGCCGATGTACTTCACGTCGACGCTGTCGAGGTGGAGCACCGTTTCGAGCGTGTAGGTGTTGCTCTCGAGGCTGATGTAGTTGCCGTCGTCGTTGTCGAAGCAGAACTGGCAGGTGTTGCCGGGCACCTGCGGGCTGAGGCCGAAGGCAGCGGCGTTGGGCGTGAGGCTGGCCTGGAAGGGCGTGGTCACGTCGCGCAGGCCGTAGATGGCCGTGGTGCGGCCGCCGGGGCCGCGGCCGAGGGTGTGCCACTCGGTGGTCGAGGCCTTCAGCCACCACTCCAGCTTCTCGTCGGCGAGGCTGCCGTCGAGCTGGCCTTCCACGGTCCATTGGGCGCCGCGGTTGCCCTCGTTCTTGCCGTTCGGGTTGAGGTTCTCGAAGGTCCCCTTGCCGATGTGGCTGTACGAGCCGGCCAGGCGGCCGCGGACCGTGCCGAACAGCGGGCCGGAGATGGCCGCTTCGCCGAGCGTGTTGTCGTAGTTGCCGTAGCCGGCGCGGACCTCGGCGTAGAGGTCGTCGGTCGGGCGCTTCGACACGATGTTCAGGGCGCCGCCGATGGCGTTGCGGCCGTACAGCGTGCCCTGCGGGCCGCGCAGCGCCTCGGTCCGCTCGATGAAGAGCGAGGACTGGGCGAAGGCCGTCACCGACGAGGTGTAGAAGCCGTCGTTGTACATGGCCACGCCGCCCTCGGAGGAGCGGTTGTTCGTGAAACGACCGATGCCGCGCATGTTGATGCGGTCGTTGTTGGTCGAATAGGCGAGGCCCGGCGTGAAGTTCGTCAGGTCGGCCACCGAATTGATGCCGACCAGTTCGCGCTTCTCGTCGGTGAAGGCCGACACGGCGACCGGCACGTCCTGCAGGGACTGCTCGCGCTTTTCCGCGGTGACCACCAGTTCTTCGATTTCGGCGACCTGTGCGTACGCCGCCGTAGAGACGGCCGCGCCGCCAATGACCGTCAGTGCGCAGGCGCACGACAGCAACATGCTCTTTCTGGAAGGCATTTCCTGTTTCCCCCAAGCCCGTTTTAAGCAGCGCCTTAGTGGCGCTTGGATTCGAATGTCCGGCATGGCGGACGCCACGTCAATAAGACCGCGCCGTATACCGCCGGTTTTCGATCCGGGTGTCTTTCTGAAGCAACGGTTTGGAGAACGCGGTATGCCGGCGCGCCATGGCGCAGGTGCGCCACAGGGCTGCCGCAACCCTGAACCGCCTCTGACGTTTCCGCTCATCGCCCCGTTCAGCCGCCGAGGGACAGGCTGGCGACTCCCGAGGAACGACGAGGTGAACCATGACCCGCTTCGGATTGAAGGCCCGGCTGGCGGCGGCGGCCGCGCTGGCGCTGATACTGCAGGCCTGCGACGACCGCGGGGGGCGGGTCGATGCGCCCGAGCCGCCCTCGTTGGCCGATATGGCGGCGATGAGCGACCTGCCGTACGCGGAGCCGGCGCGCGTGGATTATCGCGAGCCTGCGCAGGGCTATGCCTGGGCGGAGCGGGCCTACGGGCTGCAGCGCGCCGTCTACGACACGCCGCCAGACTACGGTTTCGAATACGACGGGGCCGTCCCCCTGGCCTGGGAGACCGAAGACGACTGGGCGATGTATGCCGAGCCGTGGGACGACGGATACCGCTATTACTATTACGAGCCGGGCGTGGAGTACCCGTACTTCGTCCGCGACGCGGACTACGGCTACGCCTATGACGCCGGCGGGATTCTGGTGGCGGTCTTCGACGCCGGCGGCCGCTATCTGGCGCGGGACGACGTGCGCCGGTTCGCGCCGGTCGCGGGTCGCTACTGGGTGCGGGGTCACGAGCTGCGCGGCGCGTCGGCCCGTCGAGTGCGCGTGAGCGAGCAGGCCTGGCGGCAACGGGCGCCGCAGTTCATCCAGACCGCCGATCCGTGGATGCGCGCCGCGCGCGAGGACCGCCGTTGGCAGGCGTGGCGCGCGCACGACCAGGAGCGCGAGCTGCGCCGTTTCGCACGCGAGACCGAGCGTCGTGAGCACGCGGCGCGGGGCTGGCGTCAGCCGGATGGCGTCGAGCGGGTCGCCGGCCTATCGGCCTACGAAGGCTGGTCCCCGCGCCGGCAGCAGGACGAATGGCGGCGGGAGGAGGGCCGCAACTGGCAACGCCAGCAGGCTGAGCTTCAGGCGCCGCAGCGTACGGTGTTCGCGTCGCAGCAGCGACAGGGGGACCTGCGGCGGGAGCCGCCGCTGCGCGAGGAACTGCGCCGACAGGGCGAGCGGCAGGCGCTGAGACAGGCGGAGGTCCGGCAACAGCAGCAGGCGCAGCGTGAGCAGACGCGGCGCGAGGGCGAGCAGCAACGGATGGCGCAAGCTCGCCAACAGCAGCAGGCCCAGCGGCAGCAGGCGGCCCAGCAGCAACAGTCCCAGCAGCAACAGGCGCGGCGCGAACAGATGCGGCGGCAGGGCGAGCAGCAGCGGATGGCGCAAGCTCGCCAACAGCAGCAGGCCCAGCGGCAGCAGGCGGCCCAGCAGCAACAGTCCCAGCAGCAACAGGCGCGGCGCGAACAGATGCGGCGGCAGGGCGAGCAGCAGCGGATGGCGCAAGCTCGCCAACAGCAGCAGGCCCAGCGGCAGCAGATGGCCCAGCAGCAACAGGCCGCGCAGGCCCGCCCGCAGGCTCGGGCGGCCGAGCAGCGGGGTCAGCCGGCTTCAGCGCGGGAGCATGGCCCCGGCGGCGGACACGGCCGCAAGGACTGAGATCGCCTGCTCAGCGTTCGGAGAGGTCCACCGCCTCGGGCGCGCGGCCCTCGGACTCGGTCTTCCGGGCGCCGGCGAGGATGCCGGGCAGGGCGTAGTTGCCCTCGTGGCAGGCGTACTCATAGACCGGGCCCGGCGCCGCGTTCAGCGCCATCTCCGCCTTCCAGGTCCGGGTGTAGACCTTCGGATCGTCCACCTCGAACGCGTAGAGGATCTGGTCCTTCGAGATGCGGGTGAAGCGCTCTGTCACCTTGGCCTCGGGCGAGATGTAGAGGCTGGCGCCGAAGTAGGGGCGGAGGGATTCGCCGGGGTTGAAGCCCATGGTCTCGACGACGAGGGTTTCGCCCTCCCAGCGCCCGACGGAATCGCCCATCCAGGTGCGGACCGAAGGCGGCGGCCGGTGCGCATCGGCCAGCCGGATGATCCGGGCGTCGTGGTTCATCTCGACGACGATGACCACGTGATCGCGGGCCTGCTGGACCTGGTAATTGTTGTTGTAGAGGACGTTCAGCATGGGCGGTCCGGCGGTGGAGCCGAAGCCCAGGATGCAGCGCTCGCCCAGCGGCCGCGCCTCGGGTCCGTCGAAGGTGTTGCGGGCCTTGTTGAGGGTGTCCTGGTAGAGCTTCCACCCCTCGGGACGATAGGGCAGCTTGCCGTCGGCGGGATCGACCAGCCACGAGGTGCGGACCTCGCCGCGGATGCGGCCCATGCGGCTGCCGGCGTCGGTCCAGAAGGCGTTGTAGCCGCCCGGATCCTCGCCGGCCTTGGGGGCGGGCGCATTGGGATCGGTGGGGCGGCTCTGGGCGTCCATCATCCTGGCCCGCATCGCCTCGACCTTGCGGGCCTGTTCCTCGGTGATGACGAGGTCCTTGAACTGCGGGCCGCGTTCCAGGCCGGTGAGCGAGGCGTTGGTCCAGACGCCTTCGAGGTCGGGCTGGCCGAAGGCGTTGCGGGGCGTCTTCCAGGCGTCGGCGGCGACGGCGCCTGACGCAGCAAAGGCGGACGAGGCGAGAACGGAGAGGGCGAGGGCGGTGAGGCGGCGGCGCATGGGGATCACGCCTTCCGCGCCAGGGCGGCGTAGACCGCCTGGGGCGAGATCGAGCGGACGTCGGGCGTGCCGCCGCCGGGGACCGACCCGCGCACGTTCTGGATCATGCCCACGAAGACGATGTCGTTGGTCGGGTCGATCCAGAACCAGGTGCCGAACGCGCCGCCCCACCAGTAACTGTCCTGGCCGTGGGGCAGTCCGCTTTCAGCCAGGCGTTCGTGCACAGCGAAGTCCATGCCGAAGCCCAGGCCCTTCTGCACCGGGCCGTAGAGGTCGACGCCGACGCCGGGCTGCAGGACGGACTTGCGCATCAGCTTGACGGTCTCTGGCTTTAGGACGCGGGCGCCCTCGAGTTCGCCGCCTTGCAGCAGGGACTGGCAGAACCGGTAGTAGTCGGGGGCCGTGGAGTAGAGGCCGCCGCCGCCGGCCAGGAAGCGGGGCGGGGCGGTGGCCACGCGGCTCTCGGCCGGGACGATCCTGCCCGCCGGGTCGTAGGTGTGGATACGCACCACGCGCGCCGTCTTGGACGGGTCCACCCAGAACTGGGTGTCGGGCATCTTCAGCGGCGTCAGGATGTGGTCCTGGAAGTAGCGGTCCAGTGACTTGCCCGACAGCTTCTGGATCACATAGCCCTGCAGGTCGACGCAAGGGCCATAGGCCCAGTCCGTGCCCGGCTGGCTTTCCAGCGGCAGCTTGGCGAGCTTGTCCACCATGCCCTGAAGGTCGGTCTCGCGCAGGTTGACGCCGCCCGCCTCGTAGACGCCGCTCGTCCCGAAGCCGGCGGTGTGGCTCATGAACTGGGCCATGGTCATGGGCCGAGTCTGGTCGGCGAGGCCGGCGGCGGTCTTCACCTTCAGGCCGGCGAACTCGGGGATGTGCTTCGCGACGGGGTCGTCCAGCTTCCACCGGCCCTCTTCCCAGAGCTGCATCATCGCGACGCCGGTCACGGGCTTGGTCATGGACGCGATGCGGAAGATCGAGTCGGTGGCCATCGGCGCGGACGCGGAGGCGTCCTGCTTGCCGTAGGCGTCCAGGTTCACGACCTTGCCGTTGCGCGCCAGCAGGGTGACGACGCCGGCCAGCTTCTGCTGGTCGACCAGGGCGTGCATCCGCGCGTTGAGGTCGGCGACGCCGGCGGCGGTGAAGCCGGCGCTGGCCGGCGGCTGCACGGCGATCCCGGCCGCGGCGGGCAGGGCGGTCAGCGCCGCGGCGCCTCCGAGCAGCAGGCGGCGCCGATCGAGCACGATCATGGTGGTCCTCCCCAATCCTGGCCCGTCTGGTGCGGGCTCTTTCGGGGATCAGCATCCCCTGTTTTCGAAAGCTGGGCTACCTGTATTGCGGGGATGTTTCGACGGCTGCCGCAAGGTAGGTTGGCGGGGAAGACAGGGGGGAGTCGGGTGGCCGGCATCAGGACGATCGAGGCGCCGGCGAAGCGGCCGCTGTGGACGCAGCTCTATGTGCAGGTGCTGTTCGCCATCACGCTGGGGGCGCTGATCGGTCACTTCTGGCCGCAGACCGGCGAGGCGCTGAAGCCGCTGGGCGACGCCTTCATCAAGCTGGTGAAGATGATCATCGCCCCGGTGATCTTCCTGACCGTGGTGACCGGCATCGCCGGGATGCGCGACATCGGCAAGGTGGGCGGCGTCGCGCTGAAGGCGTTCGCCTACTTCTTCACGGTGTCGAGCTTCGCGCTGGTGGTGGGCCTGACGGTCGCCAACGTGGTGCAGCCCGGCGCCGGCATGCACATCGACCCGGCGAGCCTCGATGCCGAGGCGGTGAAGAGCTATGCGGCCAAGTCGCACGACATGACCGTCGTGGGCTTCCTGATGGACATCATCCCCGAGACCGTGGCCGGGGCTTTCGTCGGCGGCAACATCCTGCAGGTGCTGTTCTTCTCCATCCCGTTCGGCCTGGCGCTGGCGATGATCGGGGATCGGGGACAGCCGGTGCTGACGGTGCTGGAGTCGGCGGCCGAGGCGTTCTTCCGGCTGGTGGCGATCTTCATGCGCGCCGCGCCGATCGGCGCGTTCGGGGCGTTCGCCTTCACCGTGGGCAAGTACGGGATCGCCAGCATCGCCAGCTTGGCGGCGCTGGTGGCGACCTTCTACGGGACGTCGATCCTATTCGTGCTGGTGGTGCTGGGGGCGGTGGCGGCGCTGAACGGCTTCTCGATCCTGAAGCTGATCCGCTACCTCAAGGAAGAACTGCTGCTGGTGCTGGGCACCTCGTCTTCCGAGGCGGCGCTGCCGTCGCTGCTTGAAAAGATGGAGCGGGCGGGGGCGGCCAAGTCGGTCGTCGGGCTGGTGGTGCCGACGGGCTATTCCTTCAACCTCGACGGCACGAACATCTACATGACCCTGGCGGCGCTGTTCATCGCCCAGGCGCTGGGGATCCGCCTGTCGCTGGAGGAACAGCTCCTGCTGCTGGGCGTGGCGATGCTGAGCTCGAAGGGCGCGGCTGGCGTGACCGGGGCGGGCTTCATCACCCTGGCGGCGACGTTGCAGGTGGTGCCCAGCGTGCCGGTGGCCGGCATGGCGCTGATCCTGGGTGTGGACCGGTTCATGAGCGAGTGCCGCGCGCTGACCAACTTCGTTGGGAACGCCGTCGCGACGCTGGTGGTCTCGCGCTGGGAAGGCCAGCTCGACAGGGCGAAGCTGGCGGCGGCCCTCAGCGGGCCGTCGGGCGCGGTGGCGGCGCTGCCGCTGGAAGCGGACGCCGACTGAGCGGCGCGCCTTAGCTGGCGCGGCTGAGGGCGGGGGCCGGAGCGGGGCCTGCGCACCGCTTGATCGTCGCCATCAGGCCCGACACCAGGATCGGCTTGGAGACGAAGTCGTTGAAGCCCATGGCGACGTATTCGGCCGGCCGGCGCGAATAGACGTCGGCGGTCAGGGCAATGACGGGAATGTTCCGCTCGGGGCCCGGCGATGCGCGCAGCTTCTCGATCACCTCGATCCCGGTCATGCCCGGCATGTGGATGTCGAGGAGGACGAGGTCGAAGGCCTCCACCGCCAGGCGCTCGAGGGCATCCTGACCGGAGCAGGCCATGACAGCCTGATGACCGAACGCGCCCAGGATCTCCTGCACGACGCGCAGGTTCATGGGGTCGTCGTCGACGTGCAGGACTTTAAGCGGCCTGCCGATTTCGCCCGAGCTCTCCGGCACGTTGTCTGGCTCCACGGGACGGCGCGGGGAGTGACGCGCCCGTTTCAGCCTCAAAATGCCGCGTCGGGGTTTAAGGTAAGACTGATAGACGTCCTGAATCCCGCATTAACCAGGTTCGGACATGCGGCCCATCCGAAATGGACGCGCAGGTTGCGCGTTTCCGTAAATTCATCTTCGCGATTCTGCGATGCGCGGCAAGTTTTCGATAGTTAAGGGCCGTCGCCGGACCCGGCGAATTCTTGCGAGTCTCTAGACGAGACCGGCGATGGCTGCGATCACCGCCGCCGCAGAGGCCGCCATCGCCAGGGTCTCGGTGAGACGGGACCAGCGGATGGCATAGCGGACACGCATCGGCGCCTTTCGGGCTGGGGGGCTCGCCACCCGGATCTCCGCACTCAGGGGGAGGTTGGGGTCGCGGAAGAGGCGGAAGACGGCTGGGGCGGCCGCCGGGCCCTCCGGGTGGCGAGGTCTCGTGAATCCAGTTGTTGTATGTTTAGTAATTACTGGATTCTGCGCCGTCAACCCTTCGATCTCTGCCGCAGCAACACGCGCTCAGCCGAAGTGGACGACCGGGACAGGTTCGAGCGGCGTTGTGATCCGGCAGACGACGCCGTCGGCGGCGAATTCCAGTTCGGCCGAGCCGTTGAGTTCGCCGCGGACGCCCTGGGTGAGCAGGCGGGAGCCGAAGCCTCGTCGGCTAGGCGTGACGACCGGCGGGCCGTCGATCTCCCGCCAGGTCAGGCCCAGGATCGGGGTGGGTCGGGTCTCGTCGATGTCCCACCTCAGCTCGACGCGTCCGTCGGTGTTGGACAGCGCCCCATACTTCGACGCATTCGTGGCGAGCTCGTGCAGGGCCATGCTGAGGGCGAGCGCCGTCCGCGCGTCGAGCCGGGCGTCGGGGCCGCCCCGGGCCACACGGCGCTCGTCGAAGGGCGCCAGGGCGACGTCGACGATGTTGCGCAGGCCCGCGCCGGCCCAGTTCTCGCGCGTCAGGACGTCGTGCGCGCCGGCCAGGGCGATCAGGCGGCCGGTGAAGATGTCGGCGATCTCGTCGGCCGGGCGGCCCGAGCCGAGGGTCTGGCGGGCGATCGACTGGACCGAGGCCAAGGTGTTCTTCACCCGATGGTTCAGTTCGTTGATGAGCAGGGTGCGCCGTTCCTCGGCCCGCTTGCGCTCGTCGATGTCGAGGGCGGCGCTCAGGGTCTTGGTGACCCGGCCGTCGGCGTTGCGGTCGAAGGCGACGGCGCGGTCGAGCACCCACCGCCATCCGCCCTCCCGGCGCGCGATCCGCACCTCGAACTCCTCCACGTCGCCGTCGGGGGCGAGGGTGAGCTTCTTCAGGCGCTCGGCGACCCTCGGGAAGTCCTCGGGATGGATGAGCTGGCGGATCAGCCTGCCGCCGCCCACGACCAGCTCGTCGGCCGCGTAGCCGTAGACACGCTCGGTCCGCCCCGCGACCCAGACCGCGGCGCCGGCCTCGAAGTCGAAGATGTAGTTGGCGGTGGGGGAGACGGCGTTGATGTGGCGCAGGCGCGCTTCGTTCTCGCGCACAGAGCGGTCGAGCGCCTGGCTTTCGGTGACGTCGTAGAGGGTCACGACGGCGCCGTTGATCGGTGTCTCGCCCCCGCCACGGGGCACGATGTGGACGCGAATATCGCGCTGCTCGCCCCCCACATCGCGTACGGTCAGATCCGACTCCGACGCCTGTCCGGAAAAAGCGGCGACGAGCAGGGGCTCCAGGACGGCGAGAAGTTCCGGTGCGATCGACTCGGAGCGCGGTACGCCGATCGCCGGAGCCTTGCGCGTCAGCCAGCGTTGCGAGCTGGGATT
Source organism: Phenylobacterium sp. (assembly GCF_024508875.1). Classification (GTDB taxonomy): domain Bacteria; phylum Pseudomonadota; class Alphaproteobacteria; order Caulobacterales; family Caulobacteraceae; genus Phenylobacterium. The sequence goes on from NZ_JANINU010000001.1 coordinate 23,665, forward strand.
CGCGTAGTCCATCCGTCCGTCGATGTTGAAGGAGATGACGCCCCAGGGTGCGTTGTCGGTGGTGCGATAGAGCGTGGCCCGGTCGATGGGCGGCTTGGCGGCCAACTGGGCCTCCAGCTCCGCCACGCGCGCCGCCAGGCGAGCGTTCTCCCTCTCGAGCTCCTCGGACATGGTCCGCGCCCCCGGCCTCCAGCCAACGCTCCCCGTGCGTCGAGACCCTAGCGTGGGGTCATCGTTCTGGCGAGCGGCGTTCGCCTGCTATGGTTTCAGGAAAGGGCATATGACCATGATCAAGTTGACGTTCTGTCTCGTGCGGCTGCCGTCGTTCACGCGCGAGAGCTTCCAGGCCTACTGGCGCGGCACGCATGCGCCGCTGGTGGCGAGCGTCGCGCAGACGCTCGGAATCCGGCGCTATGTGCAGAGCCATAGCTTGGCGTCCGCGGCCAGCGAGGGACTGCGGGCGAGCCGCGATGCGCCGGCGGAGTACGACGGCGTCGCTGAACTGTGGTTCGACAGTCTTGAAGCCGTGATCGAAAACGGCCGGCGGCCCGAAGCCCAGGCCGCCGGTGCGTTGCTGCTCGAAGACGAGAAGCGGTTCATCGACCTGCCACGCTCGCCCCTATGGTGGGGCGAGGAGCATGTGGTCGTAGGTTAGGTCGCCGGACTAGCAGGCGTAGCGGCGCTCGATGGTCACGCGACGGCCGATGTAGGGATCCCAGACCCGGTCGCGGCTGATGCAGGTGCGGTAGGGGCGATCGTTGTAGGCGTAGGGGCGGCCGTAGTAGCCGTCGCGGTAGCCACCGTCCCGATAATAGCCATCGCGGTAGTAGCCGCCGCGGTAGCTGTCGTAGCGGGGATCGTACGAATAGCCGCTGTAGTAGCCGCGGCTGTTGTTCTTGCTGGACAGCGCCGCGCCCAGCGCGAGGCCCGCGACGCCGCCCAGGACGGCGGCCGCGACGGCGTCGTCGTTGTCCTTGTGGTGGCGGTAGTGGCGATAGCGCTGGGCCTCGGCCGGGGCGGCGGTCGCCAGCACGGCGCCCGCGGCGGTCACGGCGGCGAGGGCGGTGGTCAGGAACTTACGCATTGAGGCCTCCATTCGGGTCGATTCAACGCCTCGGGGGCTGAACCGTGCCTGAACGGAGGCTTCAGGTTTGCGGGGACTACTTGCGCTGGCTCTTGGTCTTCGCGCGGATCGGCTTGAACTCGGACGTGGCGTTCCAGTCCGGCCAGCGAGTGGAGTTGGCGAGGTCGCGCCCGGCCTCGTAGGCCAGGGCCACGTCGTCGGCGGCGCCCTGGTAGTTCTGGTCGGCCGACCAGACGTCGCAGGTCTGGTGGTAGCAGCGGGCGGTGTAGTCCTCGACCCACTTCTCGCCGGCCGCGCGGCCGCCCTGGATCAGGTCGGCGCCGCCGCTCATGCCCATGAAGAGGACGGTGGGCACGCCGCGCTTGGCGACCGAGAAGTGGTCGGCGCGGTAGAAGAGGGCGCGCTCCGGCTTTGGATCGGGCGTGATGGTGCGGCCGTGCTTTGCCGCCACCTGGGCGAGGTGGGCCTCCAGCTCGTTCTGGCCCGAGCCCACCAGCACCACGTCCCTGGCGGGACCGGCCGGCTGCAGGACGTCGAAGGTGTAGTTGGCGGCCATCCTGGCGAGGTCGGCCTCGTGCCGCTGGGCGTAGTATTCGCTGCCCAGCAAGCCGCGCTCCTCGCCGGTCCAGGCGGCGAAAATCACGGTGCGGGCGGGCGCCGGGCCGGCCTTGAAGGCGCGGGCGGTCTCGATCACCCCGGCCACGCCGACGGCGTCGTCGATGGCGCCCGGGCGGATCACCTTGCCCGTCGGATCGGCCGGATCGACGCCATAAGCGTCCCAGTGCGCGGCGTAGAGGATGCTTTCGCCCGGTCGCTTCGCGCCGGGGATCTTGGCCAGGACATTCTGGCTCTTCAGACGCGTGAAGCGGTTCTGGTAGTCGGCCGAGAACGTGGCGCCCTTCAGCTCCACGGGCTGGAACGCGGCGGTCTTCGCTCGGGCCTTCTCCGCCTCGAAGTCGAGGCCAGCGTCCTTGAAGAGCTGGACGGTCAGGTCGCGCTGGATCCAGCCCTGCAGCAGGAGCTTGTCCTTGGCGGGATCCGGGCGGACGACATCGTAGCTCTCGCCGTTCGAGGCGACGACCGTGTTCCAGCCGTAGGCCGCGCCGGCCGTCTCGTGAACGATCAGCATGCCCAGCGCGCCGCGCCGGACCGCCTCTTCGTACTTGTAGACCCAGCGGGCGTAGAAGGTGGCCGCCTTGCCGCCGAACTTGCCGGAGACCGCGTCGGTGGACGCCGCTTCGAAGTCGGGGTCGTTGATGAGGACCAGGGCGATCTTGCCCTTGAGGTCGACGCCCTTGAAGTCGTCCCAGCCGCGCTCGGGGGCAGTGACGCCGTAGCCGATGAAGACGAGCGGCGCGGCCGTGATCTCGACGTGCTCGACCGGCCGCTGGGTCTCGATGCGCAGGTCGGTCTGTTCGTGCAGCGCCTTCGACTGGCCGGCGGCGGTGAGCGTGTAGGTCCCGCCCGGCTGGGTCTGGTAGCGGTAGAGCGGGACGTCCTGCGTCCAGCCGCCGTCGTCGCCGGCGGGCGTGAGGCCGAGCGCCTTGAACTGGCTGACGATGAACTCGATCGTCTTGCGCTCGCCCGGGCCGCCGGGGCCGCGCCCGAAGTAGGCGGGCGAGGCCAGTTCGCGCGTCATGTCGGAGAGCCGCTGGGCGGAGATGTCCTGGGCCTGGGCGACGCCGGGAAGGGCCGAGAGGGCGAGAAGCGAAAGGGTGGGGGCTAGGCCGGTAAAGGGACGCGTCATACATGACGGTATAGAGTGGATTTCCAGCCTCCGCCCAAGGTTTGACACGAAGGGCGGGTGACAAGGACGACACGCGGCGCCTAAGACGCTGCGGAAGTATTAGGGTGCGACGGATGGGTGTGTTCGACGATTCCACGCGCAAGCTGGCCGAGGGCGACCTCTGGAGCCGGCACGTGAAGCCCGAGCGGCTGGCCGGCCACTATGCGGTCTACGAAGGCTATGACGACGACGGCCTCGGCCGTCTGCGAACGCTTTCGCGCCGGACGCGCGCGCAACTGGCCGCCGCGCTGGACCGCGAGGCGATCACCGCCGGGGTTCTTGGCCTAGCTGTGGGCGTCGCCATCGGCGCGGCTATCGTCTGGCGCCGCCGCCGCTAACGACCACAATGTCGGGCGCCCGACGTTCCTATTGAAAAGCTGAACTTTTACGCCGTCGGCACGCCACCGAACGGCCGCTCCTGCGTTTAGGCCCCCGATTGGGCGGTCCGGGCGGATCGCCGCTGCCTGCACGCGGAGAGAACCATGAGCGACCTCGACACCGGCGCTGCCGGGACCCCCAGCCGGAAGACCCAGGCCAAGGAACTGGTGGGCCAGGCGGGGCAGGCGCTGAAGGCCGAGGCGCAGTCCTTCGCCAGCGTCGCGCAGGACCGGGTCCGGGCCGAGGCGCAGAAGGGCGCGCAGGCCGGCGCCAAGACGCTGGGCGACTTCGCCAATGCGGTGCGCCGTGCGGGCGACGAACTTGCCGGCGCCGACCAGAGCCCGGCCTCGCGCCTCGTCCAGCAGGCCGCCGACGGCCTGGAGAGCCTTTCGCGCAACCTTGCCGACAAGGAGCCGGGCGACCTGCTGAACGCCGTGCGTGGCTTCGGGCGTCGCAATCCGGCGGCGTTCATCGGCGGCGCGGTGTTGGTGGGACTGGCCCTGGGCCGCTTCGCCCGCGCCAGCGAGCCGGACGACACGACGGGGCTCGGCGAGCCGATGAGCTTCGCGCCCGCCCAGGATGACACGCCGCCGACGTTCGGGACCGAAGCCGGGGGCATCGAGGCGCCGATCGCGGCCAACCTGGGCGCGTTGGAGGCGACTCCCAGCAGCGCCTCGCCGGTAGGCCTGGAGGACGAGGGCGTGTCCGGGACCGGCGAGACCGACGCGACGGGCGGCCTCACCGACGCGCCCCCCGCCGACTCGCCCCACGCCGGGGGCCGCTGAGCCATGGACGGGGCGCAGTCACCAAGGGAGGCCCGCAGCCTCACCGACCTCATCGGACAACTCGGGGGAGATCTCGCCGACCTGGTCCGCAAGGAGGTGGAACTGGCCCGCGCCGAGTTCGCCGAGAAACTGAACGCGGCCGGCAAGGCCGTCGGCGACATCGCGGCCGGCGGGCTGCTGCTGATAGCGGCGCTCCTGGTGCTTCTTCAGGCGCTGGTGCTCGCGCTGTCGAAGTTGATGGACCCCATCTGGGCGGCGCTCATCGTCGGCCTGGGCGTCGCGGCCGTGGGCTACCTGCTGGTGCGGGCCGGCATGAAGGCGATCTCGCTGGACGGCCTGAAGCCCGACCGGTCGAGCCGACAACTGCGCAAGAACGCCGAACTCATGAAGGGAAAGCCGAGATGACCAAGAGCTCTGCGGAACTTGAGCGCGAAGTGGAAGAGACCCGCGGGCGGATCGATCGGACGGTCGAGGCGCTCAAGGACAGGATGCAACCCCAGGAAATGTTCGACGAGGCGACGAGGATGATGGGCGGCGCGAGCAACAAGGTTCTGACGACGGCAGTGGAGCAACTCCGCGAGAATCCGATCCCGATCGCCCTGATCGGGCTGGGCGTGGCGTGGCTGGCGATCGGCCAGACGCGTCGCAACGGGGGAGGCGCCTACGCCGGCGGCGGCTACTACCCGACCTACGAAGGCTACGACGAGGAGGAGACGCTGCGGGCCAAGGTGAAGGCCAAGGCCGAGGCGGCGAAGACCAAGCTGGCGGATACCGCCGAGAAGGCCAAGGCCAAGCTCGCCGATGCTCAGCACCAGGCGGCCGACGGCGTCAGCGGCCTGCGCGGCAAGGCCGGCGAATATGCTCATGTGGCGCAGGAGAAGGCTGGCGAATACGGGCGAGCGGCCCGGCAGCGCTTCGACGACACCCTCGACAGCGAGCCGCTAGTGATCGGCGCAATCGGCCTGGCGGTGGGCGCGGCGATCGGTGCGGCGCTCCCCTCTACGCCGGTGGAGCGGCGCTACTTCGGGCCGGCGCGCTCGAAGGTGGCCGACAAGGCCAAGGCCTCGCTGGAAGACGTCAAGGACGTGGCCCAGCGCGCTTATGGCCAAGTGAAGGACGAACTGCACCGCCAGACCGGGCCGGAGGGCGAGGGCGCCAGCCTGCGGGACAAGGCCTCGGCAATCGCCGAAGCCGGCGCCAAGACCGTCAAGGACGAGCTAGAAGGCCGCCCGGCGCACTGAGCTCAATAACGTGAGCCGAGGCCCCCAGGCCTGCGTCCGCTCAGGGCGCGGGCTTGGCGGCTTCCTCGCCCTCTTCTTTGATCTCGCCGCGGTTGCCTTCCATCTCGCGGCCCGCCTTCTCCTCAGCGCGCGCGCCGGCGAGGATGCCGGGGAGGGCGTAGTTGCCCTCGTGGCAGGCGTATTCGTAGATCGGCCCCTTGGTGGTGTTGAACGCCACCTCGCCCTTGATGGGGGCTGTATAGGTCGCCGGGTCGTCCAGTTCGAACTGGTAGAGGATCTGCTGCGGTGAGATCCGCGTGAACCGCTCCACCACATGCAAGCCGGCCGCCGAGCCGCCGCCGCGCAGGGTCTGTTCCGGCCGCATGTTGATCGTGTCGACGACCAGGGTCTCGCCCTCCCAGTGGCCGACACTGTCGCCCATCCATCTCCGGACGCCGGACCTGTCGTGCTCGGCGTTCAGGCGGATCAGGCGCGTGTCGTGCACCATTTCGACCTGGATCATCACCGTGTCGCCGGTCTGCATGATCGCGTAGTTGTTGTTGTAGAGGCTGGGCAGCATCGGCGGGCCCGCGGACGAGCCGAACGACATAATGCAGCGCTCACCCAGCGGCCGGCGCTCGGGGCCGTCGAAGTTGCCGACGCGGGCGTTGCCGGCCCGGGCCCGGATCGCCTTCATCGCCTCCGCCGTAAGCGGCGGCATGCGCCCGTTCTTCGGCTCGACGATCACCGACGCGCGCGGTTCGCCGTTCATGCGGATGATCTTGGTCCCGGGGTCGACCCAGAAGTTGTTGTAGCCGCAGTCGACGCCCTTGAAGCCGCGGCCGCACTCGTATGGCAGGTCGGTGACTTTGAGGCTCGGGTCGGTGGGCTTGGCGCCCTCGGCGTTGAGCTGGGCGTTCGCGCCTTCGAGAGCTGCCGCCTCCTGCGGCGTGAGGACCAGACGGTCGCCCAGCTTCGGGTCGCGTTCGAAGGGCGTGATGGTGGCGTTGGTCCAGGCACCGGAGAGGTCGGGCTGGCCCCAGTGGTTGCGCGGAGCCTTGTAGCCCTTGGCGATGGCCGCCGCGCTGGTCTGGGCCTGGACGGCGACCGGCAGGGCCGCGAAGGCGGTGAGCGCCGTGCAGGCGAGCGCAGCCGCGAGGGTGCGGGTCATCGTCGTTTCCTCCAGCAAACCGGTTCTTCGAACTCTGGCTGCCGAGGATAGGCGCCAAATCGCGGCCGCGTCGACCTCTGCGAGACCGGCTGTCCTTCTTCGTGAAAGCGCGGAGACGAGGGCTGCGCCGAAAAGCAGAACGCCCGCCACCGAGGGCGGGCGTTCCTTCACGCTTCAGGCCGAGCTGCTACTTCTTGGCCGGAGCAGCCGCGGGCGCCGACTGCAGTTGCTTCACGTGGTCGAGGTGGGCCTGCACCTTGGGCGCGGCCTTGGCGGCGGCGGCCTTCAGGCCCGCGTCGTCGCCCTTGTCGGCGTAGCCCTGCATGAGGGTGAGCGCCTCATTGTGCGCGGCTTCCTGCTGCGCGAGGTAGGTCTTGTCGAAGTCGGCCGGCGCGGCGGCGTTGAGGTTGTCGATCATCCCCTTGCGGCGCTCGTCGAGACCGGTGGGGGCCGTCTTGCCGGCGGCCGTGATCAGCGGCTTCATCTCGTTGGACAGGGCCGTGTGGTCGGTGACCATCATCTTGCCGAAGTCCTTCACGCCCTGGGACTGACCCTTCTTCTGAGCGATCTGGCCGGCCTGGATCTCGTACATGTCGCTGATGGCCGCGTTGGTGACGAAGTCCTCGGTGGACATCTGGCCCATCGTGGCCGCCGAGGTGGCGCCGACGGCGGCCGAGGTGGCATCCTGCGCCGCGTTGACGGCGGAGTTCGTCGTGCCCGGATCGGCCGAGTTGGCGACCTCGTCCTTCTTCTGGCAGGCGGCCATCGAAAGGGCGGCGACGGCGGCCGCGGCGAACATAGAGGCGCGTTTCATGGGGCTCTCCCTGAGGCTGTGGGCGGCCTAACGGCCTGTCAGCGGGAGAGTTCCGACATGGGCACAATGATAAGGCCCGACCGCGTGAGGAAGAGCCGATCCCCGCCGAGGTCGAGGGCGATGCGGTAACGGTGGAAGAGGCCGGCGCCGAGCAGGCCGGACGGGGCGGGCGCGTTTGCCGCCGGCGCGTAGACTTGGACCTCGGCATCGCGCAGCGTCAGGCCGCCCACCTGGACCGAGCTGGCGCGGACGATGCGGTTGAGGCTGAGGCCGCCCAGGCTGACGGAATGGGCGGAGTCGACCCGCCGGCCGGGCGATAGCAGGCCCGCCTCCCGCGCGGCAGTCTGGGACAGGGCGAGGAGGCCGCTCGCGCCGGTGTCGACCAGCACGTCCAGCGGCGGAGCGCCTTCCACCTGCACCGGGACCATGGGCGCGCCGCCCTTGCGCTTGAGCGGAATGTGCAGGGCGTCGCGCGAGGGGCGGAAGGCCTCGCGGGCGAGGAAGCGGGCGCGAGCGCGGGGGAAGTCCGCCTCGAGCACCACCTGGCGCAGCACGTCGCGGCCGATCAGAAGCTGGAAGTCGCGCCCCGCGGCGGAGGAGATGGCCGAGAGGCCAAGGGCGGCGGCCCTCAGGCCCTGGACGGCAAGGCCGGGCAGGGCCAGGTCGAGGCGGACCGTATGGGTAAGGCTGGGCCGACCGCTGACGCCGTAAGCGAGGATCGGGGCGGCGACCGTGCGCGGCAGTTCGAGCCGCTGGGCCAGGTCGCGGTCGATGGCGGAGAACTGCGCACCCGAATCCACCACCGCCCGGATCGCAACACCGTTCACCGACGCGGCGACGTCGATCAGGCCTCCATGCTCGGGCAGGGGCAGCCATGGGGTCTGACGGCCGTCGGCGAACCGGGGCTCGACCGGAGGCCAGGGCAGGCGGTCGCGAACCATGAAGAGCGCCCCGCCGGCCGTCGCCAGCAGGCCCAGACGCACCAGCAGCGCACGGCGGGTTGTCACTGGGTCTGGAGCTCCTCGCCGGTGGCGAAGAGGCCGTCCAGCCAAGCGAGGATCTCGCGGGCCCCCGGATGGTCGAAGGCTTCGAAGCGGGTGCGCAGGCGCGCCTTCTGCTCGTTGCTGAGGCCGTCGCGGCCGGTGTCTTCGAGCAGGAGCAGGGTGCGCTCGACCCCGTCGGCGAGATCGGGGCCCAGGACGGTCCGGGCCGCGCGGCGGAAGGCGGCGAGGTACTGGTAGGCCTCCCCGTCGCGATAGCTTTCCGCGAGGCTGAGCGCCGGGATGCGCGAGAGTACGGCCTGCGAGGCGGTGTTGATGCCGTGCGCGGCGATGTGCGGGGCTATGGAGGCCGGGCGGCCGGTGAAGGCGCGAAGGTGCAGGTGGCGGCTCATGCGCGGGCCGTCGTTGACCGGGTAGTTGTCCCAGAGGAACGGTTTGCGGCGCATCTGTTCGGCCACGCGGGCCAGGTGTCCGGGCGAGAACTCGCGCGCGCAGACCTCCTCGCCGGTCCACATCAGCTCGATCTTCGGGTCCAGGCCCGCGCCCAGGTCTTCGAGGTAGTTTGCGGGGCGCTGGCCGAAGACGCGGTCCAGCACAGGATCGTCGGTGTAGTAGCTGGGGCAGGCGATCAGGCGGCTGGCCGAGGTGCGCCCGGCGATCCAGTGGACGATCTCCACCTGGCGTTCGGCGAGCTCGGGCAGGTCGCCCTTCATGTCGTCGAAGAACACGCCGAGGTCGTCGAGGCCCAGGGAGTCCAACTGCGCCAGCTTGGCCGCGAGCGCGTCCCTGGCCGGCGCGTCGAAGCCCAGGAAGAGCTCGTAGGGCGAAAGGCCGACGCCGAACCGCACGCCCGCGTCGCGGCAGCTCTGGGCGAAGCCGGCCAAGGCCTGGAGGTCGGCGTCGGAATAGGGCTCGCGCCAGCGGCGGCGCAGGTGGCCGTCGGCCTTGGGCGCATAGAGGTAGAAGCCATAGCCGGCGGGGGCCAAGGCGCGGACCATGTCGGCCCGCTCGTCCCAGGAATAGGGGCGGCCGAAGAAGCCCTCGATGATGCCGAGCTCGGGTGTCATGGTCTCCTGATAAACCCGGTGGGTTGCGATAACGATGTAAATTCGTAAAGGTCCGCCGCAACGAAATCGAGGACGCCCAGATGAACCCCAACGCCGAGTTCGACATCATCGTCTATGGCGCCACCGGCTACACCGGCCGGCTGGTGGCCGAGCACCTGGCCAAGACCTATGGCGTCGGCGGCGCGGTGAAGTGGGCCATGGCCGGGCGGTCGGCGGACAAGCTGGCCGCGGTGCGCGACGAGATCGGCGCGCCGAGGGACACCCCGCTGGTGGTGGCCGACGCGAGCGACCCGGCGCAGCTCAAGGCGATGGTGGGGCGCGCGAAGGCGATCATCACGACGGTCGGGCCCTACCAGCTCTACGGCTCGGACCTGGTCGCGGCCTGCGCGGCGGCGGGGACCGACTACCTGGACCTGTGCGGCGAGCCGAACTGGATGCGGCAGATGATCGACGCGCACGACGCGGCGGCCAAGGCGTCGGGCGCGCGCATCCTGTTCTCCTGCGGCTTCGATTCGATCCCGTTCGAGCTGGGGGTGTACTTCAATCAGGAGACCGCCAAGGCGAAGCTGGGCGGGCCGGTCCCGCGGGTGAAGGGCCGGGTGCGCGACATGCGCGGCGGCCTGTCGGGCGGCACGGCGGCCAGCGGCGCGGCCACCATGGCGGCGATCCAGAAGGACCCATCGATCCTGGCGATCATGATGAGCCCGTTCGGCCTGACCCCGGGCTTCGAGGGCCCCGCCCAGCCGACCGGTCAGGTGGCGGAGGAAGACCCCGACGTCGGGCCCGTGGCGCCGTTCATGATGGCGGTGATCAACACCAAGAACGTCCACCGCTCGAACGCCCTGATGGGCCACGCCTATGGCAAGGACTTCGTCTACGACGAGATGGTGATGGGCGCGCCGGGCTCGGGCGGGCCGGGCTTCACCGACCTCGGCAGCCTGCCGGGCGGCGGGCCGAAGCCGGGCGAGGGGCCGACCAAGGAAGAGCGCGAGAACGGCTACTACGACGTCCTATTCGTGGGGATCGCCGCCGACGGGCGGAAGGTGCGCACCTCTGTGAAGGGCGACAAGGATCCCGGCTACGGCTCGACGTCGAAGATGCTGGCCGAGACGGCGATCGCGCTGGTAAACGCGCCGGACGTGAAGGGCGGGATCTGGACGCCGGGCGCGGCGCTGCAGGGCCGGCTGGTCGACCGGCTGCAGGGCCACGCAGGGCTGACGTTCACGGTGGAGTAGGCGGCTACTCCGCCGTCCAGCCGCCGTCGATGGAGAGGTTGGCGCCGGTGATCTGGCTGGCGGCGTCCGAGCAGAGATAGACCGCCAGCGAGGCCACCTGGTCGACGGTGACGAACTGCTTGGTCGGCTGGGCCTCCAGCAGAACGTCGCTGATCACTTGCTCCTTGGTCAGCCCGCGGGCCGCCATGGTGTCCGGGATCTGCTTCTCGACCAGGGGCGTCCAGACGTAGCCCGGGCTGATGCAGTTCACGGTGACGCCGTGGGTGGCGACTTCCAGCGCGGCGGTCTTGGTCAGGCCGGCGATCCCGTGCTTGGCGGCCACATAGGCCGACTTGAAGGGCGAGGCGACCAGGCTGTGGGCCGAGGCGGTGGAGATGATCCGGCCCCACTTGCGGGCCTTCATGCCGGGGATCGCCGCCCGCATCCCATGGAACGCTGACGAGAGGTTGATGGCCAGGATCTGGTTCCACTTCTCGACGGGGAACTCGTCGATCGGCGAGACGTGCTGGATGCCGGCGTTGTTGACCAGGATATCGACCGAGCCGAACGCCTTCTCGGCCTTGGCGATCATCGCGGCGATGGCGTCGCCGTCGGTCATGTCGGCGCCGTCGTAGGCGGCCTTGACCCCGAAGTCGGCCTCGATCTTCGCCCGTTCGGCCTCGATGGCGGCGGCGTCGCCGAAGCCATTGATGACCACGTTCGCACCCTGCTCGGCGAGGGCCCGTGCGATGGCCAGGCCGATGCCGCTGGTCGAGCCGGTGACGACGGCGGTCTTGCCTTTCAGGGACATGGGGGAAGCTCCGGTGATGCTATTGTGCAGTGCACCATCGCCTCATGGCGGATTTACGTCGATCCGTCCATCTCCGGTCAGGTCGTAGGTGGTCACGCCGGGCTTCATCGGCAGGGTCAGCCATTCGCGGTGGCGCAGCGTGCGGCGCACGTCGGAGAGGCCCGCCTTCCAGTGCTCCTCCATGGTGACGCGGGAGAACTCGTAGTCCTTGGAGTTCCCCTCGTAGAGCTTGGCCCGGTAGATGAGCTGGACGATGGCGATCGAGCTCTCCTCGGCGAACTGGCGCAGGACCTGTAGATCTTCCCCGCCGTCGAAGTCGGCCGGCAGGCGCGCGATCACCGCCTGCAGGGCGGCGCGGGCGTCCTGCAGCCGCTTGTAGACGTCGGTGTTGAGACGCGTGCGGCTGGAGAAGCGGATGTCCTTTTCGCGCTCGGCCGCTTCCAGCAGGGTTTTGGGGAGATCGCCGCGGGCGCTGAACAGGTCCACCTGGAAGATCAGCAGGTTGCGCTCGCCCGCCTCGTCCAGGACGTATTGCAGCGGCGTGTTCGAGACGATGCCGCCGTCCCAGTAGGTCTCGCCGTCGATTTCCACCGGCGGGAAGCCCGGCGGCAGGGCGCCGGAGGCCATGATGTGCTCGGGGCGGATGGTCTGCTTGGTGTTGTCGAAATAGGCGAAGTTGCCGGTGCGCACGTTCACGGCGCCGACGCTGAAGCGTATCTCACCGGAGTTCAGGCGCTCGAAGTCGACCAGTTCCTCCAGCGTCCTTCGCAGCGGGGCGGTGTCGTAGAGGCTGATGGCCTGGGGCGCGCCCGGCGGATAGAGGAAGGCGGGCGGCACGCGTGGCGTGAAGAAGCCGGGCACGCCGAATGCGGCGATCCAGCCGGCGGCCAGCTCGTTCCACCAGGCCCGGAGCTGGTCGTTGGAGGGCGCGTGGGCGACCGGCGCGGCCGAGGACGCCAGGTCCCAGAAGGCGCGGAGCTTCTGCTGGCGAAGTCCGGGCGGGTTGCCGGCGATGATGGCGGCGTTGATCGCCCCGATGGAGATGCCCGCCACCCAGCCGGGCCGCAGGTCGGCCTCGGCCAAGCCCTGGGCCACCCCAGCCTGGTAGGACCCCAGCGCACCGCCGCCCTGCAGCACCAGCACCCGGTCGCAGGCGGCGGCGGTGATCGGCGTCGAGGTCATCGGCGGCGCTCCTGCTTTTGGGGAAGGGTCAACCCAAGGGGAGGCTCTGCGCAAGTGTGGGGTCGGGAGAAGGGGCCAGCTTGTGACGATGAAACGGGGCGCGTGGAGGATTGGAAAACCTCCCCCGTTCACGGGGGAGGGGGACCCGAAGGGTGGAGGGGGCGGTGGGCTCGCGCGCGCGCTTCAGCAATTAAGCCATCGGCGATGAATTGAGCATCGGTGATGACTTCCGACGCTGAGAGCCGCATCGTATCAATGCCGTGACGCCTCAGATACGCATCCCGTCGCGCGTCGCGCAGGGGGTGATTGCCCAGGCTGTGAACCTCGCTGTCCACCTCGATGCACAGGGCCGCGCTGGGGCAGAAGAAGTCCAGGACGTAGGGGCCGAAAGGATGCTGTCGCCGGAACACCGGCTTTCCGTCTCCCCGGCCGCGCAGGCAGCGCCACAGCATCACCTCCGGCAGTGACATGTGCTTCCGAAGCCGCCGTGCGCGGATGGTGATGTTGCCGTCGGCTCTCATGGTGTATCGCCGCCCCCTCCACCACTTCGTGGTCCCCCTCCCCCATAAATGGGGGAGGTTTCGTCGCCCTCCTGCCGCCTCACATCAGGCCGAGGGCCTTGAAGCTGGCCGTGCCGTCGCGGCCGACGACGAGGTGGTCGTGGACGGCGATGCGCATGGGGCGGGCGGCCTCGACGATCTGGCGGGTCATGTCGACGTCGGCGGACGAGGGCGTCGGATCGCCCGAGGGGTGGTTGTGCACGAGGATGACGGCGCTGGACGACAGTTCGAGGGCGCGGCGGACGACCTCGCGGGGATAGACCGGCGCGTGGTCGACGGTGCCGCGGTTCATCACCTCGTCGGCGATCAACTGGTTCTTCTTGTCGAGGAAAAGGACGCGGAACTGCTCGCGCGCCTCGTGCGCCATAGCGGTCTTCACATAGGCGAGCAGGGCGTTCCAGGAAGAGATCACCGGGCGGCGGGCGACCTGTTCCTTCGCGACGCGCAGGCTGGCCTCGTGCAGCAGCTTGAGGTCCAGGGCCACCGCCTCGCCGACGCCGGCCACAGTCCTCAGCTCGTCGGTCGTGGCGCCCAGCACGCCGCCCAGCGATCCGAAGCGGGCGAGGAGCTGCTTGGCCAACGGCTTGACGTCGCCGCGCGGGACCGAGCGGAACAGGAAGAGCTCCAGCACCTCGTAATCGGGCAGGGGGGGAAGACCGCCGGCCGCGGCGCGCTCGCGCAGGCGCTCGCGATGGCCGGCGTAGTGCGGCTTGGGCGCCGGGGCCGGCTTGGCGCGCCACAGGTCGGGCTGGGCGGAGACGTCTTCGACGGCAAAGGATCGGGCCATGAGATGGCAATGTTCATTAATTGTTCCGATCTGGCAAGGCCAAGCTATGGCGCCCCCAATCGGGGGAGGGCAGGTCGCGGCCCGGAAGGCACGATCGGGGTCAGGGTGAGGAGCGGGGCTGTTCCGATGAAACTGGGCACCATCATCGGCGTGCTGGGCGCGGCGGCGGCCGTGGCCGCGATCATGATCTCGGCGCCGGCCCGCGCGGCCGACCGTGAGCCGCCGCGCGCCGCCATCGTCGTCGAGGCGCCCGCCGCGCAGCCGGCGGCCCCGCGTCCCGCCCGTCCCGAACCGTCCGCTTGGCTACTGACGCTGGCTGGGTTGATGGGCCTGGGCGTCGTGCTGCGCGCCGGCCACGAGGGCATGACCGCGACCTGACACCCGCACCCCCTGTCGCGGTCCGGGGCCCGGCGTCCCCAGGCGCCGGGCCCCTTCTTTTTCCCGCCGATCAGTCGGTGACGCCGATGGCGTTGTCGTCGGAGTTGCGGTCGATCTGCTTGTTGTAGGGGTCGACGCCGGCGAACCTTGGCGGCTTGTCGACCGTGAGGGTCACGGTCTGGGGCCCGGACCTCAGCGCCACGGTGCGGAAGGCCAGGACGTTGCGGCGGCCGAAGCCGGGCTTGCCGGGTTCGGCGTCGAATACCCCCACGTCGAAGATCTCGCCGGCGGGGATCGCGACCGGCGTCTCCTTCCCGTTCCCGGCCGCGTAGGCCTTCTTGGCGTCGATGGTCAGGGTGACGTCGTAGCGGCCGTCGGCGCGCTTCTTCACGGTCGCCCGCCGGGTCGACAGGTCGTACAGCGTGATCTTCTCGAAGAGGTCGGTGATCAACTGCTGGGTCGCGGGATCGGCCCCGGCCTCGGCGCGCAGGGCGTCGACGAGGTCCTGCGAGCGCGGGTATGGGGCGCCTTTGAAGGCGTATTGCGCGAGGAGCCGGCGCAGCGCGGCGTTGACCTTGGCCTCGCCCATCCGGTCGCGCAGCAGGTACATGACGAGCGAGCCCTTGCGGTAGTGGATGTAGGGCTGGTTCTCGACGCGGACGAGCGGCAGTTCCTCGACCAGCTCGCCGCCCCGCGAACGCAGGTAACGGTCCAGCTCGTACTTCAGGAACTTGCGAATGCCGTCCTGGCCGTAGGTCTTCTCCATGACGATCAGGGCCGAGTACTGCGCCAGGGTCTCGGACAGCGCCGTGGCGCCCTGCATGTCGGCGCCGATGATCTGGTGCGCCCACCACTGGTGGGCCAGCTCGTGGGCGGTGACGTAGGTGACGTAGTCGATCTTGTCGGGCTTGGTGTTGTCGGTAACGAAGCCGATGCCCTCGGAGTAGGGCATGGTGTTCGCGAAGGCCTGGGCGAACCGTTCGTAGTCGGGGAACTCGACGATCCGCGCCTGGTGGAACTGGTACGGGCTGAAATTGGCCTGGTAGTAGTCGAGGCCGGTCTTCAGCGACCCGATCATGCGGTCCACGTTCCAGGGGTGCTGGGGATCGTAATAGATCGCCAGTTCCACGCCTTTGTAGACGTCGCGCTTGATGGCGTAGCGGGCCGACTGCACCGAGAAGAAGTTCAACACCGGAGCGTCAGTGCGGAAGCGGATGGTGCGCCGGCCCTTCCGGGTGACGTCCGAGATGCGGTAACCGGGCGCGACCGGCGTCTGGTCGGCGTCGGTGGTGACGCTGATGTCGGCGTTCACCCAGTCGGCGTTGGCGAGGTAGTTGCGGGCCTGGGCCGAGCGGTCCTCGAGCTTGGGTGGACGCAGTTGCGGCGGCAGGCCGTACTTGCGCCGCTTGGCCCGGTCCTGGAGCAGGCGGGAGCGGTCCATGCCGATCACCGGGCCGAACTCGAAGTTGTTCACGAACGTGCCGTTCTCGACGATCCGCGTCATGTTGCCGGAGTTCTTGAAGCCCCACTGGCCCATGACCGTCTGGAACGAGAGCGCGGTGCGGTCGCCCGGCATCAGCGGGCGGTCGAAGGTGAAGATGCGGTAGTTGAAACGGTCGAAAGCGCGGACCTTCGAGGCGCCGTTCACCGACATCTGCAGGGCCTTGGTGTCGCGGTCGAGGCGGACGTGCAACTCGCGGATGGGCACGCCGCTGTCATTGATTAGGTGGAAGACGCCTTCGGTGACGAGCTTAGGTTCGCCGGGGTGCAGGTCGAGGTCGAGCTCGACGTCGGTGACCGACGGCTGTGGCAGCGTCTCGTACTTGAGGAAGCCCTTCTCAAGATCGGCCAGCCACTTCTCGTCGGCGATGCGGGTCCGGTATTCGTTCTCGACGTTGGTGTTCTGGAAGATGTGGACGCCCATCCCAACCCAGGCGGCCAGGGCGAGCGCGCCGATGACGCCGGCCGGGCTGGCGAGGCGTCGCGGCAGCCGGCGCAGGCGGGCGGCCAGGCGCATGTCGGTCCCACGCGGCCAGAGCGCGTAGCCCAGCACGACCAGGACCACCGCGAAGGCGGCCCAGTAGGCGCGGAACCAGCCGGCGATGGCGGCGTAGGCCCCTTCGCCGTTCATGTCGGACAGCGGCGTGCGGGGGTGGCCGCTGTAGAGGTAGAGGTTGTGCTCGAAACCCAGCCTCGGGAGCACCAGCGTGGCCACCAGCAGCAGGATGAGCACGCCCCAGCCGGCGAACTTGTTGGGGGACACCGCCTGGATGAAGACGGCCAGGATCGCCAGCAGCGACCAGTCGATGGCGCTGGGGACGATGTACCAGAAGAGGTAGTGCTGCGGCTGCAGGTCGAAGAAGCCCTGCGCCACCTGGACCGCCATGCCGGTGAGGGCCGCGACCGTGAGCATGGCCAACAGCACGAGGCAGATGGCGATGGCCTTGGGGACGAGGAACGCCCAGTCTGGCAGGGCGGTGGCGTCGATGATCTCCTGGGTGCGCCGCTCCCGCTCGCGCCAGACGAGGTCGCCGGCGTAGTAGATCGCCACGACCCAGACCAGGATCACGAAGCTGCCCTGCAGCACGCCGATCACCCAGCGGGTCACAGGATAGAGGGCGGCGCCCTGGAGTTCGGCGCCCAGAAGCAGGTTGCCCAGGGCGTTGAAGACGCCCAGCAGCAGCAGGACGATGAACGCCGGGCTCTTGAAGACCTGGACCACCTCGAACCGCGTGCGGACGACAAGCTGCGTGACGGCGGTGAAGGCGTTGAACTGCGGCCGTGGCAGGGGCCGGGGGGCTGGGCGCGACAGCGCCTCGGCGGGGGCGGCCACGTCCTCCCGCGGCCGGCGGGCGGGCCGGACCTCGAAGCGGAAGGCGAAGTAGGCGACGGCCAGCGCTGTGAGGCCGACCGGCATCCACAGCAGCCGGTTGACCAGCATTGGGCCGCCAAGCGAGGGGATCAGGGTGTTGGCGTCGGTGGCCGTGTAGTAGCGGGTCGCGAGCTGGAACGCCGCCGCGCCGAAGGGATCGACCAGCGATGCGAGCCTCAGCTTGTCGGGGTCGGCCAGAGCGACGCCGGCGACCAGGTTGGCCGCCAGGAAGGCGATAGCGCCGAGGTAGGCGCCCATCATCGAGCGGGTGACGGTGGCCAGGGCGAAGAACAGCGCCGAGACTAGGAAGATCGACGGCAGCGCGACCCATAGGTAGCCGTAGGCGTAGGCGCCCAGCATGGTGGGGCCCAGCTTCTCGGCGTCCACCCACCACATCTGCGAGCCGACCAGGATGCCCAGCGGCGAGACCAGGAACAGCAGCGCGATGGCGCCGAAGGCGCCGGTGAAGCGCCCGAAGAGGTAGTCGAACTTGTTGACCCGGGTGGCGGTGACGATCGGGCCCAGGCCGGTCTCGACGTCGCGGGTGATCGCGTTGGCGACGAAGGCCGTGGAGGCGAACATGAAGATCGTCGCCATGGTCGACAGCATCTGGGCGATGGCGACGGGCGAGTTGCGATGGATGTTGCCGGCCGCCCCGATGTTCAGATTGTCGGTGACCACCGCCACGAAGGGCATCAGGAAGAAGATGAACGCGCTGATCCAGAAGATCGGCTGGCGAAGCTGGTAGCGCAGCTCGAAGGCCGCGATCTGGCCGAACATGAGCGGGTCCTCGCCGTCAGGCCGCGCGGCGCGAGGCGGCGAGGGTGGAGAAGTAGACGTCCTCCAGCCCGCCCTGGACCGGCTCGAAGCCGGCGCCGGGGGCCGTGTCGGCCAGTACGTGGATCACGGTGCGCCCGCCGGCGAGCCTCGTGGAGATCACCTGGTTGCGGGCGCGCTCCTCGTCGAGCTCGGCGCGGTCGATCACCTTCTTCCAGACACGGCCCGAGAGGCCCTTGATGAGCTCGGCCGGCGCGCCTTCCCGCAGGATCCGCCCGCCCGCGAGGACGGCCATGCGCGGGCAGAGGTCCGCCACGTCGTCGACGATGTGGGTGGACAGGATCACCACGACGTTCTCGCCGATCTCGGCCAGCAGGTTGAGGAAGCGGTTCCGCTCCTCGGGGTCGAGTCCGGCGGTGGGCTCGTCGACGATGATGAGGCCGGGGCGGCCAATCAGCGCCTGGGCGATCCCGAAGCGCTGGCGCATGCCGCCCGAATAGCCGGCCACCGCCTTCTTGCGCACGTCCCACAGGTTCACCTGCTGCAGCAGGGTCTCGACCGTATCCTTGCGCTCGGCCTTGTGGGCGACGCCCTTGAGGACGGCCATGTGGTCGAGCAGGTCCAGCGCGGAGACGCGGGGGTAGACGCCGAAATCCTGCGGCAGGTAGCCCAGGGTGCGGCGCAGCTTCTCTGGCTCGGCAATCACGTCGATGTCGCCGAACCGGATTTCGCCGCCGGTGGGCGTCTGCAGCGTGGCGATGGTGCGCATCAGCGTCGACTTGCCGGCGCCGTTGGGGCCCAAAAGCCCGAACATGCCCTTGCCGATCTCCAGATCGACTCCGTCCAGCGCGCGCGTCCCGTTCGGATAGACGTGCGTCAAACCCTTGATGGAAAGCATGACCCTCTGACTTCCACCCCCGTCCCTCAGGCGAAGCTGCCCCGCGCGGGAGCGGGCGGCAAGTGAGGGATGTGTAACGAAGCGCGGTGACGGGGTTACGTAACATTTCGGCGCGTTCGCGACGGGTCCTGACTCCGGTTTGACCGTCGGCGGCCGCAGGCGCCGTGTCGCGCGCACCCGTGCGACTTGGCGTTGCAGGGCGGCGGGGATCATGGTCGTCTTCGGCCACGAGGAGGCTGGCCATGCCCGATCCGTCCGCCGATGCGCCGCGCAGCGGCATGAGCCCTGCCGCCTGGGGGGCGATCAGCGCGATCGCCGTCGCCGCGATCGGCGCGGTGGTGACGCTGACGACGAACTGGTGGCAGCGCTCGCCGCCGAAGGCCGAGGCGCGTCCGGCCGCGGCGGTGGCGGCAGCCACAGATCCAGAGGCGGCGCCGGCGCCTGGATTGGCCGACCCGGCTCGCTGGGCGGGGGCATGGAGCGGCGCCTTCGACGAAGATGGGCAGCGGCGGCGGATCGAGCTCTCCGTGACGCCAGGATGCGCCAAGGGGAAAGCCTGCGGGACGATCCGTGTGCCCCACGTCCCCTGCACCGGCGAGATCACCCTGGCGGACGTGCGGCCGGAGGGCGCCGAGTTCCGCGTCGAGCGCTTCAAGCCGGGCAGCGCGGCGGCGTGTGAGCCGGGCGCGGGCGAGGTGTTTCGCGAGACGCCCGAGGGGGCGCTGGCCTACACGGCGACCTATTCCGGCGCCACGGGCGTCCTGACGAGAGCCGACTAGTCCGTGAACAGCGAGCCCTCAGCGACGCTGAAATGGTCGACGCTCGCGGGACGGTCCAGCAGGAACCGGTCGTCCTCGGGATAGTAGCGGGCCCGCTGGTAGTCCTCGCCGGCAAAGGCCCGGATCACCTCCAGGTCGCGCCACCAGGACAAGGTCGTGACCTCACTGGTCCCGTCGCCGAGCGCGCGGAACAGCATCTGCCAGCCGAGGTTGCCGGGCGTAGAGCGATAGTCGGCGCCGCCCGTGGCCGCGATATAGTCGCGGTACCCCGGCTCGTCGGCCGTACGGATGCGGCCGGTCCATCTGCGCAGGATCATTCCTTCTAAGTGAGGTCGAGCGGGACCTTCGCCAAGTCGCCCTGCCAGGATTTGCGCGCTTCGGCCCGGTACTCGGCGGCCTTCGCCTTGTCGGCCTGGGCCAGGATGCGCAGGGCCAGGGCGTCGTGCGGCCATTCCGCGAGACTGGCGCGGGCCGCCGCCACGGCCTCCGTGGGCTTGCCGGCCTTGAGGTAGGCGGCGGCCAGGCTGCGCCGGACCGGGTACCACCACGGCGGCGGGTCGAAGTTCTTCGGGACCGGGAAGGCCTTCTCTTGGGCCAGGGCGGCGCGCTCGAAGTGGGCCGCCGCCTCGGCCGGCCGGCGCTCTGCCATGGCGGCGCGCCCCAGCAGGACGCCGTGCGCGATCTCGGCCACATCCATCTCCCCGCCCAGGTCGGCAGGCATGGCGCCCTCGGCGCGGATCGCCGCGATCGCGGCCGCCTCGCGCCGGACCCCCGTGGCGTCGCGTCGGGCCGCCAGGGCCTCGCCGCGGGCGTAGTGGCGATAGATCGCCAGCATGCGCGGCTCGTCCTTGAGCGCGCCGACCGCCAGCGCGCGGTCGGGATCGAAGCGGGCGAGGGCCACCAGGCTGCGGGCCCGGGACAGCGTGCGGTTCCGGTCGGGCGCGGCCTTGGGGAAGGTGCGCTCGGCATGCTCGGCGTATTTCAGCGCCAGGGGCCCGTCGCCCGCCATCAGGGCGCCGCTGAGGCCGAACAGGTAGTTGTGCAAGTAGTACCGCTGGGCCAGGGCGCCGGTCTGGGCCATGCCGACCTGGGTCTCGGCGTCGACCTTCAGCGCGCGGGCGTTGTTGAGCGCGACGTCCTCGTAGTGGCCGACCCGCATCATGGTGTGGGTGCCCATGTGGACGAGATGGCCCGCGCCGGGCGACAGGTCGGCGAGCCGCTCGGCGTAGGGTAGGGCGAGGCCCGCCTTCCCCGCGAACTCGGTGGCGTGGATGTAGTAGTGGATGGCGGCGCTGTCGTCGGGATTGCGCGCCAGCACCATCTCCGCGATCTCGATGGATCGCGGCACGCCGGAATAGTCGTCCTGGCGGGCCGGGATGATGAGGACGTGGGCGGCCAGGTTGGCCAGCATGTCGTCCCTGGGATCTGCGCGGACCATTGCGTCGAGGGCGTGGCCGAACGCCTGCTCGCGGCCCTCCTTGGGCGCCTCAGGGCCGTAGCGGAGCTGCAGGGCCTGGGCGAGGCCCTTGGCGCGGACGTCGCCCGGCTTGGCCAGCTCCTCGGCGCGCTTGGCCAGCTTCAGCGCATCGACCGTCTCTGCCGGCGTGATGCCGGTGTTGAGCGTCGGACCCAGCGAGAGCGCGACGCCCGAGGCGCAGAGGCTGCACGTCTGGTCGGCGGCCCAGGCGCGCGCGAACGCAGCCTTCGCCTCGTCGTGCGAGAAGGCGTGGTAGAGGCGCAGGCCCTGGTTGAACCAGGCTGCGGCCTCGGGATTGCCGTCGACCTTGAAGGTGGCCGGACCGAAGCCCGGCAGCATGACCCCCGCGGCGGCGCCCGCGGTAGGTGTGGCTGCGGTCTCCGCGCCGCAGATGAAGCCCACCCCCAGCAGGCTGGCGTCGCCGCCGATGGCGGAGGGCGTGGCGGCCAGCATGGCCGTGCTGAGGGCAAGGACGAGCTTCATGGCGCGGAGCATCGCCCCGCCCGTCGCGAACGTCCAGACGCTGAGGCTTCTAAGCGCTCTGGATCGGGGGCTTGAACTGGCCGGTCGGCGAGAGCGTGAAGATCTCCACGCCGTCCTCGGTGACGCCGCACGAGTGCTCGCATTGGGCCGACAGCGACTTGTCGCGGGTGACCGCCGTCCAGCCGTCGGACAGCAGCTTCACCGGGTGCTTCCCGAGGTTCACCATCGGCTCGATCGTGAAGAACATGCCGGGCTTCAGAACCTCGCCCGAGCCCTTCTGCCCGAAGTGCAGGATGTTGGGCGCGTCGTGAAACACCTTGCCCAGGCCGTGGCCGCAGAAGTCGCGGACGACCGAGCAGCGCATGCTCTCGACGTACTGTTGGATGGCCGCGCCGATGTCGCCGGTGCGCTGGCCGGGTTTCACTTGGGCCAAGCCCTTTTCGAGCGCCTCGTAGGTGACGTCGACCAGCCGCTTGGCGCGCGGGGCGACGGCGCCGACGCCGTACATCCGCGAGGTGTCCCCGTGCCAGCCGTCGACGATGACGGTGACGTCGATATTGACGATGTCGCCCTCGCGCAGGACGCGCTCGCCGGGGATGCCGTGGCAGACGATGTGGTTCGGGCTGATGCAGACCGTCTTGGTGTAGCCGCGATAGCCCAGGCAGGCGGGCAGGGCGCCGTTGTCGAGGATGAACTCGCGGGCCAGGGTGTCGAGGTGGTCGGTGACCACGCCCGGGACGACGTGCGGCGTCAGCATGTCGAGGCATTCGGCGGCCAGGCGGCCGGCCTTGCGCATGCCTTCGAAGCCCGCGGCGTCGTGCAGCTTGATCTGGCCGGTGCGGTATTCGCCGTCGAGTGTGTCGGTCATGGGATGCTCCGGCCGCCTATGTCGCAATCATAGCAACGAAGTTCAATGGCGATGGACGTCCGGCCGCAGGCGCGGAGCTAGTTCGGCAACGGGAACAGCGCTTCCGGGTCGTCCACGGGCGCTGGCGCGTCGATCGTGCACACCAGGCCCTGGGACGGGAAGCTCAGGCGCACCTGGCCCTTGAGTTCGGCGGAGAGCCCGCGTTCCAGCAGGCGCGAGCCGAAGCCGCGCCGGGCGGGCTCGGCCACCTCCGGGCCACCGCTTTCGCGCCAGGTAAGACGCAGCCGCGGGCCCTCGGCGCTGGCTTCCAGGGTCCAGTCGACCGCCACATGCCCGGTTTCAGCCTTCAGCGCCCCGTACTTGGCGGCGTTGGTGCAGAGTTCGTGGACGGCGAGGGCGAAAGCCACGGCCGACTTGGGCGGCATGGTCGTGGCCGGGCCGCTCACGCGGAAGCGCGCCGCCCCGGCGCCCTGGGCGAAGGGCCGGATGGTGCGCTCGACCAGTTCGCGCAGGTCGACCGAGCGCCATTCCGCCTCGGTCATCAGCACGTGGGCGCCGGCCAGGGCCATCAGCCGGCCGTCGAAATCCTCGCGCGCGTCGGCGGTGGCGCGGTCGGCGCGCAGCGTCTGGGCCGACAGGCTCTGGACGATGGCCATCGTGTTCTTCACGCGATGGTTCAGCTCGTTGACCAGGAGTTGGCGGTGGTCGAGCTCGGCCTGCAGCGAGCCCATCAGGTCGATGTTCTGCAGCGCCGTCGCCATGCAACTGGCCAGTGCCGCCATGCTGGAGATCTCGTCGGCCGACGCCGTGCGCACCTCCCGCCAGTAGGCGCCGAGCGCGCCGAACGGCTCGGGCTCGCCCACCGGCGTCATGATCAGGCTATGCACGCCGGTCGGCCTATAGGCTTCGTGCGGGACGCGGTCGTCGACGTAGATGTCGGGAATCACGAGCTGGCTGCGGTTGAGCATCGCCCAGCCCGAGACGCAGGATTCCAGCGGGAAGCGCTGGCCCATCCACAGCGGGACCTCGCTGTCCTCGGCGATGTAGTGGCAGCGGTCGCCATCGCGCAGCACGATGGCCACGCCCAGCGAGCCGGCGATCTCGCGGGCCGCCCGGCGGGTGATGTCGATGATCGCGCCGTGGGTGCGGGCCGCGCTCAGGTCCTTCACGGCGCGCGAGAGGCGCTCGAACCGCCAGTTCCCCGCGCGGGGTGCGGGATCGTTAACCGTGAATTCTGACAAATCACTACCCCGAGTTGGGGCGAGACTAGCCATCGCCTGCGCTCCTGTCATGCCGCAGGATTGTGCCGGACGGGGTTACGGCCGGTTGAAATTCCGAGATGCGGCAAGCGGTTGCGACGGCATGTCGCGCCCGTCCGGGTTGTGGTCAAGCCGCGGTTGCGAGGTTCGCTCCGGTCCACGACACGCGGTCGGCCAAGGTGACCTGCCGGGGCGTGATCACGCAGCGGTAGGCCAGGACCTCGACCCCCGCGGCGGCCGCGTCGTCGAGGCCGCGGGCGTAGGCGGGGTCCAGTTCGGCGCAGGCCGAGAAGGCGTCACAGTCGGTCCGCTGGATCACGAACAGCATTACGGCCCGCTCGCCGGCCCGGACCATGGCCGAGAGCTCGCGCAGATGTTTGAGCGAGCGGGCGGCCACGCAGTCCGGGAACTCGGCGAGGGTCCCGGCGCGGCGCAGGTGGCAGTTCTTGATCTCAAGCCAGCAGGGCGGGCGGTCGGGATGCTCGAGGAGGAAGTCGACCCGGCTGTTCTCGCCGTAGCGGACCTCGCGGCGGTGGGTGGCGTAGCCGGTGAGTTCGGGGATGGCGTCGGCGGCCAGCGCCTCTGCGGCGATGCGGTTGGGATGCAAGGTGTTGATGCCGACGAGGCCGCCGTCGGCCTCGACCAGTTCCAGGGTGTGCGCGAGCTTGCGCTTCGGATCGTCCGACTTCGACAGCCAGGCCGGCAGCCCGGGCGTGTTCAAACCCAGCATCGCGCCCGGATTGGGGCAGTGGGCGGTGATCTCGCGCCCGTCGTCCATCACAACGTCGGCGAAGAAGCGCTTGTAGCGGCTGACGAGCGTTCCGCGCTCCAGTGGTTGCGGGAAGTCCATGGAAGGCTTTAGTCCGGTGGCGAAGGCAGGCTGATGTAGGCGAGGGACCGGCGGATGGCGAGCGGCGAGGACGATCGGGTCACCTGCGCGGTGCTGATCATCGGGGACGAGATCCTCTCGGGGCGCACCCAGGACACGAACCTGCGCGACATCGCCCGCTACCTCAATGTTATTGGCGTCGACCTGGCCGAGGCGCGGACGGTGCCGGACGTGCAGCAGGAGATCGTGGACGCGCTGAACGCGCTGCGGAGCCGGTACGACTATGTCATCACCACGGGCGGGATCGGCCCAACGCACGACGACATCACCGCAGACGCGGTGGCCGCCGCCTTCGGGGTGGAAATCCGAGAGCACCCCGAGATCATCGCCATGATGGAGGCCCGCTGGGGCGACCAGCTCAACGCCGCGCGCCGCCGGATGGCCCGCGTGCCGGTGGGCGGCGACCTGGTGAAGAACCCGGTGCAGGGACCGCCCGGCTTCACGATCGGCAACGTCTTCACCCTGGCCGGGGTGCCGCAGATCATGCGCGGGATGCTGGAGGACGTCGGGCCGCGGATGCGAGGCGGGCGGCCGACGGTGTCGCGGACGGTGCGGGTGGAGGGCTCGGGCGAGGGCGTGATCGCCGAGCCGCTGGAGGCCGTGGCCAAGGCCCACCCCGACATGTCGCTGGGCAGCTATCCGTTCTTCAACGCGGACGGCTACGGCTCGAACTTGGTGATCCGGGGCCGGGACCCCGAGCAACTCACGGCGGTCGTCGCCGAACTGGTCGCCGCGTTGCGACGAGCGGGCATCGACAATGTCCGGGAGGTGGAGGTAGCGTAACAACTATAGGTCACTTGATTTCCACGGCTCGCAAGGAGTGCGCCGAATGATTTCCGCCGTGTTCGCAGTCGCCGTGCTGGCCGCCGCCGCCGATCCTGCCGCGCCCGCCGCGACGAACGCCGCGCCGCCGGCCAAGGAAGCCAAGTCGGGCGCCGCGCCCGACGGCATGGTCTGCAAGAAGGAGCCCGTGCTGGGCAGCCGGATGAAGCAGCGCATCTGCATGACCCAGGCCGAGTGGGACCAGCGCAAGGCTTCGGCCCGTGACGACCTCGACGCGGCCCAGCGAAACCGCCCGTTGCAGAGCAACTGACGTCGCCGGCGCCCGCCGCGAAGGATTGGGGCAGACGGGGAGCCTTGCCATGATCGCCGCCCTTCTTTCCACAAACCTTCTGGCGACTGCTGTCCTGGCCGCGGCGGCGCCGCCCGCCGAACCGACCACCGTTGCGCCGGCGGTCGCCGTGGCGCCCGCGAAGAAGGCGAAGCCGGAGCCTGGCGACACGGTCTGCAAGCGGGAGTCGGTTCTGGGTAGCCGGATGAAGCAGCGGGTCTGCATGACCCAGGCCGACTGGGACGCCCGCCGCACCAGCGCACGCGACGAGCTGGACAAGGCCCAGACCAACATGCCCGCGCCCAAGTAGCGGCATTTCGTCCACAGCACGGCTCTTCCGGCTGTGGATAAGTTGTGCATTAGTTGACGGCTGGAGGGCGGGCGAGCCGCGCGCCCGTCATCGCGCGGGGGCGCCCGTGAAGACTCTGGCCGTGATGTCCCGCAAGGGCGGGGCGGGCAAGACCACCGTGGCGGTCAACCTGACGCTTGCCGCGCGGGCCATGGGCGTGCGGGCGGTCCTGGCAGACGCCGACCCGATGCGCAGCGCCTGCGAAGTGCTCAAGGGGCGGGACGAGGCGCCGGGCCTGTTGTTCGAGACCAGCGCGTCGAAGCTGTTCGCCCTGACCGAGGCGTGCCGGCGCTCCGGCGTGGACCTTCTGGTGATCGATACGCCGGCGGCGCCGGAGGCCGACGTGGCCGAGGCCGTGAAGGTGGCCGACCTCTGCGTCGCCGTTGCGCGGCCCACCTACCTGGACCTTGCGGCCGCGGTGCTTTCGGTGGCGGTGATCCAGCGCCTGGGCCGAGAGGGGCTGATCGCGCTGAACCAGTGCCCTCCGACACGGGCGGGCGTGGAGCCGCCCGCGGTCGTCAAGGCGTTTGAGGCGCTGCGTTTCGCGAACCTGCCTGTCGCGCCGACGGCGATCCGCTCGCGGCTGGTCTACCAGACGGCGTTCGCCCGGGCCCGCTCGGTGCTGGAAATCGATTCCGGCGGCGCGGCGGCGCAGGAGGTGCGGGCGCTGTTCGGCGACATCTGGCGGCGGCTGAACGGCGAGCGTCCCGCGGCGGCGGCCAGCGCGAACGACGACCTGCGCCGTGGGATGCGCCTGGGCTTGGCGCCCACCGCCTGAGTCGTCGCCAAAGATGTGGACAATGCGGCTCGGATCCCGTCGTCGCGGGGCGTGGGGCTGGACAAGTTGCCGCAGCGTCACCAGCTAAGTCGCGACGGCCGCTGATGGGGCGGCCCGGCGCGAGGGCTGCGCGCCGTATCTGCGACAAGGAGTTGGGCATGTCGGGAGCGGTCCGGTGGGCCGTGGGGGCCCTCGTTCTTCCCCTGCTGGTGTCTTGCGGCGCGAAGACGGCCGATGGGCCGCCGCCGGCGACGCCGGTCACGGTGTCGGCGCCCCTGACGCGCCAGATCATCGACTGGGACGAGTTCGTGGGGCGCTTCGAGGCGATCCAGCAGGTCGAGGTGCGCCCGCGCGTCTCCGGCTACGTCCAGCAGGTGGCGTTCCGCGACGGCGACCTCGTGAAGAAGGGCCAGTTGCTCTTCGTGATCGATCCGCGGCCGTACGAGGCGGCGCTGGCGCAGGCGCGCGCCGACCAGGCCAGCGCCGAGGCCCAGGCGGCCAACGCACGCGTTGAGCTGGAGCGGGCCAGGACGCTGCTCGACAAGGGGTTCCTCTCCAAGTCGGCCTATGACGCGCGGCTGGCCACGCAGCGCTCGGCCGACGCCGCCGTCACCGCGGCCAAGGCGCAGGTCCAGGCCCGCCAACTGGATGTCGGCTTCACCCGCATCACTTCGCCGATCTCGGGCCGGGTCTCTGACCATCGGGTCGACGTCGGAAACCTGGTCGCCGCCGCCGGGACCGAGGCCACGCTGCTGACCACCGTGGTCTCCTTGGACCCGATCCACTTCACCTTCACGGGCTCGGAGGCGGTCTATCTGAAGTATCAGCGGGCCAACGAGGCCGGCACTCGGACCAGCTCGCGCTACGCCTCGAACCCCGTGGACATCCAGCTCCAGGACGAGACCGGCTACAACTGGCACGGCCGGATGGACTTCGTGGACAACGCCCTGGACATCGGCTCGGGGACGATCCGCGGCCGGGCGGTGGTGGCCAATCCGGACCTGCTGCTGACGCCCGGGATGTACGGGCGCATGCGGCTGCTGGGCTCGGGAGCCTACACGGCCCTCCTCGTGCCTGACGCCGCGGTGCTCGCCGACCAGTCGGACAAGGTGGTGCTGGTCGCCGGCAAGGACGACACGGTCCAGCCGCGACGGGTGACGCTGGGCCCCATCGTCGACGGCCTCCGGGTGGTGCGCTCGGGCCTGCAGGCGGGCGACCGGGTGATCATCGACGGCCAGGCGCGCGTGCGCCCCGGCATGAAGGTCGCGCCCAAGGCCGGCCGCATCGTCAGCGCCGCGCCCACCGCGCCGCAGCCGCGGGTGCTGGAGCAGCCCTCGGCCCAGGCCACGAACGCCGGCGGCGCGCAGTAGCCATGCGGTTCTCGCGCTTCTTCATCGACCGGCCCGTCTTCGCGGCGGTGATCTCGGTCATCATCATCCTGGTGGGCGCTTTCGCCTATCCGGCGCTGCCGATCGCGCAGTATCCGGAGATCGCGCCGCCGACGATCACGGTGACCGCGACCTATCCCGGCGCCTCGGCCGAGGTGATCGCCGACACGGTGGCCACGCCGCTGGAGCAGGAGATCAACGGCGTCGAGGACATGCTCTACATGTCCTCGTCGTCAACGTCGGACGGGCTGTTGACGGTCACCCTGACCTTCAAGCTGGGCACCGATCTGAACAACGCCCAGGTGCTGGTGCAGAACCGGGTGGCCTCGGCCGAGCCCCGGCTGCCCGAGGAGGTGCGCCGCCTGGGCGTGGTGACGCGCAAGGCCTCGCCCGACCTCCTGATGGTGATCCACCTCTATTCGCCGGACGGTTCGCGCAGCCCCGACTACATCTCGAACTACGCCCTGCTGCAGGTGCGCGACCGGCTCGCGCGCCTTGAGGGGGTGGGCGACGCGCGGATCTTCGGCGCGCGCGACTATGCGATGCGGATCTGGATCGACCCCGACAAGGCGGCGGCCCACCAGCTTACCGCGGGCGAGATCGTCTCGACCCTGCGGGCCCAGAACGTGCAGGTGGCGGCCGGGGCGGTGGGCCAGGCGCCGTTCAGCGCCGCCGGCTCGGCCTTCGAGCTCAACGTCAACACGCAGGGCCGGCTCACCGACCCGGCGCAGTTCTCGAACATCGTCCTTAAGAACGACGCAGGCGGCCGCATCGTGCGGGTCAGCGACGTGGCGCGGGTGGAGCTGGGCGCGCAGGACTATCGGGTCAACGCCTACCTCGACCGCGGCCAGAAGGCGGTGGCCATCGGCATCAGCCAGCGCCCTGGCTCGAATGCGCTGGCGACCGCCGACAGCGTGCTGAAGACCATGCAGGAACTCGGGCCCAACTTCCCGCCCGGCCTGAAGTACACGGTCATCTACAACCCCACCGAATACGTCGCCGAGTCGATCAAGGAGGTCCGCAAGACCCTGTTCGAGGCGGTGGTTCTGGTGGTGCTGGTGGTCATCGTCTTCCTGCAAACCTGGCGGGCGGCGATCATCCCGGTGCTGGCCATCCCGGTCTCGCTGATCGGCGCCTTCGCGGTCATGGCGGGCTTCGGCGCCTCGCTGAACAACCTGTCGCTGTTCGGGCTGGTGCTGGCCATCGGGATCGTGGTCGACGACGCCATCGTCGTGGTCGAGAACGTCGAGCGGAACCTCGCGGCGGGCATGAGCCCGAGAGAGGCGGCATACCGGACCATGGAGGAGGTGGGCGGCGCGCTGATCGCCATCGCCCTCGTTCTGGTGGCGGTGTTCGTGCCGACCGCGTTCATCAGCGGCATCTCGGGCCAGTTCTACAAGCAGTTCGCCCTGACCATCGCCAGCGCGACGGTGATTTCGTGCCTGGTCTCGCTGACGCTCTCGCCGGCTATGGCGGCACTGGTGCTGCGCCGGCATCCCGAGCACCCCGAGCCGGCCAAGGGCTGGCGGCGGCCGTTCCAGCTCTTCGGACAGAAGTTCAACGAGGTGTTCGCCGTCCTCAGCGAGCGCTACGGCCGGCTCACGGCGGTCACCGTGCGGCGCGGGGCGATCATGCTGGCCATCTACGCCGTGCTGCTGGCGGTCACGGGCTGGCGCTTCTCGGCCACGCCGACCGGCTTCATTCCGGCCCAGGACCAGGGCTACTTCATCGCGGTGGTGCAACTGCCGCCGGGCTCGTCGCTGGCGCGGACCGACGCGGTGGTGAAGAGGGTGGTGGACACCGCCATGGCCACCAAGGGGGTGGAGCACGCCGCGGCCTTCGTCGGCCTGGACGGCACGACCTTCACCAACGCCCCCAACGCGGGGACGATCTTCCTGCCGCTGACGCCCTTCCACGAGCGTGGCAAGGCGGGGATCAAGGCCCAGGCGGTGCTGGACGACCTGCGCGGCAAGCTGGGGCACCTCCAGGGCGCGAACGTGCTGGTGATCCAGCCGCCCCCCGTTGCGGGGATCGGCACCGGCGGCGGCTGGAAGCTGATGATCGAGGACCGGCAGGGCAAGGGCTACCGCGCGCTGGAGCAGGCCACGGTCGACATGATGATGCAGGGCAACCAGCAGCAGGAGCTGACCTCGGTCTTCACCCTGTTCAACACCTCGACACCGAGGCTGTGGGCCGAGATCGACCGCGATAAGGCCCAGATGGCCGGCGTGCCGCCCGAGCGCGTGTTCGAGACGCTGAGCGTCTATCTCGGCTCGGCGTTCGTGAACGACTTCAACTACCTGGGTCGGACCTATCGGGTGACGGCGCAGGCGGACGCGCCGTACCGCGACGAGGCCTCGGACATCGCGCGGCTGCAGACCCGTTCCCTGTCCGGCCAGATGGTGCCGCTGGGGTCGGTAGCGACGATCCGCGACGACAGCGGGCCGTATCGGGTGGTGCGCTACAACCTTTATCCCGCGGCCGAACTGCAGGGCGACACGAAGCCCGAGTTCTCGTCGGGGCAGGCGCTGGACCGGGTCGAGGACCTGGCGAAGGCGCGGCTGCCCGAGGGCTTCGGCTACGAGTGGACCGAACTGGCCTACCAGCAGAAGACGGCGGGCAACACCGGGGCGATCGCGTTCGGCCTGGCCGTGGTGTTCGTCTTCCTGCTGCTCGCGGCGCAGTACGAGAGCGTGACCCTGCCGCTGGCGATCATCCTGATCGTGCCCATGTGCCTGCTGGCGGCGATCCTGGGCGTGAACCTGCGCGGGTTCGACAACAACATTCTGACTCAGATCGGGCTGGTGGTGCTGATCGGGCTGGCGGCCAAGAACGCCATCCTGATCGTCGAGTTCGCCAAGCAGGCGGAGGAGCGGGGGCTCAGCCGCTGGGACGCGGCGGTGGAGGCGGCGCACACCCGCCTGCGCCCGATCCTCATGACCTCGTTCGCCTTCATCCTGGGCGTGCTGCCCCTGGTGATCGCGAGCGGGCCGGGCGCGGAGATGCGTCAGGCGCTCGGGACCGCGGTGTTCTTCGGGATGATCGGCGTGACAGCTTTCGGCCTGTTGTTCACTCCGGCCTTCTACGTCATGTGCCGCTTCATCTCGGACCGCCTGTGGAAGCCGCAGGAGTGCGAGGCGCTGAAAGCCGAGGGCGGAGAGCAGCCGG
This sequence comes from Phenylobacterium sp., assembly GCF_024508875.1. Classification (GTDB taxonomy): domain Bacteria; phylum Pseudomonadota; class Alphaproteobacteria; order Caulobacterales; family Caulobacteraceae; genus Phenylobacterium. The sequence continues at coordinate 54,999 of NZ_JANINU010000001.1, forward strand.
CAGAGTAGGCGTCAAGCCTCGGCCAGGTTCTCTACGCGGGTCAGCCAGTAGTCGGCGTCGTAGCTCGGGTCACCGGTCAGGTAGCGCCAGAGCTTCACGCGGTTGAGCAGTTCGAGGCGGCCGGTGTCGTCCTCGAACCAGGGCTCGGGCGTCATCAGGATCTGCTCGACGCTGCGCGGCTGGGGCCCCTTGAGGTAGAAGATCGGCCGCTGGCCGGCCGGGCTTTCCAGGGTGGAGACGTCGAACATCCGCACCTGGGATCGGCTGGGGTTCATGCGGATCTTGAACATCGTCCGCGTGCGGTCCGAAAGGTTCACGCCGCCGCCGTGCCAGACGCCCGAGTGGAGGAAGAGCAACGTCCCGGCCTCGCAGACCATGTGCTGCTGGCCGCGGATGTTCTGGTAGCGGCCGAGCGCCGCCTCGCTGACCTTGCGCAGGTGGGTCCCTGGGACGAAGCGCGTGCCGCCCATCTCCCGCGTCACCGCGTGCGGGTAGTACATGATCTGCACGTCGAAGGCCTGGCGTGGGTCGATCGTCGAGTCCTGGTGCGTGTGCTGGCTGACGTTCTCTCCGCCGCCGGCCTCGTGGTAGGCGGGCGGGAAGGTCACGTGCAGGAAGTGGTGATCGAAGGTGGGGTCTTCACCCACTAGGCTGCGGATCGCGCCCGCCACCACCGGCAGCTCCAGCAGCCGCGCCAGCGCCGAGCCCTGGGGATAGGTCCGGGCGAGCGGGGTTCCCGCGCCGACTTCGGGAATGCCGGCCTGCGCGAGCAACTGACCGTAGGCCGCGCGCAGCTTGCGGCCCGGCTGCGGCTGGGCGATCTCGCCCACCTCGGCGAGGAACTGGGCGTTGATCTCGTCGGGCACGACCGCGTCCATCCGCAGGAAGCCGCGGGCGGCGAAGCGGGCCATGTCGTGCGCATCGAGCAGGGGCAGGTCGCTCACGGGTTCACCTCCACGAGCTGTTCGAACCAGAATTCGTATTTCAGGTAGCTGACGTCGAATTCGGACCCGCGCGAATGCGGCAGGAGCTGCGAGGCCTGGAACAGCCGCCAGCCGTCCTTCAGCGCGTCGAGGCCGGTGCGGTAGGGCGGCTCCTCGGCGTCGCCGGCCATGTGCCGCGTCTCGCCCGTGCCGTCGTAGCGGCTCCAGCCCACCACGGCGGAATCCAGCGCCGAATTGGACGTGTAGAGCACCAGCACCTTCTGCCGCCGCATCCCGCTCCCCGTGTTTTTCTTTGAGGTTGGCACGAAGAGCCGGCCCGCGGAAAGGCCCGCCGCGCCTTGACCGACGCAGGGGCGCCCTAGAGAACTCACGCGCAAACAAGCGGAGGACTTTCAGGATGGCGTTCAAACCCTTCGACCTGACCGGCAAGGTCGCACTGGTGACCGGCGGCAACGGCGGGATCGGCCTGGGCATGGCCGAAGGGCTGGCGGCCGCGGGCGCCAAGGTCGCGATCTGGGGGCAGAATCCGGAGAAGAACGCCAAGGCCGAGGCGGCGCTGAAGGCCTACGGCGGCGAGGTGCTGGCCCAGAAGGTGGACGTGGCGGACGAGGCGGCGATCGTGGCCGCGGTCGCCGAGGTGATCGCCAAGCTGGGTCGCCTGGACTTCGTGGCCGCCAACGCCGGCATCGGCGGCGGCGCGCCGTTCGACCAGATGACCACCGAGAAGTGGCGCCGCGTCACAACGGTCAACCTGGACGCCGTGTTCTGGACCTTCCGCGAGGCGGCCAAGCACATGCTGGAGCGCGCGAACAATGGCGATCTGGGCGGCTCGCTGGTGGTGACGTCGTCCACCTCGGCCATCCACGGCGCGCCGCGGAACCAGGCCTACGCCTCGACCAAGGGTGCGGTGCTGTCGATGGTGCGCGGCTTGGCGGTCGAGTACGCGCGCTACGGCATCCGGGCCAACTCGATCCTGCCGGGCTGGATCGCCACCGACATGACCTCGGGCCTGCAAAGCAGCGACAAGTTCAACGAGAAGGCCATCGGCCGCGTGCCCATGCGCCGCTGGGGCGAGGGCGAGGACTTCGCCGGCATCGCGGTCTATCTGGCGTCGGACGCCTCGCGCTTCCACACCGGCGACAGCTTCGTCATCGACGGCGGCTACACCATTTTCTGAGGACCGAGCCATGGCCGACCGCTACGCGCAGTACCAGAGACTGAAGTTCGAGCGGCCGGCCGACGGCGTGCTCAGGATCGTCATGAGCAACCCAGGCAAGCTCAACGCCACCGACCAGCAGATGCACTGGGAGCTGGCCGAGATCTGGCGGACCCTCGACGACGATCCGGACGTCCGCTGCGCCATCCTGACGGGGGAGGGGAACGCCTTCTCGGCCGGGGGCGACTTCGAGATGATCCAGAAGATCGTCGACGACTTCGAGATGCGGGTCCGCATTTTCAAAGAGGCCCGCGACATCGTCTACAACGTCATCAACTGCTCCAAGCCCGTGGTTAGCGCCATGCGCGGCCCGGCGGTGGGAGCGGGGCTGGTCTGCGGCCTGCTGGCCGACGTCTCGATCGTGACGCCCGACGCCAAGATCATCGACGGCCACACGCGGCTGGGCGTGGCGGCGGGGGACCACGCGGCGATCGTCTGGCCGCTGCTGTGCGGCATGGCCAAGGCGAAGTACTACCTGTTGACGTGCGACCCACTGAACGGCGCGGAAGCCGAGCGGATCGGGCTGGTCTCCTTGTGCGTGCCGGACGACGAACTGGACGCCAGGGCGCTGGCGGTGGCGACCAAGCTAGCGAGCGGCGCGCAGCAGGCGATCCGCTGGACGAAACTCTCGCTCAACAACTGGCTGCGGTCCGCCGGCCCGGCCTTCGACGCCTCGGCGGCGCTGGAGATGCTGGGCTTCACGGGGCCCGAGGCGCGGGAAGGCCTCCTCTCGCACCAGGAGAAGCGCAAGCCGAAGTTCGTTTGACGTGAGAGCGCGTCTCGGGGCTTGACGTTGGGATTTACAGCGTAAATATAAAGGGCGCCATCGGAGGCCGCTATGCTCGATCTCGTCCTCGCCATCGCCCACCACATCCTGGTCTTCGGCCTTTTCGGCATCCTGTTCGCCGAGCTGATGCTGGTGCGGCCGGGGATCGACCTGCCGACGATCCAGCGGGTGGGGCGGATCGACCTGGCCTACGGCGCCCTGGCTGGCCTGATCATCGTGGTAGGGTTCGCCCGGGCCGGCATGGCGGCGAAGGGCTGGGACTACTACGCCCACAACGGCTTCTTCTGGGCGAAGATCGGGGTGTTCCTGCTGGTGGGCCTGCTGTCGGTCCCGCCGACCATCGCCCTCATCCGCTGGCGCCGCAGCGGCGTTGCGCCCACCGACCAGCAGGTGAAGGGCGTTCGCCGCTTCATCCATTATGAGGCCGCGCTCTTCGCGCTGCTGCCCGCCTTCGCCGCAGCCATGGCGCGCGGCTACGGCCAGTTCTAGCGGGGCGCGTTCTCCGTCTTGGAAATTTAACACCCGCGTCAGAAACACGTCGCGGAACTGGCCCACAGCCACGCCCCAACGAAACGAGGGGTGTGGCATGCGGTTTGTGGGTCTGAAGGCGCAGCTTTGCGCCACGGCGGCGTTCGGCCTGGTGGCGGCGATGGCGGGAACGGCCTTCGCGGCCGAGGCCGCCGCCGAGGGGACGCTCGACGAGGTCGTGGTCACCGGCACCCGCGATGTGGGCCGCACCGCCTTCACCACCTTGGTCCCCGTCGACGTGCTGACCGCGGAGGCGATCCAGTCCTCGGCGACCGCCCAGCTCGGAGAGAACCTGGCCCAGCAACTGCCGTCGTTCATCGTCCAGAAGCTGCCGACGTCGGACGGGCTGCAATTTGTCCGCCCGGCGACCCTGCGCAACCTGTCGCCCGACCAGACGCTGGTGCTGGTGAACGGCAAGCGCTTCCATCGCTCGGCCTTCCTGGGCTCACGCGGGGCGCAGGGGCCGGACCTGGCCCAGATCCCCAGCTTCTCGGTGGGTCGAATGGAGGTGCTGCGCGACGGCGCCTCGGCCCAGTACGGCTCGGACGCCATCGCCGGGGTGATCAACATCCTGCTGGACGACAAGGCCGGCTACGCCGCGTTCGGCCAGGCCGGGCAGTTCTACGAGGGTGACGGCGCGACGTTCCGCGTGGGCGCCAAGGCCGGCTGGGCGATCGGCGACGGCGGCCACCTGAACGCGACCGTCGAATGGTCGGACGCCGACTTCACCTCGCGCAGCCGCCAGCGGCCGGACGCCATCGCCTTCGCCGCCGCGAACCCGAGCGTGAAGATCGACAACCCAGTCCAGCGCTGGGGCAACCCGGACCTCAAGACCTACTCCGGTGCGATCAACGCCGCGCTGCCGCTGGGCGAGGTGGCCGAGGCCTACGCCTTCGGGACCTATACGAAGACCGACGGGATCAACGACATCAACTGGCGCAATCCCTCGGCCAACCCAGCGATCTTCAACGTCACCGCCGCGTTCCCGGGCTTCAACCTGCGCACCATCTACCCGGGCGGCTTCACGCCTCGCGAGGGCATCCATGGCCGCGACGTGCAGGCCGTGGCCGGCGTGCGCCACGCCGAGGACGAGCGGTTCACCTGGGACGTCAGCGCCTCGTACGGCAGGAACGCCAGCCGCTTCTTCCTGAAGAACTCGATCAACGCCTCGCTGGGGCCGAACAGCCCGTTCGACTTCGACCTGGGCCGGCTGGTGCAGGAAGAGGTCAACGTCAACGCCGACGGCGTCTACCGCCTGCCGCTCGAGGGACTGGCGGAGCCGCTGAACATCGCCTTCGGCGCCGAGCACCGGACCGAGACCTACAAGATCGAGACCGGCGACCCGGCCTCCTACGCCGTGGGTCCGGGCGCGAACTTCGGCCTCGCGCCGAACTCCAACGGCTTCCCGGGCTTCAGCCCGCAGCAGGCCGGCAAGTGGGACCAGAAGAGCTACGCCGCCTACGTCGACGTCGAGGCGCAGGTCACCGATCGCTGGAGCCTGGGCGGCGCCGTCCGCTACGAGGACTTTTCGGAATTCGGCGACACGACGAACTTCAAGCTGGCCAGTCGCTTCGAGGTGACCGCGGGCCTCGCGGTCCGAGCCTCGTACTCGACCGGCTTCCGTGCGCCGACGCCGGGTCAGCTCAACTCCACCAGCACGTCGCAGGGCCTGGACACCGTGACGCTGCAGCTCTTCCAGTCGGGCCGCCTGTCGCCGACCAATCCCGTGGCCGTGTTCCTCGGCGCCAAACCACTGGAGCCGGAAGAGTCCAAGACGCTCACCGGCGGCGTGATCTGGAAGACCGACGTGGGCCTGTCGGGCTCTATCGACGCCTACCAGATCGACGTGGACAAGCGCTTCAGCACCTCGGCGACGGTGACCGTAACCCCGGCGATCCGGGCGCAGCTCGTCGCCCTGGGCGTGCCCGGCGCCGCGGCCTTTACCTCGATCAACTGGTTCACCAACGACTTCGACACCCGCACCCGCGGCGTGGACGTGGTGGTGACCTACAACCGCGACGTCGGCCCGGGCCAACTGACGCTGACCGGAGCCTACAACTACAACGAGACCGAGGTGACCTCCGGCGCCCTCGGCACCAACCCGACCCAGCGCCGGCTGTTCGAGACCTCGCGGCCGAAGAACAACCTGACCGCCTCGGCCAACTACCGGTTCGGCGCCTTCGAGCTGTTGGGCCGCGCCCGCTACTACGGCAAGTGGACGGACAGCACCGGCAACGCGACCGGCGAGATTTTCCAGGATTTCGGGGCGATCACGTTCTTCGACCTATCGGCTACCTGGCGGGCGAGCGACAACATCTCGGTGCGGGTGGGCGCGGAGAACGTCTTCGACAAGTACCCCGACGAAGCGGTCTTCCAGGCCAGCCGCGGCCTCGTCTACTCGCGCAACTCGCCGTACGACACCAACGGCGGCCAGTACTACGCGCGCGTGGACTTGAAGTTCTGACGCCGACGACGGCCGGCGGAGACGCCAAACTCGTCGCGGCTTGAGGCCGAGCGCGGCGGGTTTGGAATTTCAGCGTTATCGCGGCACAGTGCCCAGGCACTGAGGGATTGCAGGCGGTGGCTGAAGATCGGAGTCCGGATCGCCCGCCGGCCGACGCTGGGGAGAACCTGTTCGGCTCGCTGCTTGAGACCACCGGGATCATGGCCGGTGTTCTCGAGCTCCGGGGTGATGATTTCGCCTATGTGATGGCCAATCGGAATCTCGCGGGTGTGTTCGGTCTGACGCCGGCCGACATCGCGGGGAAGACGGGCCGAGAACTTGGCCTGAGCGAGGCCGATCTGCATGAAGGGATGCAGATCCTGCGCGCCACGCTCGCCAGCGGCGAAATCAGCCACGTCGAGCATCCGCGCACGATCGCCGGCGAGCGCGCCTGGTTCTATGTCACGATGGCGCCGGTCGCCGGCCGACAGCGGATCTCGTTCGCCTCCGTGGACATCACCGCGCGGAAAGCGGCGGAGCTGGAGGCCGAGCGCCAAAGGACGCGCCTGGCGATGGCCCTGGAGGCCACCGCCCTTGGCCTCTGGGAATATAATCTGAAGACGCTGGACGCGGAGTGGGACGACCGCACCCTCAGCTTCTTTGGCCTGTCGCCAGGCGAGAAGCCGAGCTTCAAACTCTATCGGCAGCGCCTGCACCCCGACGACCGAGACCGGACAATCAAGGCCTACGACGAGGCTATCGACGGCGCCAATGGCGGCAGGTTCCTCATCGAGCACCGGATCGTGGGGGCGGACGGCGCGGTTCGCTGGCTCCGCAACACGGGGCGCGTCGTGTTCGACGACGACGTGGCGATCCGGATGTTGGGAACAGCGCTGGACATCACCCCGGAGGTCGAAGCCCAGGATCGCCAGAAGCTCCTGATGGCCGAGTTGAACCACCGGGTGAAGAACAACCTCGCCACCGTCCAATCGATCGCCGTGCAGACGGCGCGACGGTCGCGCGACATGGACGACTTCCTCGACAAGTTCGAAGGCCGCCTCGGGGCGCTGGCGCGGACGCATGACGTGCTGACCCAGAACGCCTGGACGCAGGCCGGGCTTGGGGCGCTGATCCGGCGCGAACTGGCGAGCTTCGCCGACCGCGTGCGGATTTCAGGACCGCCGGTGGAGCTGCCGGCGCCCCAGGCGCTCGCCTTGGGCCTCATCACCCACGAACTGGCGACCAACGCAGCGAAGTACGGCGCCTTCCGCGGCGAAGGCGCCGTCTCCGTCACTTGGACGGAGCCCGAGCCGGGGGTGGTGCGGCTGGTCTGGGAGGAAGCCGGCGCGGGCGCCACCGAACCCGGCGAGACCGAGGGCTTTGGCATGAAGCTGATCCGCCGACTCACCGCGGGCGACCTGCGTGGCTCTCACAAGGTCGAATATCTTGCGAGCGGCCTGCGGGTGGAGATCGTGTTCCCCGTCGAACGCGCGACCGGTCCCCTCAGCCCCTAAGGCCAAGCAGGCGTCAGTCGGTGAAGACCACGGTCTTGCGTCCGTTCAGGAGCACGCGGTCTTCGATGTGCCAACGGACGGCGCGGGCCAGTACGCGGCGCTCGATGTCGCGCCCCTTGCGGATCAGGTTGGCGGGGGTGTCGCGGTGGCTGATGCGCTCGACGTCCTGCTCGATGATCGGGCCCTCGTCGAGGTCGGCGGTGACGTAGTGGGCCGTGGCGCCGATCACCTTCACGCCCCGGGCATGCGCCTGGTGGTAGGGCCGCGCGCCCTTGAAGCTCGGCAGGAACGAGTGGTGGATGTTGATCGCCCGCCCGGCGAGCGCCCGGCACAGGTCGTCGGACAGCACCTGCATGTAGCGCGCGAGCACGACCAGCTCGGTCCCGGTCTCCTGGATGAGTTTCCAGAGCTGGGCTTCCTGCTGGGGCTTGGTCTCGGCGGTGACCGGCAGGTGACGGAAAGCGATGCCCTGCAGGTCGGTGTGCGGGTAGGTGGAGGCCGGATGGTTCGAGACCACCGCACTGATGTCCATCGGCAGCTCGCCCTGCCGCCAGCGCCAGATCAGGTCGGCCAGGCAGTGGTCCTGCTGCGAGGCCAGGATCATTACCTTACGGCGTTCCTTGCGGTCCCGCAGGGCCCAGGTCATGGCGTACTCGGCGGCGAGTGGCTCGAACGTCTCGCGCCAGGCGTCGGCGCCGGCATCGCCCGGATCGAACACCACCCGCATGAAGAAGCGGCCGGTCTCCTGGTCGTCGTACTGCTGCGCGTCGAGGATGTTGGCGCCGCGCTCGAAGAGCAGGGCCGAGACGCGCGCCACAATGCCGGGGCGGTCGTCGCAGGAAAGGGTGAGGATCATCGCGGGCTGGGCTTGGCGCGGCGAGGCTGTAAGGTCAAGTTTCCGTCGGGGGACGCTCAGGAGCTCAAGTCATGCGAGCCACAACCTATCTGGCCATCGGCGCGATCCTGGCGCCCGCGCCGGCCTACATTCCCAGTGTGGCGAGCGCCCAGTCGCGCAGCCCCGCGGACGCCTGCAGCCGGGAGATCACCTACGAGGTGCAGGACCGATATCCGCAGGCGCGCGGTGTGCGCTTCACCTCGACGAACGTCAGCGACAGCGGGCGCAACGAGGCGCGGGTCACCGGCAAGGGCGAGTTCGACGATCGCAACGGCGGAGAGTCCCGCTTCAGCTTCGGGTGCACCTATAGCTATCGGTCCGGCCACGCGTACGACCTCGACGTCAGCGAGGTCTCGCACAAGAGCAAGGACAATACCGCTGCGATCGCCGGCCTGGTCCTGGGGGCCATTGTGGTCGGCGCGCTGGTCGCGGGCTCCAAGGACAAGGATCGCGACGACGACTGGAACCGGCACGAGGTCTGGAGCCCGGCCGACGGCGTTCGCTGTGTCGCCCGCGAACGCGCCTGCTACAAGAACGGGCGCTACTCTGAAAAGTGGACCCGGCGGATCTTCTACCGCTAGGTCGCCGCTACGCGGTCGGACGCGGGGCCTCGCCCTTGCCGGCGTCGGTCCCGCCGCCTCTTGGCGCGGGATAGCGGAAGCCCTCGCCGCTGCCGTTCGCAGCGGCCAGTTGGGCGGCGGCGAAGTCCCAGTTGGCGATGTTGTCGAACCAGCGCTCCAGGAACGCCTTCCGGTCATTCTTGTAGTCCAGGTAGTAGGCGTGCTCCCACAGGTCGCAAACCAGGAGCGGGAAGACGCCCTCGCGGACAAGGGTGTCGTCGGCGTCGTGGGTCGAGATCACCTTCAGGCCGTCCGAGCCGGTGACGATCCAGACCCAGCCCGACGCAAAGTGGTTGGCGCCCTCGTCCACGAAGGCGGCCTTGAGCGCGGCGAGGTCACCGAACCCCTGGCGGATCGCGTTTTGCAGATCGCCCGCGGCCGCCGCCCCGCCGGGCGGGCGCATGCTCTCCCAGAAGAAGGCGTGGTTCCAGGCCTGGGCGGCGTTGTTGAACAGCTTCTTGTCGCCGGCCTTCTGCGCTTCGCGCACGACGTCCTCGAGCGCTCGTCCCGCAAGCCCCGCCTTGGCCGCCAGGTCGTTCGTTTTGTCGACGTAGGTCTTGTGGTGCTTGTCGTGGTGCGTATGCAGCGTGTCGGACGACACGAACGGGGCCAACGCATCGTAGCCGTAGGGCAGGTCGGGGAGGGCGTACATCGGGGATCCTCGCTTGGGCGGGCGGCAGAGCTCTACCGGCTCAACCACCTGCCGAAGGAGGCGTTCCCGAAGAACGGCGGAAGATTTTCGCCGCTTCCCGTCCCTAGACCGCTGTGAGCTTCCAACCGCCTGAGCCGTCGCGGCAGGCGTTGAACCGTTCGCGGTAGCTGGGCTGGCCACGCTCGTTCACCGTTTGCTCGACCAGCTTGCAGCCGCCGTCCAGGCCCGCGTCCGCCGGCCGGGCCACCGAGCGGGACACATAACCCTGGATCAGGCCGTCTTCGACGATGGCCAGCCAGCCGCCGGCCACCACGCCCGCCACCTCGAACTCTTCGTCGGCCCGCAGCCGGTCGACGACGGCGGCGTTGCTGCTTGGGGCGGCGCGCACGTTGATCCGACCGTTGGCGGCATAGGTTCCACCCGCACTGCTCGCGCGCACGGCCGGCGTGACGCCCTCGGCGAAGCGCCAGCGGCCGGGATAGCCGCCGCCCGACCCGCCATCGCCCGGGGCGGCCGGGCCCAGCACCACGATCCGCCCGCTGGAGCCGGTGTTCGGGTCCGACCAGCTCTGGGCCTTGCCCGTGTCGAGCGCGCGCTGGAAGGCCTGGCGCGCGTCCTGTTGCGCCTTGCGGTCCATGCGACAGCCGATGCTGTTGCCGATGGCCGCGCCGACGCCGGCGCCGATCACTGCGCCGAGGGCGCGCTCATTCTTGCTCACCTGGCTGCCAGCCAGCGCGCCGACCAGTCCGCCAACCACGGCGCCCGTCGTGTTCGCGGAGCCTTGCGCGTCGCAGGAGAACAGCGATCCCAGGCCACGGCTCTGCGCGTGGGCGCCGCCCGACATCGCTACGCCCATGGCCAGCGCGGCTACGGCGGCGGTGATCTTCAGTCGGTTCATCTCGCGTCCTCCCAGGATTCGAATGCGCCATCATGCCCCGCCAATGTCGGCAAGGCCACGCTTCGACAGTTCAGGAAGTCGCGAGGTCCGCGAACGGGTGGACGCGTGCGGCGCAAACGTCGTACGCCCCAGGACCAAGCGGGCGTGGCGAAATTGGTAGACGCAGCGGACTTAAAATCCGCTTCTGGAAACAGAGTGCCGGTTCGAGCCCGGCCGCCCGCACCAGCGCCGGCGGATCGCCCCCGCCGGCGACTTGGCTAGCCGCGGTAGGGGATCGGAGAGATCGGCCCGAACAGCAGAAGCAGCAGGACGAAGAGCAGGACGGCCACTAGGGCGAAGATGGCGAGGCCGCCGCCGCGGGGACGCGCCGCGGCGGGGCCCAAGCGTTCCGACGCGAGGCTGGGCGGCACCTCGCGTCGGGCGTCGTCGGGCGGAATCTCGTGGAGCGGGTCGGTCGGCGTCATCGGCGGTCCGTCGCGGTGCGGGGCTTTTGGGGCGGTCCCGCCGAAAAAGCTTGCGGCAAGGCGGGCGGTTCCGAAAGACGCATCCTCGCGAGGTTCGCGGCGTTCGGATGGCGAAGCATCCCTCGATCGCCTCGTCACGCCCTCAGAGGGAAGACGCCCAGCAGCATCGCACCCAGGGCGAGCACGACGCAGGTGGCGGTCGCCCAGCGCATCGTGAAGCGCTGGTGGTCGCCGAACTCCACGCCCGAGAGGCTCACCAACAACCAGGTCGAGGGCACCAAGGGGCTGAGCAGGTGGAACGGCTGGCCCACCAAGGCCGCCGCGCCGATCGCCGGCTTGCCGATCCCGTAGTGCGACGCGGCCTCGGCCAGGACGGGCAGCACGCCGAAGTAGAACGCGTCGTTCGAGACGAAGAACGTGCCTGGCAGGCTGAGGGCGGCGGTGATCGGGGCGAGGTAGGGACCCATCGACGGCGGGATGAGCGCGAGCAGGCTCTTCGGCATCGCCTCGACCATTCCGGTCCCGGACAGGATGCCGGTGAAGACGCCGGCGGCGAAGACCAGGGACACCATGGCCAGGACGTTCGGCGCGTGGCTGGCGATACGGGCCTTCAGCTCCTCCATCCGTGGGTAGTTGACCAGCGCCGCGACCGCGAAGCCGAGCATGAACAGCACAGACAGCGGCATCACGCTGGCGACCAGCACGCCGAGCAGCAGCGCGGTCAGCGCCGCATTCGCCCAGAGCAGGCGCGGGCGGCAGGCCGCGGGGTCGGTCGAGACGGTCACCTGGCCGCCCTCGGTCAGGGTCAGGTCGGATATGCCGGCGATCTGATCGTTCCAGGCGCCGGGGACCGCGCGTGGAATGGGCGGCGCCGGCAGCTCGAGGCGCCCGAGGCGGCGCCGTTCGGCCCGGCCGTAGAGCCAGGCCAGGAGGACCAGCCACGCCAGCGCCAGGGCCATCGCCGGGATCATCGGCAGGAACAGGTCGGCGGGCTCAAGCTGCAGCGCCGCGGCGGCCCGCGCGGTCGGCCCTCCCCAGGGCGTCAGGTTCATGATCCCGCTGCACAGGATGATCAGGCAGGCCATGATCAAGGGGTTCAGGCCGAGGCGCCGGTAGAGCGGCAGCAGCGCCGTGCAGGCGACCATGTAGGTGGTCGAGCCGTCGCCATCGAGCGAGACGAAGGTCGCGAGGATCACCGTGCCCACCACGACCCGCACGGGATCACCGTGGACGACGGCGAGCAGCCGTCGGACCACCGGATCGAACAGGCCGGCGTCGATCATCAGGCCGAAGTAGAGGATCGCGAACATGATCATCGCCGCGGTGGGGGCGATCTTGGTGACGCCCGCGAGCATCATCTCGCCCAGCTCCGGCGCCTGGCCGGCGAGCGCTCCGAACAGGACGGGCACGACGATGAGCGCGACCAGCGGGGCTACCCGCCGGGTCATGATCAGCGTCATGAAGGTGGCCACCATCAGGAAGCCGAGGATCGACAGCAACATGGCGGGCCCACCCGGACGAGTCGCCGTCAGCCTAGCGGCGTTCGCGATACCGGCAATTCGAGGGGTTCCGGCCGTCGGGGCAGGGCGCCTATGATGGCGACGATGCAAGTCCGACCTCTCGCCGAACGGGTGCGCGGCTGAAGCGCCTATTCATCGCCAACCGGGGCGAGATCGCCATCCGGGTCGTCCGCGCCGCCGCCGATCTGGGGATCGCGACGGTGGCCGCCTATTCGCAGGACGACGCGACCTCGCTGCACGTGCGGCTGGCCGACGAGGCCGTGGGGCTGAAGGGTGTCGGCCCGCGCGCCTACCTCGACGTCGACGCGCTGGTGGCCGCTGCGGTCGGCGCCCGCTGCGACGCCGTGCATCCGGGCTATGGCTTCCTGTCGGAGAACGCGGTCTTCGCCCGCGCCTGCGCCAAGGCAGGCCTGACCTTCGTGGGCGCCAGTCCCGAGGCGCTGGAGCTGTTCGGCGACAAGGCCCGGGCCCGCGCCTTCGCCGCCGAGCATGGCGTGCCGCTCGCCCGGGGAACCTCCGGCCCCGCTACCCTGGAGGAGGTGCGCGCGCTGCAGGCCGACGTCGCCGGACCCGTGATGATCAAGGCGCTGGCCGGCGGCGGCGGCCGCGGGATGCGCTTGGTGGAGGCCGCCGAGGATCCGGCAGCGGCGTATGACGCCTGCGTCCGCGAGGCCGAGGGCGCGTTCGGCGACGGACGGCTCTACGCCGAGGCGGTGATCCCGCGGGCGCGTCACATCGAGGTGCAGATCGTCGGCGACGGGACATCGGCCGTGGCCATCCACGATCGCGAGTGCTCGATCCAGCGGCGCCGACAGAAGCTGATCGAGGTGGCGCCGGCGATCGGGCTGTCGTCCGAGGTGAGGCTGAAGCTTCAGGAGGCCTCGATCCGCATGGCGACGGCGGCGCGCCTGCGCGGCCTCGCCACCTTCGAATACCTGCTCGACGCCGGCGACGGCCGGACCGTGGCCTTCATGGAGGTCAATCCGCGCCTCCAGGTGGAGCACACGGTCACGGAGGCGGTGACCGGCCTCGACCTCGTGCAGATCCAGATCGGCCTGGCCGCGGGCGGCAACCTAGCGGACCTGGGCGTCGCGGCCGGCCCGCCGCCTGTCTCGGGCGCCGCGATCCAGCTTCGCGTCAACCTGGAGAGCCTTGGGGCGGACGGCCAGGTCGCGAGCGGCGCCGGCGGCGTGCTTGGCCGCTATGAGCCGCCCAGCGGACCCGGCGTGCGCGTCGACGGCTACGGCTACGGCGGCTATCGCACGAACCCGGCGTTCGACTCCCTCCTCGCCAAGATCATCGTGCATGCGCCGACCCTGGCCGCGGCCGCCACCCGTGCCGGGCGGGCCGCCGCCGAGTTCCGGATCGAGGGCGCCCCTACCAGCCTGCCGCTGCTCCGAGCCGTGCTGGAACGGCCCGAGTTCGCCGGAGGCCGGGCCGATACGAACTTCCTCGAGGCGAACCTACCGGGGCTGCTGGCCCGGGCGGCCGAACTCGCGCCGCCGCCGGTCGCCGAGGACGCTGGCGCCGCCGCCCGCACTCAGGTCGCGACGCCGCCCGGCACGAAGCCCGCGCCTGCTCCGCTGCGGGGTACGGTCGTCAGCCTGGAGGTCGCGGCCGGTGACACCATCGCCGCCGGCCAGCCGGTGGCCGTGCTGGAGGCCATGAAGATGCAGCACGTCGTGTCCGCCCCCGTGGCCGGCGTGGTCCACGGCCTGGCCGCGGCGGTGGGCGAGACCCTGGACGAGGGCGCCCCCCTCGCCTTCATCGAGCCCGGCGAGGAGGTCGCCCAGGCGGTCGCCTCGGAAGAAGTCGATCTGGACCGCGTGCGGCCGGATCTCGCCGAGGTGCTGGCCCGCAACGCGCTGACCCTGGACGCCGCCCGTCCCGACGCCATCGCGCGCCGCCGCCGGACGAACCAGCGCACGGCCCGCGAGAACCTCGACGATCTGTTCGATCCGGGAACGTTCAAGGAATACGGCGCCCTGGCGATCGCCGCCCAGAAGCGCCGCCGCTCGGTGGAGGACCTGCAGGTCAACACCCCGGCCGACGGCATCGTCACCGGCGTGGGCGAGGTGAACGGACAGCGCTGCGTGGCGCTCGCCTACGACTTCACCGTGCTCGCGGGCACGCAAGGGCACTTCAGCCACAAGAAGACCGACCGCATCCTGGAATTCGCCGAGCACTGGAAGCTGCCGGTGATCTGGTACACCGAAGGCGGCGGCGGGCGGCCTGGCGACGTGGACGTGGGCGGGCTCTCAGCCTCGTCTCTGGACACCACCAGCTTCACGACCTTCGCACGCCTGTCGGGGATCGCGCCGCGGATCTCGATCAACTCGGGCCGCTGCTTCGCGGGCAACGCGGTGTTCTTCGGCTGCGCCGACATCACCATCGCCACCGAATATTCCAATATCGGCCTGGGCGGACCGGCGATGATCGAGGGCGGCGGCCTGGGCGTCTTCACGCCGGACGAGATCGGCCCCTCGGCCGTGCAATACGCCAACGGTGCGCTGGACCTGCTGGTGGCCGACGAGGCCGCGGCGACGGCCGCGGCGCGCCAGCTCCTGGGCTATTTCCAGGGCGACGTCGCCGATTGGACCTGCCCGGACCAACGCCTGCTGCGCCATCTGATCCCCGAGAACCGGGTGCGGGCCTACGATGTGCGCCGGGTCATCGAGACCCTGGCCGACACCGGCACGTGGATCGAGCTGCGCGGCGGCTACGGCAAGGGGATGATCACCGGCTTCCTGCGGATCGAGGGCCGGCCGCTGGGCCTGATCGCCAACGACCCGCGCCACCTGGGCGGCGCCATCGACAGCGAAGGCGCCGAAAAGGGCGGCCGGTTCCTGCAGCTCTGCGACGCCTACGGCGTGCCGGTGATGAGCCTGTGCGACACGCCCGGCTTCATGGTCGGCCCCGACAGCGAGGCCACCGCCGCCATCCGCCGCGGCTCGCGGCTGTTCGTGACGGCGGCGGGCATGACCGTGCCGCTGTTCGCCGTAGTGCTGCGTAAGGGCTACGGCCTGGGCGCCCAGGCCATGACGGGCGGCGACTTCTCGGCCTCGGCCTTCACCATCGCCTGGCCGACCGCTGAGTTCGGGCCCATGGGCCTGGAGGGCGCCGTGCGCCTCGGCTACCGCAAGGAGCTGGACGCCGAGCCCGATCCGGCGGCGCGCGAGGCGCTGTTCCAGAAGCTGGTCGGCCGCATGTACGAGAACGGCAAGGCGATCTCCGTGGCCCAGGTCAACGAGATCGACGCTGTCATCGACCCCGCCGAGACCCGCGACTGGATCGTGCGCGGCATCAAGTCGTGCCCGCCCCGGGCGCCGGGCGCGGCGCGGTCGTTCGTCGACGTCTGGTAGCGGTTGCCTGACGCTGGGTGCGGTCGGGCAAAGCTCGGCGACTGCATTCCGGAGCGATCATGAAACTCGACAACACCATCTCGGCCGTCATCACCGGCGGCGCCTCGGGCCTGGGCGCGGCGACCGCGCGGCGGTTGGCCGGCCACGGCGTGAAGGTGGCCATCTTCGACCTCAACCCCGAGACGGGCGAAGCGCTCGCGAAGGAGATCGGCGGGGTCTTCTGCCAGGTGAACGTGACATCGTCGGAAGACGTGGACGCCGCCTTCGCCAAGGCGCGCGCCGCCCACGGCCAGGAACGGATCCTCGTCAACTGCGCCGGCGTCGGCGGCGGGGCCAAGACGGTGAGCCGCGACAAGGAGACGGGCGCGGTCAAGGAATACCCACTCGAGAACTTCGAGCGCATCATCCAGGTGAACCTGATCGGCACCTTCCGTTGCATCACCAAGAGCGCGGCCGGGATGCTGAGCCTGCCCGTGCTGGAGGACGGCGACCGCGGCGCCATCGTCAACACTGCGTCGGTGGCCGCCGAGGAGGGCCAGATCGGGCAGGTGGCCTACACGGCCTCCAAGGCCGGCATCGTCGGCATGACGCTGACCATCGCCCGTGACCTTTCCAGCGAGGCCATCCGGGTGAACACCATCCTGCCCGGCATCTTCGACACGCCGCTGCTGGGCCGCGCGCCCGAGCACGTGAAGGCGGGCCTGGCCGCGTCGGTGACGTTCCCGAAGCGCCTTGGCGTGCCCGAGGAGTATGCCCAGCTCGCCGAGACGATGATCACCAACGGCTACTTCAACGGCGAGGACGTGCGCCTCGACGGCGCCATCCGGATGACGCCGCGATAGGTCTCACGACGCGGCGATGAGGCGCTCGTGCAGGGCGTCGAGCCGGTGGGCGTGGCGTAGCGCGACGCCTTCGAGGTGCTGGAGCAGGGCGCCTGCTCCGGCTCCGCCGACGTCGAACCCGATGTCCGGCGGGCTCAGCACCGTGTCGTCGAGGTCCGAGAGGTAGAGGCCGCACATCGACCAGCGGGAGAAGCGCCGCTCGTCGATGCCGACCAGCAGGCGCAGCCTGACGTCCTCATGCCGGGCATCCTTAAGGATCCGCTCGTAGCAGGCGGTGACGCGCAGGTCGGGCCCTTCCAGCACCTGCACGAACCGCTCGCCGTCCCCGAGGAGGAAGCCGGTGATGGCGTCCTCGCGGTTGCGCAGCGCCGAGACGATCAGGATGTCCTGCATCGTGCTCGTGATCCGCGAGGCGCCGGCGTCGGAGAGGCGGCTGACGTAGAGTAGGCGGCAAAGCATCGGCGACCGTAACAGTGTGACGCCGAGGAATAGGGTGTGTCTTGAGCCTGGGAAAGGCGCCGATGCGGAAGCGTCGGCGGCCAGGCTATCGCGAGACCTCGAAGGTCAGGCTGTAGGTGGTGGTCTTGGCGACCGGGACCATGGGATGGCCCTCCACGCGACCGGGCCAAGTGGCGACGAGGACGTAGACGCCAGCCTCCTCGATCTTGAGGGAGGCCGCTCCATCCGCCCCCGATCGGGCCGCGTTCGTGTAGCGCTTCTCTTCATAGAAGTCGCCGCCGCGATAGACGGCGTAGGCGACGTTGCCGACCGGTTGGCCGTCATTGAGGAAGCGCAGCTTGACGGGCTCTCCCGCGAAGATTTCGTTGGGATGGGTGATGAGTTCGGCCTCGAAGCCCTTGCCGGTCGGCTTCAGGGCGCCTCGGTCGGGAGCGCCGCGCGTGACGTAGGTCTCGGCGCGCAGGTAGGAGACAGCGTTCATGGTCTCGGCTCCGGCCGGCACCGCCGCCTCCTCGATGCCGCGCCCCCCGCCACCGGGAGGCGCAACTCCACCCGGACCGGTCGGACGGGCGCCTTCGGAGCGCGGCGCCTCCGGGCGGCTTGGGCCGCCGGCCGGGCGGACCATCTTCCATTCGCCGTCGACCTTGGCCCACTTGGCTGCGCGCCCGGGGCGTTCCCCGGTGGTGATGCGATAGGTGCCGGCCGCGGGCAAGGCCGCCTCGACCACCGTGAACTCCCTGGTGTTGACGACGCCGGTCGCCTTGACCGGCTCGCCGTCGGGCCCGGTGACCCAGTAGTCGCCCTCGCCGCGGATCGGGAAATCCATGGCGAAGAAGTGGTCGGCGGCCATGCCCGACTCCAGCGTGACGAAGTCGCGCTTGGGTCCGAAGGTGGTGGGCTTGATGTACGGCATGTGCGCCGCCTGCGCCGCCTGAGCGACCAGAAGCGCGCCGAGAACGCCCGCGAAACCCGCCACCCGATGCATTTTCACATCTCCACCTGAGCCATGCCTTGCTAATGCGAACCATTCGCACATACAAGGGCCGTCGTGGTTTTGGGGCGCACGAACGCCCAGCATCTGTTCGGAGCCGTCATGTCGTCGCTTCTCGCCGTTTCCGCCCTTCTGGCCAGCGTCTCGGCCCCCAGCGCAGCGGCGAGCGAGACCTGGTCGTTCCACTTGGACCACGTTCTGGGCACGTCCTTCGACATGGCCGTCGAGGGGGGCTCCCGGGCGGAGGCAGAGTTCGCGTTCGCGGCGGCGGCGAGCGAGATCGCGCGGCTGGACCGGGTGCTGAGCGGCTGGCGCGCGGACAGCGAACTCTCGGCCCTGAACCGGGCCGCCGAGCGCCGGGTGTCGCCCGACCTCTTCGCCGTCCTGTCCGCCTGCGAGTCCTGGCGGACGCGGACGGGCGGCGCGTTCAGCGCGCGGCTGGGCGTCGCCGAGGGGCTCGGGGAGGCGGAGGCGATCTGCGCCGCCGTGGCCCACGCAGAGGCGGCGGACGTCGGGCTGGACCGGGCCACCCGGACCGTCTCGCGGCCGGAAGGCGTCACGTTCGCGGTGGACGGGCTGGCCAAGGGCTATGTGATCGACGCCGCCCTCTCCGCGGCCCGCCGCGCCGCCCCCTGCGCGCGAGCGATGATGATCGACATCGGCGGCGACATCGCCTGCTTCGGCGACCGCGCCTGGAGCCTGGGCGTGGCCGACCCGGCGAACCTCGCCGACAACGCGGCGCCGGCCGCGGTGGTGCGCGTGTCGAATGGCGCGCTGGCGGTGAGCGGCCCCGGAATGCGCGACCGCCTGGTCGACGGCGCGGTGCGATCGCACCTGACCGACCCCGCGACCGGCGCGCCGGGGCCCGCGCGCCAGGCGGCGGTGCTCGCCGCCGACGC
>NZ_JANINU010000002.1 GCF_024508875.1 Phenylobacterium sp.
GGACCTGCGCCGCGTCGACAAGCGCGGCCGCGGCACCTACCGCATCATCGAGCCGAAGCTGCGCAAGCTGATCTCCCGGCACAACACCCGCGCGATCACCGCCCGGGTCACGCTCACCGACGGCGTCACCGACGTGGTGCGCATCTACCGCCACCTGAAGGACGACCTCGGCTTCGACGAGGTGGGCTTCGCGCCGGTCACCAGCAACGGCGACCAGGCCTATGCGATCGATGACGCGGCGATGGACGGCGTGCTCGCCGAATTCCACCAGCTCGCCGACGAGTGGCTGGAATATGCGCTGCGGGGCCAGCGGCACGGCTTCTCGAACGTCAGCGAGACGATCGGCGAGCTGATCCAGGGGGTGAACAAGTCCCACCCGTGCGGCGCCGGTCTCGGCCTGCTGGGCGTGAGCCCGTCGGGCGACCTCTCGCCCTGCCACCGGTTCACCGACGCCGACACCCACACCCTCGGACACGTCTCCACCGGCGTCGACTCGGGCAAGCGCGAGGACTTCCTGGCGCGCGGCCACGTCAGCGCGAAGTACGAGTGCCAGACCTGCTGGGCCCGGCCGCTTTGCGCGGGAGGCTGCCACCACGAGGCCTTCGTCCGCTACGGCGACACCGGCCACGCCAATCTCCACTACTGCGACTGGATCCGCCAATGGACGGACACCTGCCTGCGCATCTACGGCGCGGTGAGCGCGCAGAACCCGCAGTTCCTCGAACGCTTCGCTGAACGGAAGGCCCTGTCATGAAGCATCTTCGGCCGATCAACAAAAAGGCGGAGCGGATCGACCAGGCCGCGTCGCTGACCGAGGAAGACGTCGTGGCCCTCCAGCAGCAGCCGGACGCCAAGCCCAAGCCGCACGTGCCCATGGGCTGCACGCTCTCGTTCTCGCCCGGTTGGGAAGTCGATGCGGGCGGCGGCACGGCAGGCCTCTGCCAGCCGGTCGAGCGCGACATCTACGACTGCTACGTCACCTGCTTCTGGCCGGTGCAGGTGGCCGACCACGTCAACTATTCGCCCGACTGGGCCAGCAACTGCGCCATCGCCACGAAGGACTGGCGCAAGTTGGATCTGGTCTTCCCCTGACCCCTCCGCACCTCCCGTCCCAAATTCGAGGAAGAGCCCGTCGCATGAAGACGCTGTGGCTAGGTTTCATCGCCATGTGTTCGGCCGCCGCCGCACTGAGCCCGGCGCAGGCGGGAACCATGTTCCTGGGGGGCTATCCCAGCCAGCTCATGGTCATCGACGAGGCCAAGGGCGCGGTCACCCAGGAGATCGACCTCAAGACCGGCCTGCCGATGAGCATGCGGCTCTCCGACGACCGCAAGCTGCTCTACGTGACCACCATCACCACCAGCGGGATCGAGGTCGTGGACGTGGCGACCCGCAAGGTCGTCAGCAGCTTCAGCCTGAACACGCCGACCGTCCGCTACCGCTTCAACGGCGGCGTCCCCGACCGCACGGGCCGCTACTTCTACATCCTGGGCACGCGGATCGAGAAGACCATCGACTCCTATCGGGTCGGCAAGCCGCAGTTCATGGTCGTCGACCTGCAGACGAAGCAGGTCGTGCGGACCGCCGACCTCGACGCCGACGACCAGAAGTTCAGCTACCGCGGCAACCTGATGCTCTCGCCCGACGGCAAGACGCTGTACGTGTTCCGCGACAAGATCATCGTCGTGAACACGGCCGACCTGAAGACCGTCGACCACATCGATCTGGGCAAGCCTGACTTCCCGGGCATGCAGGACATCAGCTTCGGCGGCGGCCTTGAGCGTCTGCAGACGCCGGGCCAGTTCGTCTCGCTGTTCGAGACCGAGGACCCGTACATCCACAGCAAGACGTTCGGGATCGCGCGGCTCGATCTCGACACCCGCCAGTTCAGCTTCACGCCCATCGGCCCCTCGCCCAAGGCGCTGTCGGGCCTGGAGGTCTCGCCCGACGGCAAGGAGGGTTACACCGTCGCGATCAACGGCGACCTGGGCAACCAGCGCTGCGAATTCTGGCGCTTCGACCTCAAGAACAACAAGGCGCTCGACAAGTCGGAATTCCCCTGCCGCCGGCGCTTCTACTTCAACATTTCGGGCGATGGCCGGAAGCTCTACATCTACGGCGCGGGCTTCGACGTCGCGGTCTACGACGCCAAGACGCTGAAGCCGGAGGCGGATTGGGAGCTGACCCATGACACCACGATGTCGGGAATGGTCGTCATCCGGTGAGCGTCGTCGCGTCGGGGCGGGCGGACGTGCGCGCCTCTAGCGGACAAGACTTGGCCGTCGCGATCCGCGGCGGCGGGATCGCGGCGAACTGCTGCGCGCACCTGCTGACCCGCGCCGGCATCGCGACGAGCCAGACCGTGGGCGCGCGGGCGCCGGTCCCGGCGATCCTCCTGAGCGACACCGCGCTGAACCTGTTGCGCAACGTGTTCGAACGACCCGAGCTGTTCGCGGACAGGCCCCGCATCACCCACCGCGTCGTGGCCTGGGGAACCCGCGAGCCGGTCACGCTGCCGCACGGCGCCGTCGTCGTATCGGAGGGCGATCTCGATGCGGCGCTGGGCGGCGCGCCGGGCCGTGGCGGCCGCCCTTGGCTGACCCTGCAAACCGCCCAGCCCTTCCCCGCCGGCGAGCTGCGGACTTTCGGCTCCCGGCGCACGGTCGCCGCCCAGGTCCGCCTTCTCGACGAGACCGAAGGATCCGCCTGCTGGATCGAAGCCGTCGAGGCCGGGTGGCTGTTCCTCATCCCCTCCGGCTCGGGCGCGGCCTGGCTGCTCTGCGTCGGCGCGCCGGCCGCGGTCCTGCTCGCGGAGAGCCGCCACGTCGCCCCCCGCGTCGAGCTGGCCGGCGAGCCCTCCGCGGCCTTCGAGACCAGCCCTCGCATGCTCACCCGCCTCCAGGGGCCGGACTGGCTGGCCTGCGGCTCGGCGGCCATCGCCTTTGACCCGATCTGCGGCGACGGCACGGCCCAGGCCGTGCGCGAGGCCATCCTGGCCTGCGCGGTCATCGGCGCGATGCGCGAGGGCGGCGACCCGGAGGCGCTGCGCCTGCACTTCGAGTCGATGCTGATCGCCGCGATGCGGCGCCATCTGCGCCTGTGCGCCCAGTTCTACGCCAGCGGCGGGCAGGGCGAATGGTGGCGCGCACAGCTCGCGGGCCTGGCCGAAGGGTTCGACTGGTGCACGGCGCGGCTGGCGAGGATGCCCGAGCCGCGCTACGAGCTGCACGACTTCCGCCTCGTCGCCCGCGGAGCGGCCGCCTGACCGACCCTGTCGCCCCCACGCCGGCCGCCGCGCCGTCCGTCCCGCCGCCGCCGGTGGCGAGCTGGCGGACGTACGGCCGGCTCCTTCCGTTCCTGCGCCCCTACCTGCGGCCGCTGCTGCTCGTGCTGGTGGTCAGCCTGCTCGGCACATCGCTCAGCCTGGCGCAGCCCTATCTGTCCAAGCTGTTGATCGATAAGGCGCTGGTCCCGCGCGACATGACCGCCCTGGTCCAGATCGCCCTGCTGATGGTGGCGTTCGGCATCGCCGGCTACGCGCTCAACATCTTCGCCAGCTACCGCTACGTCTCCTCGTCCGCGGCCATGCTGTTCGACATCCGCGTCGCCCTGCTGCGCCACCTGCAGACGCTGTCGCCCCGCTTCTACGGCGGCTTCCGGCTGGGCGATCTGATGTCGCGGATGAACAGCGACGTGAGCGACGTTCAGCGCGTCACCGCCGACACTCTGCTCTCGGTGCTCAGCAACGTCCTGATGCTGGCCGGCAGCGTCGGCCTGATGCTCTGGCTGGACTGGAAGCTGTTCCTCGTCGGCGTCGTGCTCATCCCGGCCTGCGTGCTGGTCTTCCTGCACTATCAGCACAAGCTCACGCTCATCACGCGGGAGATGCGCGAGCGCGGCGCGGACCTGGGCAGCCTGCTGGTCGATACGGTGATGGGCATGCGCGTGGTCGCGTCCCTGGGCGCCGGCGAACACGAGGTTCGTCGCTTCGAGCGCAGCAACAACGCCTTCGTCCGGGCCATGCTGCGCATGCAGGTGACGTCGTTCATGGCCGGGGCGCTGCCCGGCGCCCTGCTGACGGCCTCGACCTCGGCCGTCATTCTCTATGGCGGCTATATGATCATCGACGGGCGGATGACCATCGGCACGCTGGTCGCCTTCATGACCTACCAGGGCCGGCTGTTCGCCCCCATCCAGACGCTCATGGGCCTGACCTCGGGCCTCGCCTCGACGCGGGTCTCGCTCGCCCGGATCTTCGAGCTGTTCGACACACCGGCCGACGTCACCGAACGGCCGGACGCCTCGGGCTTCGAGCGGGTGCGCCAGGGGATACGCTTCGAGGGCGTCTCCATGCGCTACGACCGCCACCCGGTGCTGGTCGATGTCGACCTGGAGATCCCGCACGGCGCCTTCTGCGCGATCCTCGGCCCCAGCGGCGTGGGCAAGTCGACCCTGGCCGACCTCATGGTCCGCTATCTCGACCCCCAGACCGGCCGCATCGTGATCGACGGCGCCGACGTCCGCGACCTGCGCCTGGCGGACCTGCGGCGCGAGCTGATCCTGGTGGACCAGTCGCCCTATCTCTTCAACGACACCATCGCCGCCAACATCGCCTTCGCCCTGCCGGAGGCGAGCCCGGAGCAGGTCGAGGCGGCCGCGCGCATGGCCGGCCTCGGCGACCTGCTGGCCCGCCTGCCGGACGGCCTCGCGACACGGACCGGCGAGCGGGGGCTGGCGCTCTCCGCCGGCGAACGCCAGCGCGTCGCCCTCGCACGCGCCCTACTGCGCAAGCCCAGCGTCATCATCCTCGACGAGCCCACCTCGGCGCTGGACGGCGAGACGGAGAAGCTGGTCGCCCGGGGGCTGCGCGAAGCCCTGCCCGACGCCACGATCGTGGTGATCACGCACAAGCCGGCCCTCGCGCAGATGGCCGACCTCGTCGTAACCCTGGACGGCGGCCGGGCGACGACGCGGCGCGTGCGGGAAGCCGCCTGTGGATGAGCCCCTGTCCGGCCTCTCCGGGCGGGGCGTCGTCGTCGCGGTGATCGACAGCGGCGTGCACCCGGGACATGACCACATCGACGCCGCCCGGCTCGCCCCGGGAATCATGGTCCTCCCCGACGGCGCCGTGGTCGAGGGCGACGACGTCTGGCTGGACCGGCTCGGCCACGGCACGGCGGTGACGGCCGCTCTCCAGGAGAAAGCGCCGAACGCGCTCTGCCTTCCGGTACGGGTGTTCCGCGACGCGCTGAAGACGAGCGCCGCCGCGCTCATCGCCGCCATGCGGTGGTCCATCGCGCGCCGAGCGGACGTCATCAACCTCAGCCTCGGCTCGATCAACGCGGCGCATCGCGACGCCTTCGCCGCCGTGGTGGAGGAGGCGGTCGCCGCCGGCGTCGTCGTCGTCGCGGCCCGGGAGGCGAACGGCCAGGCCTGCTATCCCGGCTCCCTCCGGCAGGTCATCGGCGTCGACGTCGACTGGGACTGCCCGCGCTCGGGCTACGCCGTGAAGGAGGTGGGCGATGCGTCGCTCATCCTGGCCTCCGGCTATCCGCGGCCGATCCCCGGCGTCCCGCCGCGGCGGAACCTCTACGGGGTCAGCTTCGCCGTCGCCCAGGTCAGCGGCTTTGCCGCCCGGGCCTGCGAGAGCCTCCCCGCCGGCGCCGCAGCACCCCGACGCGTCGAGCAGGTGCGAGCGCTGATGTACGCCGCCCCGCGCGCATGACGGGCGGCCCCTTCAGGCGCCGGGCGCCTGCGGCCTCGCCCGGGCCCGGATCTCGCGGGGACCCACGCCGAGGCTGCGGCGCAGGATACCGCGCAACGCTGAGGGATCGGCATAGCCCACCTGATAGGCCACCGCCTCGAACGGCAACGTCGTCGTCTCGATCAGTTCCACCGCCCGCTCCATCCGTAGCCGCTGGAGGAACTGCACGGGGGAAAGGCCCGTCGCCCGCACGACCCGCCGGGAGAACGTGCGAGGCGCCAGCCCGGCGGCGCCGGCCAGGTCGTTGACGCCGACCGGGTCCATCAGCCGACTTCGGGCGTAGGCGGCGGCCCGTGATACGGACTCGTCCGCCGCCGCCAGCAGCCCGAGCGCCAGGTAGGGCGTCTGGGAGCGGCGCTCGTCCAGCACCATCCGCCGGGCGCAGGCGTCGGCGATGTCACCCCCCGCGTACCGGGCGACGAGGCCAACCGTGAGATCCATCTGGGCCATGGCCGCGCCCGCGGTCGTGAACGGGCCGTCCGTCAGCACCAATTCGCGGGTGTCGAGCCGGACCTCGGGGAACATCTCGCGGAAGACCGGCGCCAGCCACCACGCCGTGGTCGCCCGCCGCCCATCGAGAAGGCCGGTGCTGGCGAGCAGGAGGCCGCCGGTGCAGGAACTGGTGACGTCCGCGCCCGACGTCGCGGCGTCCAAGACCATCCGCCGCGCCTCCGCGACGTCGGGCCCGGCCAGCCGGTCGGCGTAGGACGGCGATTTCGAGAAGCCCTGGGCCGGGATCACCAACAGGTCGGGCGCATCGTGCGCCGCCTCGGGAAACGCCAGGAACGGACGGAAGGCCTGCGCGCCCGAGCCCGCGAGGCGAACGTCGAACACGCCCTGTCGACCCCGCTCGTGGCAGATGCGGTTGGCCATCGCCAGCACGTCCAGGGTGATGGTCACGCTGGAGGCGAGCGCGCCTTCGAGGGCGATGACGGTGGTGGCTGGCAAGGTCCGCTCCGCTTTGGGTCACCCGGTCATACGGGTCCGCGGCGACGGCTTAAAGTGGCGAACTCGCCGTCATTCGAGCTGATTTCGCCACACCGATGGCCGATGTGGCCCTGATTTTGGCCGGCTTGCCGCTGGTCGGTCCCGCCTCGGCGAGACAGCCTCACGCGCTCCAGCCGGAGCTCCGCCGCCGAATGATCCGCCCCCGAATGATCCACCGATGCCTCGTCGCCGTGGCCGTCGCCTTCCTCGGGCCCGTATGGTCCGCCGAAGCGGCGGAGACCGCCCCCTCAGCCGATTTCGCCCGGGCGTCCGCGCAGCCGCATGAGCCGGTCGACGTGGGCGGGCGGCGGCTCAACCTGTTCTGCATGGGAGACGGCCCGCGCACCGTCCTGTTCGAGGCCGGCGGAAGCGACTGGTCCGACGTCTGGGCCCTCGTACAGCCCGTGGTGGCGCAGCAGGCGCGCGCCTGCGCCTACGACCGCGCCGGCCTGGGCTACAGCGACCCCGCCCCGCTGCCCCGCACGCCCCTGGCCATCGTCCAGGACCTGCACGCCCTCATCGCCGCCGCCAAGCTGAAGACGCCGCTCGTGCTGGTGGGCCACTCGCTGGGCGGCTTCGACGCGAAGCTCTATGCCGCGCTCTATCCCGAAGACGTTGCGGGACTGGTGCTGATCGATCCCGCCGAGGACCGGACCGCCCAGCGGGTCCGCATGCTCCTGCGCGGGCGGTTCGGCCCTTCGCTCGCGGCGCGGTCCGAGCTCCTCGACCTGACCATGTTCGCCTGGCTGACCGATCGCTACGACCGGTGCGCCGAGGCCGCTCGGGACAAGCCCCTCGATCCCGGCTCGCCAACCTATCGCCGCTGCACCGATCCCGTGCGCCCGCAGCTCGGCCCGGACGTCGCGGCAGCCCGCGCCCGGATCCAGGCGACCGCCGCCTACCAGGCTGCGCAGGCCTCCGAGATCTCCAACAGCGTCTATGCGGACGAGCGCGCCGACCCGGTCTACGAGGGTCTGTTCCGGCGCGGCGCCTTCGGCCGCAAGCCACTGGTCGTCCTGACGCACGGCGACTTCGACCGGCAAGACCAGCTCGACGTGGCGAGCCAGGCCGCCGGCATAGCCCTCCACCAGGAAACCGCGCGCCTGTCGCGGACAGGGCGTCATCGCGTCGTCCCCGGGACCGGCCATTACATCCAGCTCGACGCGCCCGAGTCGGTCACTGCCGCGATCTCCGAGGTCCTGGCGGCCCTGCCCCGCTCCTGACCCCACCGACAACTCCAGCGCTCCAAGGAATTCCAGATGCGCCAGTGGACGATCGACGCCTTCACCGACCAGCCCTTCCTGGGCAACTCCGCCTGTGTGCTGGAGCCGATGGGCGCCTGGCCCAGCGACGACTGGATGCAGCGGCTGGCCGCTGAGAACAACGCGGGCGCGACGGCGTTCCTGGCCCGGACGGACCGGCCGGACCGCTTCGGCATCCGCTGGTTCACGCCCTCGACCGAGGTCCCGCTGTGCGGCCACGCCACCCTCGCCAGCGCCCACGCGCTGCTTGCCGAGATGGGCTCCGCGGCCGGGCTCCTGGCGTTCGACACCGCGTCGGGCGAAGTGACGGCCCGCGCCGGCGACGGCGGCTACGAGCTGTCCTTCCCGATCCCGCCGTTCGAACGGATCGCCACGCCGGCAGGGCTCGGCGAGGCCCTCGGCGCCGAGCCGGACGAGGTCTGGCAGGCGCCATACCTGGTGGCCATCTACAACGACCCGCGCGTTATCGGCGGGCTTCAACCCCGTCTCTCGGACCTGCGGCGCATCTCCGCGGACCTCGGCGGGCAAGGCAACGTCGGCGTGGCGGCCCTGGCCCCCGCCACGGCCGGGTTCGATGCCATCGACCGCTTCTTCGCCCCCGGCTACGGCTTCCGCGAAGACCCGGCCACCGGCTCCTTCCACGCCATCCTCACCCCCATCCTTGCGGCCCGGCTCGGCAGCAGCCCCATACGCTTCCGACAGGCCTACCCGGGCCGCGGCGCCGACCTCACGGGTCGCCTGGAGGGCGGACGCGTGGTGCTGAGCGGCCGCGCCGTCACGGTGTCGGAGGCGGTCCTGCGGGTGCGCCCGCCGGAGGCCGCCCGATGACGGAGCCTCTCGCCGAGACCCTGGCCCGCGCGTTCTTCCACCGCGTCTGGACCCCGCCCCACGACCTCGATGCGATCGACGAGCTGATGACCGAGGACTACCGCATCACCACGGCCGGAACGGTCATCGAAGGCCGCGCCGCGTTCAAGGACTGGGTCGCCGGCATGCAGGCTACGATCGCCGGCGCCGCCAACGAACATCTGGAGGTCTTCACCAACCCCGCCGGCGATCGCGTCGTCTCCCGCTGGATCACGCGCGGCGCGAACGCCGGCGTCTTCGGCCTCCCCGCCGACGGCCGGCCCATCGCCTTCACCGGCATCGCCATCTGGAGCGTGCGCGACGGACGGCTCTCGGAATGCTGGGTCGAACGCAGCGCCCTGGAGCTCTACAGGGCGCTATCGCCGCCCTGACGGCGGCTGGGCGCTCGCCCGCGCAGCAGGCGTGTCCACGCCCCGCTGACGATGGCTCCGCCGACGGCCGCGCCGAGCAAGCCGGCATCCGGAAGCGCCATGCGGAACATCGCCTGCAGCCCGGGCAGCAGCAGGCCTGCCGTCAGCGCCAGGAGGGCCAGCGCGGCGACCAGGCCATAGGCCAGCCGATGCCAGGCGAAGAGCGATCCGCCGCGCGCGGCCGAGTCCGTGAAGGCGAGGGCCAGGTTGCCCACCACCAGCGCGATGAACGCCGCGCCGCGCGCCTGCGCCTCGGGGCCGGCCGACAGCGCCCAGAGATAGAGGCCCAGCGCGCAGCCGAGGACGCTCGCGCCCTGCGCCAGGGCGAGGCCCAGTTGGCGCAGGCCGAACAGGCTCTCGTCCGCCGGACGCGGGGGGCGGCGCATAGCGTCCGCTTCCCCCGGCTCACCTTCGAACGCGAGCGCGCACATCGGGTCGATGGCCAGTTCCAGCAGCACGACGTGCATGGGGTAGAGGATCGGCGGGACGCCGATCAGGATCGGGGCCAGCGCAAGCCCGGCGATGGGGACGTGGATGGCGGCGACATAGATCAGGGCGCGCCGCAGGTTGGCGAAGATTCGCCGCCCCGCCCGGACCCCCGCGACGATCGACGGAAAGGCGTCGTCGAGCAGCACGAGGTCCGCCGCTTCCCGCGCCACGTCGACGCCGCGTCCGCCCATGGCGATGCCGATGTGCGCCGCTTCCAGGGCCGGCGCGTCGTTGACGCCGTCGCCGGTCATCGCCACGACCTCGCCGTCAGCCTTCAGCGCCTCGACGATCAGCAGCTTCTGCTCGGGCGCGACCCGCGCGAAAACGTTCACCTCGCGCAGCTTCTCCCGCAGCGTCGGGAACGGCAGGGTCGAAAGCTCGGCGCCGTCCAGCCCACCCCCGCCGGTGTCGAGACCCGCAGCCCGGGCGATGGCCAGCGCCGTCGCCGGATGGTCGCCGGTGATCATCACCACCCGCAGGCCCGCGCCCCGGGCCTCGGCCACCGCCGCCGGCACGTCGGCACGCAGCGGGTCCAGGAATCCGATCAGCCCGGCGAACGCGAACGCGACCTCCTCCGGGCGATCTGGGAAGTCGAGCGTCGTCCGGTGGGAGGCCACCGCGAGCACGCGAAGGCCGGCGACCGCGAGGCGTCCCACGGCCGCCATCACCTCGTCCGCCTCGTGCGGCGCCATCCGGCAGAGGCCGATGATCGCCTCGGGCGCGCCCTTGGCCGCCGCGAGCCGTCCGCCGTCGGGCAGGCGCCAGAGCTGCGTCATGGCCAGCAGCCCCGGCTGCAGCGGCCAGGTGCGTTCGGGGTCCCGATCGGTGGGCGCGCCTTCGGGCGGCGCGGCGGCGCGGGCGCGGATCGCGCTGTCCATCGGATCCACCGGCCGCACGGCCGAGGCGAGCGCGCCGAGCCACAGCAGATCGCGCGCGCCCGGAGCGCCGGCCTGGGCGGCGTCGTCGAGGCTGATCTCGGCCCCCTCCCGCCACAGGCGCACGACCTCCATGCGGTTCTGCGTCAGGGTGCCCGTCTTGTCGGCGCACAGGACCGTGGCGCTGCCCAGCGCCTCGATCACCGCGCTCCGCCGCACCAGCACCCGTTCGCGCGCCAGCCGCCAGGCGCCCAGCGCCATGAACACGGCCAGCACCATCGGGAACTCTTCGGGCACCAGGGCGATCGCGGCGGTGACGCCGTAGAGGACGCCCTCCACCCAGTCGCCCCGCAGGGCGCCGTAGGCCAGCGCGATCACCAGGCAGAAGGCCAGCGCCACCCCGCCCAGCAGCGCCACCAGCCGCTCGGCCGACTTCTGCAGCGGCGTCGGCTCCTGGGCGATGGCGGACAGCGACGCGCCGATCCGGCCGAGCGCCGTGCGCCCGCCGGTGTGCGCGACCTTCATCACCCCCTGCCCGCGGACCACCAGCGTGCCGCAGAAAACGTGCGGCGTGGAGTCCCACAACGGCTCGACGTCGGGCTCGAACGCCTGCCCGGCCTCCGCCAGTCGCTTCACGACCGGGGCCGACTCGCCCGTCAGCGCCGACTCGTCGAGGCTCAGGATGTCGCCGGCTACGAGCAGCCCGTCCGCCGGGACGCGGTCGCCTTCGCCGACCAGGACGATGTCTTCGGGCACAAGGTCGCGCGACGGCCGCACGGCCACCTCGCCGTCGCGGATCACCCTCACCTGCGGCTGGGCCAGTTCGCGCAGCGCGGCCAGGGCCCGCTCCGTGCGCGCCTCCTGCCCAATCACCAGCGCCACCGACGCCGCGGCCGCCGCGACCAGGAACGCCCCCTCCCCCAGGTCGCCCAGGGCGAGATAGAGGACTGCCGCGCCGAACATCAGCAGGAACAACGGCTCGCGCATCGTTTCCAGGACGATCGCCGCCAGGCGCCGGCGGCGCGGGGCCGGAAGCTCGTTGGCGCCGAACTGCGCACGGCGCCGCGCCGCCTCGGCTTCCGACAGGCCGGCCAGGTCGCTGGGGTCGTCGATGCCGGCGATCGTCATGGGCCCTCCGTCGCCGTCCCCTCCCATCCTGGCGGTCCGCGCGCCTTGACGCTGGGCAAAGCCGGGCGGCGGGGCAAGGGGCTCGCCCGCGTGGCGGTAAGCGCACGCTTATCAGGGCCCGAATAAGCGCGCGGCCGATGGCGGTCCGACGGGCCCGCCCCGAGGTTCGGTCTCTCGATTTCACGGAGACGAACCATGACGACACGCCGGACCGGCCGCTGGGATCCCCTCGTGCGCCTCACCCACTGGGGCGTCGCCGCCGGCATCGTCGCCAACGGCCTCGTCACCGAGGAAGGCTCCTCCGCCCACCAGGCGGTCGGCTACGCCGTCGCGGCCCTGCTGCTGCTGAGATGGCTGTGGGGCTTTGTCGGCCCGCGCGAGGCGCGCTTCGCATCGTTCCCGCCCAGCCTCGGGCGGGCCGCCGGCCACGTGCGCGACATCGCGGCGGGCCGGCCGACCACGCATCGCTCGCACAATCCTCTGGGCGCGCTGATGGTCTATGCGTTGTGGGGAACGATGGCCGTCGTGATCGCCACCGGCATCGGCATGACCGGCCTGCCCAAAGGCTGGCCCGGCGCTCCCGCTTCGCCCGCCGAGGCGACCACCCCTTCCCGCAGCGACGGCCTTGCCAGTCCGCCGGCCAGGCTGCAGGAGGAGGAGGAGGCCGGTGAAGCGCGCGAGCACGAGGCGGGCGAACGTTCGGAAGGCGGCGAACGCGCAGACGCCGACGAAGGCGAAGAGCGGGAAGAGGGACCGATGGGCGAGATCCACGAAGTCGCGGCGAACCTGCTGTTCGTGCTGGCGGCCCTGCACCTCCTCGGCGTCGCCTTCGAGACGCGCCGCAGCGGCCGGCAGGTGGTGACCGCGATGGTCACCGGCGGCCGGCGCCCGTCCGACGGGGCATGACGCGCCGCCCGTCGTCCGAGCTCGAGCCTGGCGCCTCCATCGTGGCCGCGGTGGTGGCGCTTCAGGCCGTGGCGGTGGTGTTCTTCGTCGCCGACGCCGCCGCCGACGTCGCCCTCGAAGGCCTGGGCCCCCATGTGCTCATCGAGGCGGTGGCGGCCCTGGCGCTCCTGGCCGGCGTGGCGATCGGCGTACTGCAGCTCCGCCGCCTGCTGGCGGCCAGCCGCCGGAAGAGCGCCGCGCTCGCGGTGGCGGCCGGGGCGCTGACCGAGGTCATCCGCGTCCGCGTGGGCGAATGGGGGTTGACCCCGGCCGAGGCCGACGTGGCGGTCTTCGCGCTCAAGGGGTGCGATGTGGCCGAAATCGCCCGGCTGCGCAACGCCGCGCCCGGCACCGTCCGCGCACAGCTCGCGCGGGTCTACCAGAAGGCTGGCGTGCGCTCGCGCTCGGCCCTCGCCAGCCTGTTCCTCGAGGATCTGATCGCCGTTCCGGGCACGGCGCCCGCCGAGCAGGAGCCTACGGCAGGCTCCGGCCGCTAGAGTCCCTTAAGGACGAAGGCCGGCTCACTCGGTCCACTGGAAGACCTCCTCCACGCCGACGCCGAACACCCGGGCGATGCGGAACGCCGCTTCCAGCGAAGGAGAGTACTTCCCCGCCTCGATGGCGGCGATCGTCTGCCGGGTCATGCCGATGCGGTCGGCCAGCTCGCTCTGGGTCATTTCGCCGTGTGCGAAGCGCAGGCGGCGGATGTGGTTGGCGATCGGGACGGCCATGCTCAGGCGCCGCGCCGGTACATCACGATCTGCGCGACGGCGACCACCATGGCCGCCACCACGAGGTCCAGCAGCGCGAAGTTGAGCAGGTCGGGAACCGGATGGCCGAAGTGGCCCGGCGCGCCCAGGCCCAGCACGCCCACCATCAGCACATGGTAGCCGATGCTCTGCGCCCGCCAGGCGATGAGGCGCTCGCGCTCGTCGCGCGGCGCCCGCGCGTCCTTCGGCGCCATCGCCGCGGCTACCGCATGCGCCCCGATCTGCAACACCACCAGCGCCGCCACGCACAGCAGCAGGAAGTGGAAGGTGGCGAAGCCGCGCGGGCTCACGCGGCCGACGGCGATGGAGCCGAAATAGACGCCGAAGCAGATCGCCACGGTGACGAGGGTGATCCAGGCGGACTTTTCCCGGAAGGACATCGCAGCTCCGATGGAAAGAATCTTTGACATCATGTCTGGTATTTTTCACATCATGCCAGACTTGGCGGTCCTGCCAAGGTTCCCGGAGCCGATCATGCGAATCTCAGCCCAGCTCTTCGCCGCCGCCCTGCTCGCCCTCGCCGCCGCATCGACGGCAGCCCAGGCCCAGCACGGCTCGCCGCAGCCCGCCGGCCAGAGCGCCAACCTCCAGGGCGAGGACCCGCGGAAGTTCGTGGACAATCCGCACATGCATCGGTTCTACGAGCTCTCGGTCGCCACCCTCCGGCCGGGCGCCCCGCCCCTGGACCTCAAGGCCTACGAGGCCAGCGCGTACGAGATCTTCCGCGCGTTCGGTGAGTCCCGGATCAAGGGCGGCGGCCCGGCGATGGTGGAGCACCTGAAGCTCATCCCCGGCCAGGTCGTCCAGATCGCGAAGGACGATCCGAAGGTGCTCGACAGCTTCGACGCCTTCGCCGACGCCCTCGTCGGGCCGAAATAGGCAAAAGCCCGGCGGTGGGAACCGCCGGGCCTCCGGGTTCAGTCGTTTCTCAAAGCCGCGGCTACAGCCCCAGCACCATCTTCGCCATGATGTTGTGGCTGTCTCGGAAGATCGCCCCAACGGATCGCTCGCATGATGTTGTGCTGGATGGAAAATTCGACCTAATTATATGACATATATCATGTTTATCGAAAGGGAATTTTTCCCATAGGTCGCAAATATGCGTTCCCAGGCACCTTGATTGAGCCCGAAGCTCAGCGCGCGGCAAGCCATTCGCGCTACCACTATTCTAACGATGCCTGCGCCCGACGATGAGTTTGTCTCTCCAAACCCGCTCGCTGCTGTTCCCCGACCCAGCGCCTAGGCGATTTACTTCGTAGTTCGGAACTTGTTCTAGAGCGCCGCCGGCCGAGTCTCCGTCGCCGGAGCCAGCTTGAGCAGGGCTCCTTTGCGCCACAAGCGGACTTTGAGATCGGGCCGTGGAGCGGACATTCCCGGCGCCGCGCTGAAAGAAGTCCGGTTGTTGGCCGTGCGGCGATGGCGGAACTCCACTCATAGCGGACCTCCGGGCTGCCTGTCTGAGTCTTAGTGCGCTTGGGCGGCATCGCGAGTGTGGCCACGCGCGCCGCCACGGTCAGATAGGCCGGGCCGGTGGCCTAGAGCGCCGCCCACATCGTCGTGGCGACGTCGCCGTGTCGATAGACCACCCAGTTCCCCGTAAGGAGAAGGAGCCTCAGGACGATCCACTTGGGGCGGGCGCCCGCTTGTACGGGGTCGTCTACCGGGCGGAGGCTGCCGCAAAGGTAAGTTGGATTTGAAACTAGGCGGCCCAGTCAAAAATGCGAGCGGCT
Organism: Phenylobacterium sp.; assembly: GCF_024508875.1. Lineage (GTDB taxonomy): Bacteria > Pseudomonadota > Alphaproteobacteria > Caulobacterales > Caulobacteraceae > Phenylobacterium. The sequence goes on from NZ_JANINU010000002.1 coordinate 15,228, forward strand.
ATGACCGAGAGCGGCGCCGCCTGTGACCGGTGTTCAGGCGACAATCGCGTCCTTCGAGCGACGCCGACGCAATGCGCCCCCCAAGGAACCGAAGCCCATCACCATCAGCGCCCAGGTGGCCGGCTCAGGCACTCCACCGGTGATACCCTGCGCCGTCACCGTGCCGCTCTTGAAGGGGCGGTAAGGCGCGCAACTGTAGCATTCGCCAGCCGCGAACGCCGAGACGAAGTCCAGTCCGACCGTGCCGCCCGCGTCGGTCAATTCGTTGGCGACGGACAGGTAGAAGTCGCGCGGCGTCGCGCTGGCGTCGCGAATGAACAGGTAGAGGCGAACCGTGTTCGGGCCGTCGGAAAACTCCTGGTACGACGGATTGACCGGAGCGCTCGCGCTCTCGTAAGAGACGGCGGGGAACGTGTCGGTGTCGCCCCCCGAAACGCTGAACTCGTAGTCGCCGATCGTCTGGGTGTCGGCGTCCCAGACGAAGCTGCCGGTGGCCACGCCGCCGTCGCTGAAGACGGCGTTATTCAGCGTCCAGGTGAGGGGCGTCGCCTGCGCCAGGCCCGGGGTAAGTAGCGCGACCGCCCCGATCGCCGCGGATTTGATCTTCATTGGAATCCCTCCTAACCACACGGCCTGTCCGGCCAAAGGGCGGACAGGGTGAAATCGTGAGTGCGAACGTCACAGGAAGAATGCCGGCGCGACGCGAGGTCGGCATGATAAGAACTTACTATGCGGACCGTCCCATTTTCGAGGCATAGCCTGGATCGGATGTTGGGCCGGTACGCGTGCGTAAGGGGGCGCTTTGATGATCGATAAGGCCATCGCGGCGATCTACGCCGGCGTCTTCGATCATCCGCTGGCGCAGTTCCAGGACTACCTGTTCGACACGGTGCGCCCTGCCATCGGCTTCGATTCCGCGATCTGGATCACCGGCGTTCACGAGACGAGCCAGACAAACAGCCTTTGGTATCATCGCCGCGCCCCCGTCGACGTCGCGGCCTACCTCCGCCATTTCACCGCCGTCGACACGGTGCGCGTTGCGGCGCTCGCGCGTCCGGGCACCGCGTACCGGATCGAGGATACGCGTGACATGGCCGACTATTATGCGTCCGAGGTCTACCGCGACATCGGCCGCCGCGGCCGGATGGAGCAGGTGATGGGCATCTCGCAGTTCAATGCGATCACGCGCCTGTCGCATTACCTCATCGTCTACGGCCACGATCGGGCGCGACCGTTCAAGGACACCGAGCGCGACGCGTTCCAACGTCTTCTGCCGCACATGATCGCCGCGTGGCGGCACCGTCAGATGTCGGAGATGCTGCAGATACCCCTTCCGCCCGGGGAGACGCAGCGCACGGCCTGCGGCCGCGCGATCGCCGACTATCACGGCGTCGTAGAGGCGGCCGACGACGGCTTCGCCACCGTTATCGCCTCCGCGTTTCCGGGCTGGCGCGGGCCAAGGCTGCCGGACGTGCTGTGCGATTTGTTGGCCCGAGCCGACGACAGCGCCTACATCAGGAGTCTGAATGTGCGCGTCCTTCGCAGCACGCAGTCGTGCGTGCTGACCCTTATAGGCTCCGAGGCGACGGCGCAGCTGACAACAGCAGAGCTCCGGGCGGCGCAGCTCTACGCGAGCGGCGCCACGCAGGCGGCGATCGCGGAACGCCTTGGCGTGAGCCAGCATACCATCCGCAACCAGCTGGCGACCGTTTACGATAAGCTCGGCATCCACAACAAGGTCGAGCTATCGCGGCACTTTCCTGAGAGCCAAGCCCTCGCAGAGTCTGAAACGGCAACGCCTCCGCGCGACACGCTTTGGTGAGGCGAAGCAAACTCAGTACGCCGGCAGGCTCGTAGGCGTAAGCCAAGTTCGCGAGGACAGGTTTGCGGCGTTCGGTCCGAGAGACGCCGACGCCAGACCGGCGGCCAAAGAATTTAATATGTCGCGCGTGCGCCAGTTGCGGAACTTGGGACGGAACCCCAGAGCGGACGTTCAGGCTCATTACCCATCTCTTGCGATTCGCTGCGAACCCCGCGACGCTCCGGTTGTCGGGGGCATATGCGTACATCGATCAGACGTCTTCTGGCTTCAGCGCTCGCCATCGCGGGGCTTGGTCTGTCCGCCTGCAGCGTCGATAAGAACGAACAGATCGCCCGAGGTGGCGACCTGGCCCGCGCCTTGGGATGCGCTGATTGTCACGGCGCTGACTTCACCGGTCACAAAGTGTCGCGTAGCGATCAGGTCGCGGTTCTGTATTCCAGCAACCTGACGCGCGCATTGCCCCTCTACTCGGACGCGGCGTTCCGGACGGTCCTGACAACCGGCGTACGCCCTGACGGTTCTCGGCTCTGGTATATGGACGCCGCACCCTATGCCGTGCTGTCGGACGCCGATTTGCGAGACCTGCTGGCGTTTCTGCGCACGCTTGCGCCAACCGGCCCACAACATCCTCGCATCAAGACAACGCCGACCTTTGAAGAGCTCGTCCGCACGGGCGAGGTGAAGCCTGAGTCTGCGACGCTAGCTGCAGACCTTGCGCATCCGCCGCAGCCCACGACGCCCCCGAACGAGCGCGGCCGTTACCTGGCGCGGGCTTATTGCGCCGGGTGTCATGCCCCGAGCCTGCGCGGCTTCACGCCTCCGCAGCCTGGCGATCCACCCGATCTCGCCGCCGTCACGGCGTATTCCAAGGAAGACTTCCGCTCCTTGATATCCAGGGGCCAGGGGCTGGAGGGCCACGATATCAAAGACATGGCGGAGGCCGCACGGAAGCGCTTCAGCCATCTGCCCGTTGAGGATATTGACGCGATATATGACTACCTGACCCGTTGGGCTCTGACGCGCTCTGGCTGAGCGCATATCGTGGTGACGGAAGTACGCGCCACAAGCGGCCATCAGGATCGGACCGATAACCGGACCTTCGGCGGCTCTCTGCCTCACCGACCACGCCCGATCGCAAGACGACTCAGACGCTAGCAGCGACCGGTACTCGGAATGGCGCGCCCAATCGGTTGAAGGCGTTCATCGCGGCGATTGCGATTGTGAGGTCGACAAGTTCCTTCGGTTGGAACGCTGCTGACGCCGCGGCGTAGGCCTCGTCCGAGGCATGAGTTTCGCTCACGCAGGTCACTTCCTCCGCCCAGGCGAGCGCAGCCCGCTCAATCTCGGAAAAGAGCTGCCCGACTTCGTCCCAGACGGGCACAAGCGCGATCTTGTCGACCGACATGGTCTTACGCAGATCGCGGCTGTGCAGATCGATGCAGTGGGCGCAGCCGTTGATCTGCGACACGCGAAGGAACACGAGGTGAATCAGCTCCGCTGGGAGGCTCGTGCGGTTCACCACGTAGTGGTGGACGCCATAGAGCGCCTTGGCGCCCTCTGGGGCGACATGGGACCAGTTCAAGCGCGGCATGGGATCTCCTGGCATAGGCTTTGATCCCAAGACGCGCGGCAGATCCTTGCTGTGACATCAAGCGCTGCGGGCGCTCGGCAGAGGGCGGCGCTGCGCCAGAAAGGCGACATGGGAACCAGTGCGGGCAGCGGACCTTTAACCGCCGTGCCCGTGAGGACCGCCATCGCCCCCTCACATGCGGTTCGCGATGTCCGCTCTCTGGCTCAGATACCGTCTCGGGGGCAGAGGACTGTTCGGCGCCAATACCGGACCTTCGGGATCACGCTAGGAGCCGACCTTTGTGGTTCCCGGACTGCAGAGGCTCACCCCTACGATGGCAGCGAGAGTTCGGCGATGCCGATACCGCGCTCGCCCTTCACGGCATACAAGAGGAACGTTCGGCCGCACTCAACGAAGATCGCCGGATCGCGCAACTGATTGACCTCGGCGTTGATGGCGCTGCGATGGGACGGCCTGGCGGGCAAGTCCCCGCCCTCCCACGGTCGCTTGGCCCGCAGGACTTCGACCGGTTCGCTCGCCGTCCAGGCCTTCCAGTCGGGCGTGAGCGCGACCGTCGAGGCGTAGATTCGCTCGGGCGCGTCGCCGACACGGGTCCAGAAGACGTAAAGGGTATCGCCGCGCACCAACAGGGCGCTGTGCCGTTGGTCAGGCCTGAACAACGTCGTGCCGACCTCGAACGGCGTGAGACCGTCCTTGGAGCGCAGGAATTGTCCCGGCATCGCCATGGCGTATTTCCAGCCTCGGTGATCGAACACCCGCATGTAGGCAGGCCCCAGCGTCGGGCCGCCCAGCGCCTCGAAGTTCAAGCCGTCTCTGGAGACCGCCACGCGTGTACGCTGGACGCCGAACTCGGCAAGCCCGTGGTAGTACATGACGATCCGGCGGTGGGCCTCGTCCACATGCACGTCGGGCGAAGCGACATGGGGCAGGCTGGCGTCCTCCAGCGGCGTCGGGATATGGGCGAACTCCACGGGATCGCGTCGCTGCGCCAAGTCCTTGAGGCGCATGATGGCCTCGGGGGTCCCGACGAGGTGCGCGGGCAGCTTGGCTTTGGCGAAGTGAAGCGTACCGGGCGCATAGACCTTCCACGGCCCTTCCAGGTCATCGGCATAGGCCAGCCGGATGTAATCGCCCTTGTGATCGGCGAAGTAGAGGTAGTAGCGGCCGAGCCGGTTCGGCAGCCACGACGGCGCGGCGATCAGCGAGGGGCCCTCGATGTTCGAGCCCATCCGCCCATCCATGCCCGGCGCGATGATCGGCCGATCCACCAGTCGGCGCACGCCATAGCCGCCCGCTGCGAAGGCCGGGCCGCCCAGCGCCGCGAGGCCTAGCCCGGTGACGGCGCCCCGTCGCGAAAGCATGCCTATTTCCCCGATGGGCGCTTGATTGAGCACACGAAGCTTGCAGCGTCCGTCGCATCGCCGTCGCCACGTCGCCATGCCCTGGCGGGATAGGCGCACAGCGGCCGCTGCATGGCCACGCCCTTGGCCGGTGCGTTCTCGACATAGCGCGTCGCGATCACCTGGCTGGGCGCCGCACCTTTTTCCACCCAGTCGGTCAGCGCTGCGAAGAGGTCGTGCCGCGCGCTGGCCGAGGGCGGTGGGACCGCTCCACCATTCGCCGCGTTGAATACCCCGGGCCCCTCGCCGCCGCCGCAGTGCGAGAACCCTGGCGCCATGAACAGCCGCGCGAAGGTCTGCGCCTCGTCGACGCCGCCCGCCTCCCGCGCCACCCGGTCATAGAAGGCCACCGACTGGTCAGGCGGCACCAGGGCGTCGGCCCAGCCGTGATAGATGATCAGCTTGCCGCCCCGGGCGCGGAAGTCGCGCAGGGATCCGCGCGTGGCGTCGTTGACGATGGGCCCGAGCTCCGCGTCGACCTTGGCCATATCGCTTTCGACCTGGAATTTCGACCAGTCCCAATCACGACCGAACACCCACTTGAAGAGGCTGACGAAGGGCGGCTGTCCGTTGGGACGCGACTGAAGGAAATTCCAGTCGAACAGACCCGTCGCCTCGCTGCCCGGCAGCCAGCCGTAAAACATCGGCCGCCCCTTCCGATCGGTCGGGCCGGCATAGAAGGCCCGCGCCGTCATCACCTCGCCAGGCGTAAGGCAGTTGGCGAGATCGCTATCGTGGCACTGCAGAACCGCGGGGTCGAACTTGCAGGCCTTCGGATCGCCGATGAAGCTGTCGCTCACGAGGCCGCTTCCGGCGCCGCCGCACTCCTTGAGGGCCGCATTGCTGAGCAGCCGCAGCTTCACCCCTGAAAGCCGACGGCCTGGGTGCAGATTGGCGGCGAGATCATTGGCCAACACGGCGGCATGGCCCCAGGTCCGATTAATGACCGGCGCACCCACGAGGATGCCGTCGTAGTCCCGCGGATAGTAGAGCGCCTCAATCAGCCCCTCCTGTCCGCCTGTCGAACAGCCGGTGTAGTAGGCGCGCCGCACGGGCGCGCCATAGAAGGCCTCAGCGATGGCTTTGCCGGTCACCGTCATCGCGTGCGTAGAGCGGTGCCCCCAATCGCGCCACTTCTGAGGCTGCCCGATCAGCGCGTCGCCTTCCAGCGGTGTCGCCGGCGCCGTTCCCGTGTCGGTGACGGCCGTGGCGTAGCCGCGTCGCAGGCCCGCCGTCATAGGGCCGTAGCCAGCGGCCAGGACGCCGCCGAAACCACCGTTGCCATTGCCATGAAAGACACCCTGCCAGCTGCTGAGCGGCAGCCATATCTCCACGCCGACATCCGAGCCGGGGCCAGTGCTCACCGAGGCCACCACCCGGCAGAATGCCGGCAGGTCCGGCGTCCGGACCGCACCCATTCCGGCGAACCCGCCCGCGGGCGTCACGTCGGCGCTCTTGATCACGGTGTTGGGAAGCCTGACGTCGTTGAGCGCCTCGCACGTGGCGGCTGCGGCCGGCGCCGCGAGCGTCATCGCCAGGAGGCCCGCTGCGGAGGCGAGAGTGCGTCGGGTCGGCCGAATAGGGTTCATCTCATGAGCCTCGGATGCGGCGGTGGTCTTGGGTCTGCGTCGTCAGGCCGGCGGCGCGCTTGCGCTCGTCCATGACGGCGCGCGCTTCGCTCACCTGCCGGTCGATCCAGGCGGGCGGATCGATCTGGCGGCCAATGAAGCCCAGCGCGTCGGTAAGGCGCGGCCCAAGCGACGGGCCCACATGGTCGGCGCCCCGGACCAGGCGGTATTCGTGCGCGATCCCGGCGTCGAACAGCACCCTGTGGAGGAACTCGACCCCCTCGTTCAGGTAAAGCATGTCCTGGTCGCCGACCTCGATGTAGACGCCCAGATCGATCAGGCGCCTGGGATCACGCCGGGCGATCGTCGCGGGGTTGTTCTCGGCCCAATAGGCGGCGTCGACCGGCGCGCCGAACAGGCTTTCGTATATCTCGTCGGATCGCCAGAATTTGACGCGGGGGCCGACCTCGCTCCAGGCGAGGGCCGGTTCGACCGCCGGCTCCACGGCCGCGACGGCGCCAAAGATCTCTGGATGCTTGAAGGCCAGCCGGAGACTGCCGAGCCCGCCCATGGACCATCCGCCCACGAAGGTTCGTTCGCGGCTCTGAGCGACTGGAAGGGTCGCGCGCAGGTGGGGGAGCAGGTCGCGGACGATAAAGCTTTCCCACCGTTCGGAGCCGTCGCGATAGTCCATGTAGAGCGAGCGTCGGGCCGCTGGCGTCGCGATCACGGTGGGTGCGATCCGCCCCTCCGCCATGGCGCGATCGATGACGTTGGCAAAGCGCGCGATATCCTTCTCGGATCCGTCGCCACCGTGCAGCAGAAGCATCAGCGGATAAGGCGTGTCTGGCCGCGCCCGATAGCCGTTCGGCAGGTAGACGCCGACCCGCACCTCGCCGGAGATGTGGACGGATCGCAGCCGATCCAGCTTCAGCCGCCCCTTCCCCTCCTCCTCCGCCACGGCGCCAGCCGGCGCGCCGGCGGTGGTGACGGCCAGCGCCGCAAGATCTCTTCGCCTGATCATGTGGGGGCCTTCGTCCGCCAGGCCTCGGCCTGGGCTTGGTACCAGCCAACCACATCGGGGTTTTCGATCCCATCCAGATTGATCACCTTGGCCACCGGCCAACCCTGGAAGAGACGCTTCACCGGCAGCTCCTGCTTCTTACCGGACAGGGTGCGCGGGACGCCGGGCGCCGCGATGAAGGCGTCGGGCACGAAGCGGGGCGACAGCGCCTCGCGGATCGCAGCGGCCATGTCGGCTTCCAGCACGGCATCCAACGCGCGCCCCTCCACCGGAACCACGAACATCAACAGCGCACTGCCGCCCGCCCCATCCTCGAGGTCGATCACCAGGCTGTCCGCGACGTCCGGAAGCCGCTCAACCGCGGAATAGAGTTCCGCCGTCCCCATCCGCAGGCCGTTCCGGTTGATCGTCGCGTCGCTGCGGCCGCTGATGCGGCACCCGCCATCCGCATCGATCTGCAGCCAATCCCCGTGCCGCCAGACACCGGGCCACGCGGCGAAGTACGACGCCCGATAGCGGCTGCCGTCCTCATCGCCCCAGAAGAACAGCGGCATGCTGGGGAAGGGTCGCGTGCAGACGAGTTCGCCAACCTGTCCCACGACGGACTGGCCGACCTCGTCCCAGGCTTCGACGGCCGCGCCAAGATGTCGGCATTGCAGCCGTCCGGGCGTCGCGGGCAGCTCGCGGTTGCCCGACAGGAAGGCCGCGGCGATGTCGGTCCCGCCCGAGATGTTGCACCACCAGATGCCTGGGCGCCCGAGGGCGGCGAACGCCGCCCCGCCCCAGGCCTCGACCTCGGGCGGCAGCGGCGACCCGGTGCTGCCCAGGGCCCGCACGGCGCTGAGATCGCCCAGGTCGCCGAGGGCCAAATCAGCCTTGCGGCAATTGATGAAGAAGGCCGCTCCGGCCCCGAACCACGTCACGCCGTGGCGAGCTGCGAAGCGCCAGAGTGGGCTCCAGTCCGCCGCGCCCCTGCCGCCGCCCGGCGAGCCATCGAAGAGACAGATGGTCGTCCCGCTCAAGAGACCGCCGACCTGCTGGTTCCACATCACCCAGCCGGTGGCGCTATACCAGTGGAACCGCTCTCCCAACGTATTGGGCGCGTAGCTCGGCCCAAGGTCGAGGTGCATGTTGCCGACGTAGGCGGCGAGCAGGACGCCGCCATGCCCATGAACGAGAGCCTTGGGCAGGCCCGTCGTGCCGCTGGAGTAGAGGATCCATAAGGGATGAGCGAACGGTAGCCACTCCGGCTCGAAGCTTGCGACCTCGCCATCGTCGCGCGCCTGGGCGACCGCGAAATCTATGGCGCCGTCGATCTCGGCGTCGCCATGTCCCGCGCGGATGACGAACAGCGCCTGCAGGCTCGGCAGGCCGCGGCGGATGTCCTGCACCGTCGCGGCGCGGTCGCGCGGCCGGCCCCCGTAGTAGACGCCGTCGATCGCGATCAGCGCCTTGGGCGATACCTGGCGGAAGCGGTCGAGGACAGCGGGCGTTCCCATGTCCGGAGAGCACAAGGTCCAGACCGCGCCCAGACTGGCGCAGGCCAGCATGGCGACCACCGCCTCGGGCGCGTTCGGCAGGTAGGCCGCCACCCGGTCCCCTCGTCCGACGCCGATGCGGCGAAGCTCAAGGGCGAGCGAAGCGGTGCGCCTGCGAAGCTCCGCCCAGCTCACCTCGACGACACGGCCCGTCTCGTCCTCCGCCACGATCGCCGGCTGCCGCGCGGCCTGCGCCAGCTCCGCGTGGCGGAAGACCTGGCGGGCATAGTTGACCTGGGCGCCTTCGAACCAGGCGGCATCGGGCATCTCGCCACGCACCACCGCGCGGTAGGGCGACGGCGACTGCATGCCGCCATAGGCCCAGATGCTCTCCCAGAAGGCGGCAGGCTCGGTCGTAGACCAGCTCCACAGCGACTCGTAGTCCCGGAACGCGAGACGGTATTCGCGCTCCAGCCAGTCCCGATAGAGCGCGAGCTGGGGAATGGGGTCGGCCTTGTGGCCCGGCATGGCAAGATTCCGTGGAAGTGCGCCTCGGCGGCGGGCAGGAGCAGTGGGTGCGGGCCGCCGCCCACACCCACAGAGCCAACCGTCAAGCGGAGGGCCGTAAGCTCAGCCGCGAGGAGGCGGAGCTCATTCAGTCGGGCTACTGGAAGTAGCGGCTCAGCGTGACGCCAAACATTCGAGGCATGCCCATGGAGCCGGTGACCGCCGCATTGGCGCCCGATCCCGCGGACCCCTGGCTGACGTAGCGCTTGTCAGCCGCGTTGCGCACCCAGGCCAGCACCGACCAGGCGCGGTCCTGCGCCGCGACCTCGACCGAGAGGTTCAGCAGGCCATAGGCGCCCTGAGAGTTCTGCCGATTGTTGTAGATGTCGAAGTAAGTCCGGCTTTGCCACTTGTAATCCGCCCGCCCCGTCAGGTTCACGGTGTCAGAGACGGGTAAGGTGTACTGGGCGGAGACGTTGTACTGCCACTCCGGCGCCTGGGTCAGGGAGTTGCCACGCAGCTGAACCGCCCCGGCCGGGAGTGGCGCGCCGTCCCGTGTCGCGCCGATGCAGGATGGCGACGTGGGCGCGGTCGGGTACAGCGGATCGTTGTTGCAGAAGAAGCCGAACTTGGCGTCGAGGTAGGTGACCGCGCCGGTCAGCCGCACACCACGAACGGGGTTGGCTTCAGCCTCGAATTCCACGCCCTTGATCTTCGCCGCCGTCGAATTCTCCACCCGCGGGAAGCGGACCTGTGTCGCGTCGTTCAGCCGGAACACGGTCTGCTGCAGGTTGGTGTAATCGGCGTAGAAGCCGGTCAGTCCCATCCGCAGCTTGCGGTCGAACATCATGGCCTTCAGACCAGCCTCATAGTTCCAGACGTACTCTGGATTGAAGCGGTTTACCGGCAGCGAGACGTCGCCCAGCGTATTGAAGCCGCCCGATTTGAAGCCGCGCGAGACGCTGGCGTAGATGAGGGTGTCGTCCGTGGGCGTGTAGTCGAGGACGACGCGCGGCGTGAACGCGCTGAACTTGCCAGAGTCCGAACTCAGGCGCGGCGCGCCGCCGACGGAGGAGTCCATCTGATAGGACTTGTCATCGGTCGTGTATCGCCCGCCGACTGTGGCGCGGAGCTGGTCGGTGATCTGATACCGGAACTGCGCGTAGGCTGCGTACGACTTCAGCGTCTCCTCGGGCAGGTAGACGAGATAGTTCTTGAAGGTGGCGAGGCTGAGGTAGAGCGGCTCGCTGCTATCGCCGCGCATGTAGAAGGCGCCTGCCACCAGGTCCGCTCGCTCGCTGAGGTCGGCCGTCAGCGTGAACTCCTGTGTCACCTGCTTGGCGTAGAGGCCGATCAGGTCGAAGCGCGAGCTGTTCGCCGGCGTGGCGTCGACGTCCAGGTCCGTGAGGTCGATGTCGTGATCGATGAAGCCCGTGGTCGACGTCAAGGTCACGTTCGGCGCGATGTTCCAAGTGGCCACCGCCGTCGCCCGAACATCCTCCACGTCCCGGTGATTCGGCTCGTTGAAGTAGAAGGTCAGGTTCTTTGGGTCGTTGCGCGGGAAGGCGTAGGTCGGCAGTTCCGGGACCGTCGGCCGGGCTGGATCGGCGCGGCGTAGGATCTGGCTGAAGCCGGGATCGCTGCGGTCCTTGGTGTATTCGAGCAGGGCGCGGACGCTGAACGCCTCTGTCGGCGTGAACAGCAGCTGGCCGCGCACCTGCGCAACGTCGGTGTCGTCGTTGCGCTTGCCGATGAAGTCATTCTTGAGCCAGCCCTTGGCCTCCTCCCGTTGGAACGCGAGGCGCCCCGCAAGCTGGTCAGAGAACACCTTGTTGACGTGCCCTTTCAGACCAAGTCGCGAGCGGTTGCCGGCCGTGAAGACGAGGCTGCCATCGTCGTCGCGGGCCGGTCCCTTGCTGTAGATGTTGATGGCGCCCCCCGTGGCGTTGCGGCCGGCGATCGTGCCCTGTGGGCCGCGCAGGACTTCCACGCGTTCGATGTCCATGAAGGACGGGTTCATCATGAAGTGGTTGAGCAGCGGAACGCCGTCCAGAGACACCGTCACCCCCGACTGGCTGCCGATGTCCTGACCCGCCTGGCCGATGCCACGCATGGCGATGAAGACGTTGGTGGACTTGGTGCCGAACTGCAGGCTGGGCGTCAGCTGGACAAGGTCGCCCACTTCCCTGATGCCGGCCTTCTCCAGCGTTGCGGCGGTCACCGCCGTGATGGCGATGGGGATATTCTGCAGGCCCTCCGCCCGCTTCTCCGCCGTGACGACGACTTCCTCCAGGGCATTCTTGTCCGGCTGGCCCTGGGCCCAGGCCATCGCCGGCAGGGCCGCGCCCCCCAACAGAGCCGCGACGCCAGTGGCCAGCATGCCCGCTCGGTGGCTCAAATTGCGCTTCATTCTCTTACCCTCCCTCGATCGTTCGATCGCTGCAGTCCGAAGTCTGTGGCTTCGGTCCCTGTGGTTTGGCGGCCTGCCGACCGCGAACTCTCAATCGCCGCGCCGACGGCTTGTTCTGACGGAAGTGACGGGTTCGCTGGCCTCGCGGTGGCCATGCAGCCAGGACACGCAGACCAGCGATACGAGGCAGGTCACGGCCATGTAGCCGCCCACGCTCAGACTGTTCTGCGATCCGGCGAACAGGGCCGTGGCGATCATGGGCGCGAAGCCGCCGCCCAGCAGGACGCCAATCTGGTAGCCCAGCGACGCTCCCGAATACCGCAGCTCAGCCGGGAACAGCTCGGCGAACAGCGCCGCCTGCGGGCCATACATCATGGCGACACAGCACAGACCGACCGCAATGGCGGCGCCGACGCCGAGCGGCGTGCCCGATTCCAGCAGCGGGAAAAAGGCGAACGACCACAGGCCGGTCGTCATGCAACCCAGCCTGAACAGGCCGTAGCGGCCGTACCGGTCAGACGCGGCGGCGACGAGCAGGAGCGCCGGGATCATGCAGACGCTGCCGAACATCACGCCGCCCAGGATGAGCTCGCGCGACAATCCGAGCTGCGTCGTCCCGTACGAGATCACCCAGGTGATGATGACGTAGAAGCAGGCGTTGCTGGCGATGAAGGCCCCGCCTGCCAAGAGGATTCGCCGCCAGCTGGACGCGATGACCTGGAGGATCGGCGAGCCTCGCCGGGCCTCCGGCGCTGCGCTCTCCGCCCGCTTGGCCGCGGCCGCCACGAACTCGCGGGACTCGTGCATCCGCGTGTTCACGTAGAAGGCCAGGCTGACCACGACGACGCTCAGCAGGAAGGGAATCCGCCAGCCCCACGCCTCGAAGGCCGCGCGGTCCATTGTCCCGTCGGAGAGCATGAAGGCGACATTGGCCAGGATCACGCCGGACGGGACGCCGATCTGGACGAAGCTGCCGAACAGGCCGCGACGACCGTCAGGCGCGTTCTCGATGGCGATCAGCGCCGCCGCACCCCACTGCCCGCCGACCGCGAACCCCTGCACGAAGCGCAGGGCGATCAGCATCAGGGGCGCCCACATCCCCACCGCCGAATAGGTCGGCAGCAGGCCGACGAGCAGCGTGGAAACGCCCATAATCATCAGCGCCGCCACCAGGGTGGTCTTGCGCCCGTGCAGATCGCCGAAATGCCCGAAAACGACGCCGCCGAGCGGCCTGGCGATGAAGCCCACAGCAAACGTGCTGAAGGCGGCCAGCTGAGCCACGAGCGGCGACAGGCCGGGCGAGAAGAAGACGTGCGGAAAGACCAGCGCCGCTGCTGTCCCGTAGACGAAGAAATCGTACCATTCGACGCCCGCGGCCACGGACGAGGTAAGCGCCAGTCTCACCGTCGAGCCGCGCGCCGTCGCGGCGTTGGTCCCTGTCACGTGACGTCCTTCCCTACGCGGCCGATCTGCGCCGGCTGTGACGTCACAATAGGAAAGCCGGCCCGAGATTTGAGGTCTTTGGCGGACACATATATGTCTTTGCCGGTCAAAGTTGCCGCGAGACGAATGTCATGACGCCAGGACGCGACCCCGCCCCGCCGGGATCGGTGACCGGCCACGCGCCGACGGTCGGTCCGCTGCTGCCGCGCCCGCTTCCCAATCAGAAGACCTTCGCGCCGTACAAGATCGCCACCCTGATCGACACCCTGGCCTCGCACGGCCTGAGCGCTACGGCGGTGCTTGAGGGCACGGGACTGAGCGACGCGGACGTTCGCGACCCGCATACGCTGACCTCGATCCGCCAGTACCTGGCGGCATGCGAGAACGCCGTGCGAAGCGGGATCGACCTCGACGTCGCCTATGAGATCGGCGCCCGCCTGCACCTGTCAGCCTACGGCATGTACGGCTATGCCCTCATGTGCTCGCCCACGATGCGCGACTTCTTCGACTTCGCCGTTCGCTACCAGCCGCTCGCGACGCCAATCCAGCAACTGGGATGGCGGCAGGATGGCGACCGCGCGATCTGGACGTTCACCGAGATCTACAGCGACCTCATGAGCGAGGATCTCCGCAACTTCCTGCTGCGCCAGCAGATGATGATGACCTCCACCCACATGCGCGACGTGGTCGGACCCGAGACTCGTCCGCTGCAAGCGTGCTTCGGCCTGGCCGACAATGGCAGGACGGCCGCCGACGAGGCCGCCCTCGGCTGCCCGTGCCGCTTTGGTGAGGCGGGCCACGAACTGCACTATCCGGCGAGCATCCTGGAGCAGGCCCCCGAGCTGGCAAATCGCCTCACCCGCGCCATGCTCGAGGACACCTGCGACCGCCTAGCGGGCGAGGCCAACATGACCACGGGCGTTGCCGGCGATGTCTACCAACTCCTGATGCTCGCGCCGAACCGCTCGCCGTCCATGCCGTCGGTCGCCCAGCGCCTGGGCATGACCGAGCGTACGCTGCGGCGCAGGCTCGACGACGCCGGACATAGCTTCGCGAGCATCGCCGACGAGGTCCGCAAGCGCCTGACGCTGGAATACCTTCAGACCACCCGCATCAGCGCCGACGACATCGCCTGGAAGGTTGGCTTCAGCGACAGCTCCAACCTAAGACGCGCCGTCAAACGGTGGACTGGCCGAACCTTTGCGGAGGTGCGGCGCGGTTGAGATCGCATCTCGCAGGCTCAGTCCCCGATTGCGGGCGATACAGGCTGCTCGGAGCTGTCTGCTTAGCGCCACAAGCAGAACTTGGGATCGGTGCAGATAGCCGACCTTCGGCCCGCTCACCCGCAGCACCGCGGTGCGGTGGACGATCTGCGCCGCCGCAGACCGATCAGGAATGGGCCTGAGAAGGCGGCGCGGCAGAGGCAGGTCGTCGCGCCAGGGTAACGCCGAGTGCTGCGCCGACCCCGAGACAGACGCCGATGCACACCAGGGCAACCACGAAGGCTTCGGTGATGGCCGCTGGATCATGACGAGGTCCAAGGACCGAATAGAAGATCCCCCCGATGACCGCCACGCTGAGGGCAGTGCCGACCTGCAAGGTGGAGCTGACGAGCCCGGCGATCATCCCTGAAAGCGCCGGATCGACGCGCCCAGTGACCATCCGCATCAGGGTCGGCAATCCCAGTCCCTGACCGAAGCCGATAGCCCACAGGATGGGCGACAGTAGAGCGGCCCTGGGCTCCGCGCCAACCGAAGTCGCGGCAACGAGGCAGGCCAGTCCGGCGAAGCCTGCTGTCTCCAGGCCGAGGCCGATCGGATTGACGTAGTCGCCGAAGATGCGCCGCAGAAACGGTGTCGACAGCGGACCCAACAGGAAGCCGGCCCCGAAGGGGAGGAATGTGAGGCCCGCGCGCAGCGGGGAAATGTGTAGCGCGCCCTGCAGATAGACCGAGAACAACAGGAAGAAGGCGCCGATCGCATAGAACAGCAACGCGATCAACAGCGCGCGGCCCAAGCCCGGCGCCCCCAGCGCGCGCGGATCGACAAGGGGCGCTCCGCCGACGCGGGCGAGGCGCGCCTCGTGTCGCCAGAAGACAAGCGCCAGCATCGGCGATGCGGCCAGCGACAGCCATGACCACCAGGGCCAGCCGGCCTGGCGCCCCTCGATCAACGGAACGATCAGGGTTCCGAGCGCGGCGATCGAGAGCGCCACGCCGCCGAGATCGAGGCCGCTCGCATGGCGCGCCCGCGTGTCCTTCAGCAACGGCACACCAAGGAGGACGACCAGCCCCGCCACGGGCAGATTGACCAGGAAGATCGTCCGCCAGCCCAGGCCCAGGAGATCGAGCGAAATCAGGACGCCACCCAGGGCCTGGCCGATCACCGAGGCCAGGCCGAAGACCGCGCCGTAGATGCCGAGCGCCAGCGGCTTTTCTCGTTCGGGGAAGATCGCGTGGACCGAGGCGAGCGCCTGGGGCGCCATCATCGCCGCCGTGGCGCCCTGCAAAGCGCGTCCCGCGACCAGCGCCCACGGCGACCCCGCGAACCCGCAGATCAGCGACGCGAAGGCGAAGCCGGTGAGCCCGATGAAGAACATGCGGCCGCGGCCGTAGAGATCGCCAAGCCGCCCGCCGGTCGTCAGGGTCACCGCGTAGAGCGCGGCATAGGAGGAAATGACGAGCTGTTCGGCCGACGACGAGGCGCCCAGGTTCCTCTGGATCGAGGGGAGCGCGACATTGACGATGAAGAAGTCCAGCGGCGGCAGGAACGCCCCGACGAGCAGGAGGACGAACATCGCCCAGCGGCGGGGGTCCGGCGGGTCGTCGTCCGTCGACGCCGACGGCGCGCGCGGTATGGGTCGCAATGCGCTCATTCTGGTGGCGCCTTCTCTTGCCAGGGTGAACTTCGCCGGGTCGGTAGGGACGGCGTGCGCGAGCATCGCGGCGTCCGCCACAGCGATCGTGCTTCGGGTGGGCCGCGCCCTTACAGGGGCGTGGCGAGGCTGCGCTGCGGCTTGACGGCCGTGACCAGCTCGACGTCGGCCATGACCTCCGCCGTCCGCGGCGAGGCCAGCGCCGCCTCCATGGCCGGTCTGTCGCGGAAGACGCAGGCGGCGACGGCGATCAGGCCGACGCCGTCGTCGCCCGGGAAAAAGCCGCCGACGCGCTCCAGGCCGTAGGGTCCCCAGCATTCCCGCACGAGCGGCAGGTGGACGTTGATCCAGTGGGCGCGGTTGAAGGGGGTGTCGGTGTCACCCGCATAGGTCACGAACATGGTGGTCATCGGAAGAACCGCTCAGGCCGGGTTGTCGAAATCGGTAGCGATCGAGATGTCCCGCCATGCCGCCACATCCGCGCGGAACGCCGCGAACTTGCGTTCGACGATGGCGTGCGCCGCGGGGCCGAGCGGGAGGTGGAGCGGCGGGTTTTCCGCATCGACCGCGCGCAGCATGACGGCGACGGCCTTGGCCGGATCGCCCGCCTGCCGCCCGTCGTTGGTTTCGCGATACTGCAGTCGGCCGTGCGCCGTGCCTGCATAGGCGTCGATCCGGCGCCTGGCGGCGGCCATCGAGCGGCCCAGGAACTCGGTGCGGAAAGGGCCGGGCTCGGCGATGATGACCTTGACGTCCAGGGGACGAAGCTCGTCCGCGAGCGCTTCGGACAGGCCCTCCACCGCGAACTTGGTGGCGTTGTAGTAGCCGAAGCCCGCCGTGCCGGAGAGGCCGGCGCCCGAGGACAGGTTGAGGATGCGCGAGCCCGGGCGCCTACGCAGCGCCGGCAGCGCCGCGCGGGTCGTTTCGATGAGGCCGAACAGGTTGGCTTCGAACAGAGGCCGGTATTCGTCCGGCTCGGCCTCCTCGATCGCCCCGATGAAGCCGAAGCCGGCATTGTTGACCAGGACATCCAGGCCGCCGAAGGCGCCTTCCGCCAGCGCGACCGCGGCGGCGGCGTCGCCGGGATGGGTGACGTCGAGGCGCGTGCAGCGCACCGTGTCAGGGTGCCGCTCGCGCAGCGCCTCCAGCGATCTGGTGGATCGCGCGGTCGCGACGAGACGATCGCCGCGGCGGGCGACGGCTTCGGCGAGCGCGTGGCCCAGCCCGGTCGAGCAGCCTGTGATCAGCCAAGTTTTCACGATCCACTCCTTCGGATGCATTTGCGTGCGCGCGGCTCGGCGACACCCGGTCAGGCTGCGCGGCTCCAAAGCGCAGACGGAATTTAGGTGGTTGGATTTGTTCAGGAAGCGACAATAATGTTCGGCAGGCGTTCATTATTGTACGGGTGACGAGGTGGAGTGGAGCGATGTCAGGATCTTCCTCGCCATCTCCCGGGCCGGGACGCTGGCGGGTGCGGCGAAGAGGCTGGGCCTGAGTCATCCGACCGTCGGGCGCCGGCTTCGCGCGCTGGAGCAGGCCACCGGCCACACGCTGTTCCAGCGGACCGCCGATGGGCTGGTGCCGACCGAGGAAGGCCTGGCCATCACCGCCCTGGCCGAGCAGATGGAAGACGGCGCCCTGGCGATGCAGCGGCGTCTGGCGGGAGGCGAACAGGACCTTCAGGGCAGCTTGCGGATCTCGTCGGCCGATTGGTTCGGCGCCTATGTTCTGCCGCCGATCATCGGCGCCTTCGTGAAGACCTACCCCCATGTCCACCTCGAGCTTCTCACCGGGACGCGGCTGTTCAGCCTGGCGCAGCGGGAGGCCGACATCGCCTTTCGGATCGTCCCGTTCGACGCGCCGGACGTCGTCCAGCGACGGCTGGTCCGTCTGAGCTACGGCGCCTACGTGGCGGCGGAACACCCCGAGCCCGTCTTCGGCGACGGAACCGGCTGCAGCCTCATCACCATGGACACCTCGACGGGACAGTTTCCCGACATCGCCTGGCTGCGGGAAAGCTTTCCGAACGCTCGCCCGGTTCTGGCGTCGAACAATCGCAACGTGCAGGCGTGGCTTTGCCGCCAAGGCGTCGGGATCGCGGTCCTGCCCCAGGTCGTGGGCGACCAGGCGCCGGGCCTGCGCCGCCTACGCCTGCCGTCAGACCCGCCGGGCCGCGATATCTGGATGGGCTATCACCGGGACCTGAGGCGGCTCCAGCGCCTTCGCGCCTTCATCGCCACGGTGACCGACCACCTGGCGACACCGCCGGCCTGATCCCCGCCCCGATCGCCGACCGGCCCATCTGGCGAACAGGTCTGAGCGTCGGACCAGCGCTTCGATATGGCAGCCGGCGCGCCTTGTCCCGGCGGCCCACGCGGCTATATCGACCTACCAGAAGGTAGATCGCGTCGCATGAGCACCGCAGACAAGCTGATTGATGAAGCCGGTCGGCTCATCGTGAACGCCGGGTACAACGGGTTCAGCTACGCGCACCTGGCGGAGCGCCTCGGCATCCGCAAGGCGAGCATCCACCATCACTTCCCCTCCAAGGTGGATCTGGTGGTCGCGGTCGTGGAACAGCAGCGCGCGGCCATACGCGAACAGATCGCGGCGCTGGAGAACGATGAGCCTGACGCCATGGCGCAGCTGCTCGCGTATGTGAACTACTGGAAGCGTTGTATCGAGGACCAGTCGGAGCCGTTCTGCCTGGCCGGCGTTCTGGCGGTCGAGCTGCCCGGCCTGCCCGAGGAAGTGGGCGTCGCCGTGCGCGGGCACTTCAACGACCTCGGCGAGTGGCTCAAGCGTGTCATGGCGCTGGGCGTCCGCCAGGGCGCGATCCAACTGGAACTCGAGCCCGACACCTCGGCTCAATTCTTCCAGACCACCCTTTATGGCGCGATGGTGATGGCCCGCGCCTACGGCGATCCCGGCAAGTTCAACTTCGTCGTCGACGCCTTCCTGGCGCGGATGCGCACCGACCGGAGCTGAGGCCGCTCCGCGCGAGCTCTCGGAACTTCTGACACGCGGGAGGCAGTCGACCATTGTAAGTCATCAGCCTACCTACTAGTTGGTAGGCTCGCTACCTGCTGGTAGCTAGTCCACACAGGAGATTGGCCATGCCGCGCCCCCCGTCCTCGCTCGCCTCGCCTCAGACACAGTGGCTGCGGACCTATTATTTCGTGCGGGCGATCGTCTCGATCGGCTGGATCGCCCTGGCCGTCGCCATCGGCAGGAACTCGCCCCTGTTCGGGGCCGTGCTGTTCGTGGCCTATCCCGCCTGGGACGCGCTGGCGAACCTGATCGATGCGCACAGGAGCGGCGGCCTGCGGGCCAACCCCACCCAGACCGTCAACCTCGCCACCAGCGTCATCACAGCGGCATTCGTCGCGGTTGCGCTCAATATCGGCATACCGGCCGTGATCCAGGTCTTCGGGGGCTGGGCGATCCTCTCGGGCCTGCTTCAGCTCGCCACGGGAATTCGCCGGTGGAAGGTGGCGGGCGCCCAATGGGCCATGGTGCTGAGCGGCGGCCAGTCCGTCTTGGCGGGCGCCTTCTTCTTCAAGCGGGCGGCCGCAGGCTTTCCCCTCGATGTCACCACGGTGGCGCCCTACGCTGCCTTCGGCGCCTTCTACTTCTTTCTGTCGGCCATCTGGCTGACCGTGTGGGCCAGGCCTCGCAGCCCCGCTCACGTTGCCGGATAGCCTCCACCGCAGACGCGCCCACGCCGCCGTCGAGTGGCGTGGGGCCGCCCTCCAACAGCCTGTCCAGGAGCGCATCCACAGCCCGTCACTTGGCAAGCGCGCCCTGATCACCCCGATGCGCAGGGCATCGGCGGAATCATCGCCATGAAGCTGGCGGACGGGTCGCTCAACGATCGCGCCGCCTTCGCGCCACTTGCAGACATTGGGGCCGGGCCCGAAAGCAGACGCTCGACCGCCGACACTCTCAACGACACGTTAGAGCCGCTTCGGAGGCTCGAGCGGCGCCGACCGTCCACGGCGGCAGAGGTCGGCTTTGCGCGAGCATCGAACGCGCCGCCTCACCTTAGGCCGACGGTCGCCTACCGCCATGTTGGCAATGTCGTCCGCCTCCGGCAGGTTCGGACACGGCGAGGCCGCGTTGCGATCAGACAGCGTCGACCATTACGATCTCGCTGTCCTCGAGGGCGGTGACCGTGAAGGCCTCCAGGCCCGCGATGGCCACGCCGTCGCGGGCTTGCGCCGTGACCTCGCCGATACGAACCGAGCCCGCAGCCGGAACGACGTAGGCCCTACGCTCCGCGCCGATGGCGTATTCCGCCGTCTCCCCGGCCTTCAGGGTCGCACCCAGGACGCGGGCGTCGGTCCGGATCGGCAAGGCGTCCGTATCACCCGTCACGCCGGAGGCGAGGGTCACGAAGCGCCCGCTGCGATCGCCCTTGGGGAAAGGCTTCGCGCCCCAGCTGGGCTGCCCGCCGCTCTCCGAGGGAATGATCCATATCTGGAAGATCTTGGTGGTGACACCTTCGCGATTGTACTCGGAGTGCGTCACGCCCGATCCGGCCGACATTACCTGAACGTCGCCAGCCTCGGTGCGCCCCCTGTTGCCCAGGTTGTCCTCGTGGGTGATGGCGCCCTCGCGGACATAGGTGATGATTTCCATGTCGCGGTGCGGGTGCGGTGGGAACCCCGTGTTGGGGGCGATGGTGTCGTCGTTCCAGACCCGCAGCGCACCCCAGTTGGTGCGGTTGGGATCGCGGTAGTTGGCGAACGAGAAGTGGTGCTTGGCGTCCAGCCAGCCGTGGTTCTCTCCGCCGAGGCTCTCATAGGGACGAAGTTCGATCATGGAGTGGCTCCGAAGTTGGGGCCGGCCTTGCGCCGGGGTGATCCGATGGGGCGAACCTAGCCCTGGCAGCCATTCCAGTTCAGTCGCATAAGATCGGACAAAATGATCGATGGAGTTGAACATTGGCCAACCCGGGCACACCCACCTTCGAGCAGTTGCGCACCTTCCTGGCCGTGGTCGACGCGGGCAGTTTCGCGGGAGCGGGACGCCGCCTGAACCGCGCCGTCTCCGTGATCAGCTACGGGATCGGCAACCTCGAGGCCCAGCTGGGCGTGGTGCTGTTCGACCGCGAGGGCTCGCGCAAGCCGCAGCTGACGGTGGCAGGCCGGGCGTTGCTGGCGGAGGCGCGCACCATCGCGCACGGGATCGACAGCCTGCGCGCCAAGGTGAAAGGGCTGCTGGACGGTCTTGAGGCCGAGGTCGACCTGGCCGTCGACGTGATGCTGCCGGCGGAGCGGCTGGGGAAGATCCTGAGGACCTTCGCCCAGGCGTTTCCGACGGTCTCGCTGCGCCTGCACGTCGAGGCGCTGGGGGCCATCACCGCCCTGGTTCTGGACCGCAAGGCTGGGGTCGGTGTCTCGGGTCCGCTGGCGGCGGGCGTCGAGGGCGTGGAGTGTGTCAACGCCGGTTCGGTGCCGATGGTCCCGGTGGCGGCGCCCGACCATCCGCTGGGACGGATGGAACGGATCGCGCCAGGGGCCGGGCGCGACTACGTGCAGCTCGTACTCAGCGACCGCTCTCCGTTTACCGCGGGCCAGGACTTCTCGGTGATGAGCCCGCGGACCTGGCGACTGGCCGACCTGGGCGCGAAGCATGCTCTGCTGCGTGAGGGCGTCGGCTGGGGGAACATGCCGCTGCCGATGATCGAGCCGGACCTCGTGGCCGGGACACTGGTTCGACTGCAGATGCCCGACCACGCCGGGGGCACCTATCGGTTCGCCGGCGTCTGGCGGCGGGACGCGCCCCCCGGACCCGCGGCCTCCTGGCTGCTGGACCAGTTCGTCCGGATGGGCGCCGACGACCGGGAGGAAGCCGGCTTCACCGACATCTGAGCCTCAGACGTGGGCCGGGTTCCGGGCGCCCGGGTGTAGGGCGCAGGCCAGGGTGCCCGCCAACACCAAGCCACCGGCCAGGACCAGCGGGATCACCAGTCCGGTGCGCGTGACCAGCAAGGCGCCCAGGGCCGCGCCGCCGAAGATCGCCACGACGCTGCCGATCCGCCGCGCCCAGTTGGGGTTCGAGCCGCCGGCGACGGTGGAGTCGGCGGCGAGACCGGTGAGCGTGAGGGTCAGGACTGTCGTCGTCAGGTCGGGGATCTTCAGCTGACGGATCGTGGCGTTGCGGTAGCCCATGGCGATCGCCGTCAGCGCGATGATCGCGTAGACGTTGGCTTCGGGCGTCCCCGCTGCGATGTCGAGGCCGACGGCGAAGATCGCCGCCACCCACAACAGGATCGCTTCGATCGTCGCCGACGTGAGTAGCCAGCGCGCCAGGCTGCGATCGGCGTGCGCCTTTCCCGTTCGGCCGGCGACCGCGGCGCCGGCCAGGAACGCGGTGATCGCCACGACATAGGGCGCCACCTTGAACCCTGGCGCGCCGGAGGCGGCGAAGCCCAGGAAGACGATGTTGCCGGTCATGTTAGCGGTGAAGACCTTGCCGAGGCCCAGGACGCTGATGGCGTCCACCAGACCCGTGGTCACAGAGAGCAGCAGCAGCAGCCAGGGCAGCGGCGCGGCGGCACGGCCGGAAGCGGCGGGGGCGGGCGGCTGGGACATGCGCGGTCTCCCGGTCAGAAGCGGAAATTGGCTTCGAGTCCGAACATGCCGACGGTCTCGGCGGGTCCAGTCTCGCGGATGAAGGCGCCCGCCTCGAAGGCCGAGAGGGAGGCCGAGAGTTCGAGCTCGGGCGTGGCCTGCCAGTCGAGGGTGGCCTCGACCTCCTTGCCAATAAAGCGGGCGCGCGAGCCGTTCGCGCCGCGCACGAGGTTCCCCGGCACATCGTAGACGCCGTCGGCCCGTGCGTAGCGCCAGTAAACCATGGCGCTCAGGCCAAGGGAGAGGTCATTGCCGAGGTCGAGCGCGACGCCCGGGTTCAGGCTGACGATGTTGTAGGGCCCCACAGGGGACAGCTCGCCGAAGTATTTGCCCTTGGGAAAGAGGGCGTTGAACGTGCCGAGCTTGCCGTCGGCGGGGTCGGTGTCGCCGCTGACGACGTTGAAGCGCACGGTCAGGTCCGGGCTGAACGGCGCAGTCGGGAAACGCCGGCCGCCTTCCGATCCCACGGTCCAGGCGCGGATCTTCCGGCCGTCGAAACGGCCGGTCTGGACCACGCCTTCGACGTTCCAGCGCCAGTCGCCGGCCCGCCCGAAGCTGCGGACGCCGAAGCTGTCGCGATGCTCGTCGCCCGTCCGGCCGCCGAAGGTCGCGTCGCGGTGGCGGAACCCCAGATAGTAGAGGTCGAGGTTCGGCAGCGTGGCGTAGGCGCCCAAGAGGGCCTTGGCCGAGACGCGCTCGTCGTCGAAGGTCCCGGGGCCGGCGCGCACGGGCTCCGCCCGGAAGACGCTGACCTTCGCCCGACCCGCGTGGAGGTCGGCGCGAACCGCGTCGAAGGCCAGCGGGACGTTGGGACCATAGCGCGCGCCTACCAGGCGTTCGCTGCCGAGCGGCATGAGCTGGCGGCCGGCTCGAAGGACGAGGGTGGTCTCGCCCAGCGGCGCGGAGACCTCCGCGAAGCCCTGCAGCAGATCGAGGCCGGTGCGATCGACGGGCCCTGCCGCGGGCTGGACACCGACGGCGTAGGCGGCGATC
Source organism: Phenylobacterium sp. (assembly GCF_024508875.1). Lineage (GTDB taxonomy): Bacteria > Pseudomonadota > Alphaproteobacteria > Caulobacterales > Caulobacteraceae > Phenylobacterium. The sequence continues at coordinate 38,976 of NZ_JANINU010000002.1, forward strand.
GGTTGGACGAACGCGCGGACCTGGCCCAGGTGCAGATCGGCATAGGGCAAGGCGCGGACCCACATATAGCCGTCGTCTGGCGCGGCGGCGCCGCCCCACTCATTGTTGCTATAGCTCTCCTGGCGAAGCCGCAGCTCCAGGCCAGTCGTCAGCCAGGTCGAAGCGCCGCCGAGCGGGACGTATTTGAAGGGCTCGCTCCAGCGACCGGTGCGGGCCGCCGGATCGGCGAGCCGCGACCAATCCTCGTCGAAACGGGTCGTCGTCAGGGTCGGCGGCGCGCCGGGTTCCGCGGCGGCCGGCACGGCCGCCGCGGCGCTGAGGCTCGCCGCCAGACCTGCAAGGATGCGACGCGCGATCATAGGACCGGCCGCGTCTCGCGGTGCGCCAGCATGGCCACGAGCACGAAGCCGCCGATCAGCCCCAGGTGCTCGAAGAAGGCGTTGGTCGCCATGAAGCGGTCGTGGCCGGCCGGCATCGCCCAGAAGGCGTTGGCCGTGAGGGCGGCCAGGCCCGTGAAGACGCCCAGCATCCCGGCGCCCAGCCAGGCCCAGTGACGGGTCATCACCAGCGCGCTGCCCACCAGTTCGACCACGATGGTCAGGGCCGCGAACAGGGCCGGCGGGTCGAGGCCGAAGTGGGCCTGCTCGGCGACGGCAGCCGGAAAGTCGGCGGCCTTGACCACCCCGCCCAGGACATAGGCGCTGACCAGGGCCAGCTTGGCGGCGAAGAGCGCCGGCCGCGCGTCCAGGATGGCGGCGACCAAGGAGGGCGGATTGCGGGCGCCCATCTCACACCGCCCAGCAGCCGCAGCCGAACGCGCCCCAGAACGCCTGGGCGTCGGCGGCCGGCGCCTCGCGGCCGAGCGCGGCGGCGTGGTCGTGGCCGTGGACGCCGCACGCCTTGGCGCAGCCGCAGGCCGCGGCCATCAGGGCGGCCGTCCCGCGCCTTGCGCGGTCCTGGTAGCCGCCGAACACCCGGACCGGCGACCACTCCGGCATCGGCTTGGGCAAGTCAGGCGCGAGGGGCGCGTAATCGCCCTCGCCGTACACCACCCGGCCGCCCAGCAGGGTCAGCACGGCGCCCAGGTGGGCGATCTGGTCCTCGGCCACGCCGAAGTAGTCGTCCGACAGCACCGCCAGGTCCGCAAGTTGGCCGGCCTTGATCTGCCCCTTCTTGCCCTGCTCGTTCGAGAACCAGGTGTTGGCCTCGGTCCAGAGGCGCAGGGCGCTTTCGCGGTCCAGGCGATTGGCCTGCGGGTAGAGACCAAGGCCGCCCACGGTCTTGCCGGTCACCAGCCATGACAGCGAGACCCAGGGATTGTAGCTGGCCACGCGGGTGGCGTCGGTGCCGGCGCCCACCGGCACGCCGGCGGCCAGCATCCTGCGGATCGGCGGCGTGGCCTCGGCGGCGCGTTCGCCGTAGCGCTCGACGAAGTACTCGCCCTGGAAGGCCATGCGGTGCTGCACGGCGATGCCTCCGCCGAGCGCCGCGATCCGGTCGATGTTGCGATCGCTGATCGTCTCGGCGTGGTCGAAGAACCAGTGGAGCCCGTCGAAGGGAACGTCGCGGTTCACCTTCTCGAACACGTCCAGCGCGCGGGTGATGGTCTGGTCGTAGGTGGCGTGCAGCCGCCAGGGCCAGCGGTTCTCGGCCAGCAGCCGGATCACCGGCTCGAGGTCGCCTTCCATGCTCGCCGGCATCTCGGGCCGTTCGACCCGAAAATCCTCGAAGTCGGCCGCGGAATAGACCAGCATCTCGCCGGCTCCGTTGTGGCGATAGGTGTCGTCGCCTTGGCCGGGCTTCACCTGCTTCGACCAGCCCGCGAAGTCCGCCAGCTCTTCCTTCGGCTTCTGGGTGAAGAGGTTGTAGCTGATCCGGAGCGTCAGCTGGTCGTTGGCGTGCAGCTTCTCGATGATCGCGTAGTCTTCGGGATAGTTCTGGAAGCCGCCGCCGGCGTCGATCACGCCGGTGACGCCCAGGCGGTTCATCTCGCGCATGAAATGGAGGGTGGAGTTCAGCTGAAACTCGGGCGGCAGCTTCGGCCCCTTGGCCAGGGTGGAATAGAGGATCGTGGCGTTGGGCCGGGCCAGCAGCAGGCCGGTGGGATTGCCCGCCGCGTCGCGGACGATCTCGCCGCCCGGCGGGTTGGGCGTGTCCTCGGTGTAGCCCACCACCCGGAGCGCGGCGGCGTTCAGGAGGGCGCGATCGTAGAGGTGCAGGATGAACACCGGCGTGTCGGGCGCCGCGGCGTTCAGTTCCTCAATCGTTGGCAGGCGCTTCTCGGCGAACTGGTGCTCGGTGAAGCCGCCGACCACGCGCACCCACTGGTTCGGGGGGGTGATCTGAACCTGCTTCTTCAACATGGCCATGGCGTCCGCGAGGCTGGGCACGCCGTCCCAGCGGAGCTCCATGTTGTAGTTCAGACCGCCGCGGATGATGTGCATGTGGCTGTCGATCAGACCCGGGATCACCCGCCGTCCCCTGGCGTCGATGACGGTGGCGTCGGGCGCCGCGGCGGCGCGGACTTCGGCCTCCGACCCCACCGCCAGGAACTTGCCGTCGCGGATCACCACGGCCTGGGCCTGGGGGTTGCTCCGGTCGAGGGTGGTGACCTTGGCGTTCGTCAGGATCAGATCTTTGGTCATGGCGGGTTTCCGGTCGGCGGCGTGGGCCTGGGTGGCGAGGGTCGCGGCGGCGGCGACGAGGGTCTGGCGGCGGCTGAGCGGGGTCATGCGTGGTCCTTGTCGGCGGGCTCGGACCTGGGCGGCGGCGCGCCCAGCACCCGGGGCGCGCACTCCGTTCTCAGGAAGGCCGCCACGTCGTGCCCGCCTAGGACCCGTTTGGCGACCGGTAGAGCTTGTTCACCCAGGAGAATTCCCATGAGGCCCAGCAGGGCGACGGCGGGCGGGGCCGGAGAGCGGACGTTGAGCAGGCTGTAGATCACACCGATCAGCAGACCCGCGCCCAGTGAAAGCAGGTAGGGTTTCATCGTCCGCTCTCCCATCGCCTAGCTGCGGGCGAAGGCCAGCAGGTCGGCGTTCAGGCGGTCCTGGTGGGTGGCGGTCAGGCCGTGCGGCGCGCCCTCGTAGATCTTGAGTGTCGCGTTCGGGATGATCTTGGCCGACAGCATGCCGGCGTTGGCGATCGGGACGATCTGGTCGTCGTCCCCGTGGATGACAAGCGCGGGCACGTCGATCCTCTTTAGGTCCTCGGTGTAGTCGACCTCCGAGAACTCGTGGACGCAGAGGTACTGGCCGAGGGCCGAGCCCTGCATGCCCTGCGCCCAGAAGGACTGGCGCAGGCCTTCGTTGATCTGCACGCCGTCGCGGTTGAACCCGAAGAACGCGATGGGCAGGTCCAGGTAGAACTGCGAGCGGTTGTCGAAGACGGACTTGCGGATGTCGTCGAAGATCTGGATCGGCAGGCCGTTCGGATAGGCCTCGGTCTTGGCCATGATGGGGGGCACCGCGCCGATCAGCACCACCTTGGCCACCCGGCCCGTGCCGTGACGGCCGATGTAGTGCGAGATCTCGCCCCCGCCGGTCGAATGGCCGACGAGGATGGCGTCCTTCAGGTCCAGATGCTCGATCACCGCGGCGAGGTCGTCGGCGTAGGTGTCCATGTCGTTGCCGGTGGCCGGCTGGTCGGAGCGGCCGTGGCCGCGGCGGTCATGGGCGATCACCCGGTAGCCGTTCTGGGCCATGAACAGCATCTGGCCGTCCCAGGCGTCGGCGCTGAGCGGCCAACCGTGGGAGAAGACGACCGGTTGGCCCTGGCCCCAGTCCTTGAAGAAGATGCGCGTACCGTCTTTCGTCGTCACGAAGCTCATGACTCGTGTCCTTGATCTCGAGGGGATGTAAGGGAGACGGGCGGGCGCGCGAGCCCGCCCGGTTAGCAGGTCAGTGGCCGCCTTCGGAGGCGCCGAACATGGTCTTGGCGTAGGTGACGCCCAGGCCATAGGCGCCGCCCAGCCTCTTTGCGACGCCGGTGGTGAAATCGTAGGTCTCAGCCCGGGCCCAGTCGCGTTGCAGCTCGAGCAAATACTGCAGGGAGGTCATCGGCTTGGCGCCGGCCTGGATCATCCGCTGGACGGCGCGCTCGTGGGCTTCGTCCGAGATGTCCCCAGAGGCGTCGGTGATCACATAGACCTCGAACCCCTGCTCCAGCGCCGAGAGCGCCGGGCCGACGATGCAGACCGACGTCCAGAGGCCGGCGATCACCAGGCGGTCCTTGCCGATGCGGTTGACCTCGTCGATTACCGCCGCGTCTTCCCAGGTGTTCATCGAGGTGCGGTCCAGCAGCTTCTGGCCCGGGAAGGCGTCGGTGATCTCGCTGAACATCGGGCCCGAGAAGCTCTTCTCGGCGACGGTGGTGAGGATGGTGGGGACCTTGAAGCCGGCGGCGGCGTTCGAGATCAGGGCGGCGTTGTTGCGCAGCAGGGTGGCGTCGATCGACTTGGTGGCGAAGGCCATCTGCGACTGGAAGTCGATCAGGACGAGGGCATGGTTCGTGGGAGAAATCAGGCCCTTGGCGGGGGTCGGCGTGGCGGTGATGGTCATGTAGTCTCTCCTGGCTCTTTCGAGTGGCCCCGCCGCGCCCCAGGGCCTGCGTTCGCCGTGAGGCAATAGGTACGAGTCCTCGAACGACGCAGGAAGTTGGATAAAATCCGACATTCCATTCGAAATATTAGAATGACCGCGGTCGCTGGCGACATCGTGCACACACGCCGTGCAGCCGTCGCCGCGGCGACACCTCGCGCGTCCGATTGGCGCCCCGCGCCTATCGGCGCCATGGATGACCGGGACTTTAAGGCCGCTAGTCGATCATCCAATTCTTCCGCCCCGACACTTCGGGAGCGCAGCCCAGCCAGTTCGACCGAGCGTCAGCTGAGATGTCGGCTCGGCGCCAGAAGCGGACATTGAGATCGGGCCGACGAGCGGACATTGGGCGGCGCCTCGTCGGCTCACGGACAGGAAGCAGCAGCGCTAGCAGGAAGACGCGATCACGTCGCTTCGATGGCGGGCAGCATGTAGAGGCCGTTCAACAACTGCGGCTTCGGCAGGTAGGCGCGCATCATCATAGTGAAGGGGCCGCGTTGCGGCGCGGGCAGCCAGTTCGCGCGGCGCGCCTCGCCGGGATCGTTGCGCCCGATCCAGATATCGAGGCTGCCGTCGCTGTTGCGGCGCAACCCCGGCGTACGGTCGCCGATGGAGTAGCGGTTGAGGCTGTTGGGGGTGAAGAACGACTGACGCTCGGGCGTGGCCTCGTACATGGACAGCGACCAGAAGGCGTTCACCGGGGGAAGGCGGCCCGGCGCGAACCGCAGTCGAAACAGTCTGTCGCTGTCGAACGTCAGCGAGCCGTCCGGCGCGACGGCGTCGAAATACATCGCCTCCTCGTTCGGCAACGCGCCGATGCCATGCAGCGCGAAATCGGCGCGGAGGAAATAGTCCTGGTCGAAGACGCCCAGCTTGCGCGCGGGATAGCGCCAGCCGTCGCGGATGACGACGCCGGAATCGCCGTCGGCGCCGGCCGAGTCATGGCTGTCGCGCACATCGCGCCGCCCCTGTGCGAAGCCCTCGCTGATCCGTCGGCGATCACGCTCGGTGAACTGCTCCGCATGAAACGCGCCGCCGGGCCGGACACCGAGGGCGGCAATGCTCCGGAAGAACCGCAGGTCGGTGACGGGCGGCGGAAAGAGGTCGATGAGCTGTTGGGCGCGCGCGAAGTAGGCCTCCCACTCCAGATCGCGACCCGCATGGGCCTCCATGACCCGCCCCGGCGGACCTCGCGTGACGATGGCGTCTTGCACCTTCCGCGCCGCCTCCAGGTCCTGAGGTCCGTCGACCAGGATGCGGAAGGACAGCCACACCATCGAGTGCGGCGAGCGCAGCGCGCCCGGGGGTAGCGGCGCGTCTGGACCCACGACCCGGATCACGCCGCCGCCTCCCCCGGTCGTCCGCGTCCCCAGGACGGCGAAGTTGTTCGTGAACATGTCGCGGAAGGCGACGCAGATGTAGCGATCGCCGGTCGGCGGAATGACGACGTCCACGGGGCCGCGCGACAGGTCGAGCCAACCCCGCGTGTAGAGTGTGTCGTTGTTCGGCGTCGTCACCTGCCGCGACTCGGGTCCTCGGAGGGTCCGGTGCGAGGTGAGAACGTTGGCGGCCTCCGGCGTTCGGATATCCGCCGCATGGAACCGGCTCAGCTCCAGGAGCGGCAGAAAGTAGATGAAGGCGGCGCGGGCGGCCGCGCGAAGGTCGAGGGGCGTATCGCGGCCGATCGTTGTGGCTTCGATGGCGGCGGCGCGCGCGGACGCCCCAAGGCCACTGCTCGCGGCCGCGAGTGCGGCGCCCGTCAGGAATGTCCGTCTTTGCACTGCAATGTCTCCGGCCCGGTGCGATCGGCAGTCTCTCCCGCCTCGTGCCTCAGGCCGCAGCCGCAGGCAGGATCGGCGGCAGGCGATAGTCCCCCTTCAGGAACCGGGCCTGCGGCAGATATGCGCGGAAGGTGAGCGAACCTGCGGGCCCGGCGGGCAGTGGGAGCCAGTTCGCCGTCCGAGGCCCGCCCGGATCCGCACGCGACAGCCAGATGTCGAGCGACCCGTCAGGGTTCGTGCGCAGGCCGGGCGTGCGATCGCCGATCGAGTAGCGATCAATCGGATTCTCGGCGAAGTAGCGTTTCGAATCTGCGGCCACCTCGTACATGCTCAGCGACCAGAAGCCGTCCACCGGCGGCAGGCCGCCCGCGGGAAAATGAAGCCGCCAGCTCTTGTCGGCGGCGATGGCGTTGCGGCCCTGCGCGTCGACCCCGCGCAGGTAGAGCGCCTCTTCCGGCGGCAGACCGCCGATGCCGTTCATCGCCACCTGCGCGCGGCGAAGAAGGTCGGGTCCGCCGGGCCGCAGGTCCGGATAGAGCCAGCCGTCCACGGTCTGTCCGCGCCAGGGCGCCCGCGCCGCGGCGCGCGCCTCCGTCACCCCGGCTTCGATCTCACGCCGCGCCCCCGCGTCGAACCGGGCCGCATCGAAGCCCCCGGTCACTCCCAGGCCGAGCGCCGAAATGCGCTGGAAGAAGGCCGCGTCGACGAGCGGTGGCGGGTTCTCCTTCAGCAGCGCCTGGACGCTGGCGAAATAGTCTGGCCACGGCGCGTCGTTCGCCGCATGGGCGTGGTCCGGCGCCGCGGCGCCGCCGGAAATTCGCAGCCGATCCTGCAGACGCCACACGGCCGGAAGGTCGTCCGGCCCGGTGGTGAGGAACCTTGCGAGGAACCAGACCCAGACCGAAGGCGCCCGCACGGCGAAGGGGTCCGTCGTGGCCTGGCCGGGCCCGACGAGGGTCACGCGCCGCGCGGCCGGACCCGTGGTGCGCGAGCCGAGCACCGTGAAGTTGCGTCCCGTCGCGTCCATGAAGGCGAAGCTCGCATAGCGCTCGCCGATCGCGGGCAGGTCGATGGTGACCGGGCCACGCGCGAGGTTGATCCACGCGTTGGAGTAGATCGTGTCGTTGTTGGGCGAGGTCACCCATCGGTCCGCCGGGGTGGCCAGCTTGCGATGATGCAGCAACCGGTTCGCCCCTACCGACGAGAGCAACTGCGCACGGTTGGCGGCGGCCTCGATGAGCGGCAGGCCATAGAGCCAGGCTTCGGCGGCGGCCTGCTTCAGCTCGATGGGCGCCGTCGGTGCGCCGCGCGCCCCGCCGGCCGCGAGCGCGATGGCGCCCATCGCGGCGATCTGAAGCAGGGCGGCGCGTCGGCTGCGGAAGGTGACGGTCATCATCGCCTCCGGCGCCCGCCGCCTAGTATCTGGCCTTGATCTCGACACCGATGGTGCGGGGAGCATTCACGACGCACCGCTGCACCGTGCCGCCCGTCGCGGCGTCGCGAAGACCGAAGGCCGCGTCGCTGAACTGGGCATAGATGCCCGTGCAGTAGTCTTCGTCCGTCAGGTTGGCGCCGAAGACCGCCAGTTCCCAACGGCGGTCCTCCGGGAACACCGACAGGCGCGCGCTCAATTCCTGGTAGCCCTTCTGGATCGCCTGGGGATTGCCGTCGCCCGCCGCGCTCAGGTTCTGCGAACTCGTGAAGCTGAAATCCGTGCGCGCGGAAAACTGCAGGTCGGCCACGCCAAGCGCATGTCCGTACTCGGCGGTCAGGTTGCCCTGCCACTTCGGCGAGGAGCCGGGGCGACGGCCGGTGAGGTCCTGAATGCCGCCGAAGCCCGGGAGCCCCGGCGCGCCGACGAAGCTGCGGTATTCTGAGTCCAGGCGGGTTCCGACCACGGCGAGCATGAGGTTGCGGGTCGGACGCGCCGTCACGTCGAATTCCAGGCCCTGCTGCCGGATCGAGCCGGAGTTGCGGGTGCTGAACGAAATCCCGTCGTAGCTCCTGAACTGGAAGTCATCGATGTCGGTGCGGAAGAGGGTCGCATTGGCCACCAGCTTCCGATCCAGCCACTCGCTCTTCACGCCGAACTCCAGGTTCTTCGTGAGCTCGGGGCGGAAGACCCGACGCTGGTTGAGCGCCTGGGCCGCGCCCCCGGAGTCGAAGCCGCCCGACTTGAAGCCGGTCGCATAGGTCGCGAACAGCATGATGTCGTCCGTGGGCTTGAACGTCGTGTTCAGGCGGTAGGTGACCTTCTCGTTGGACGTCTTGAGCAGCGTCGCTTCCGGCGCACGGGTGCCGATCAGGATCGTGTTCGGAACAATCGTGAAGAAGCTGCCCTCCTTGTCGTCCCGGGTCCAGCGAATGCCGGCCGTGACATCCCAGGCGTCGGTGATCTTGAACGTCGACTGTCCGTAGGCGGCGTAGCTGGTCGTGTTCTGCGCGAAGTCGACGTCGGAGGCCATGGCGCTCGGTCCGGCCAGGCACTGGGCGACCCGCGCGTTCGCGGTGGCGGGCGGCGAGGTGTTGCGCAGGAAGACGGTGCAGTAGGTCGGCGGCAGGCCGAAGGTTTCTCCGAGCGCATACTTCTCGTGATAGAAGTACAGGCCCGCGATATAGCTCAGGCGCCCATTGAAGAGGCCGTCCTGCGGCGACAGCACCTGCAGTTCCTGCGAGTGCATCTTCGACGAGAAATACCCATCCCGGGAGATCAGCGGCAAGGGCACCGCGCCGGCGCTGGCCTCGTACTGGCGATCGTACCAATCGCGGTAACCGCTGAGCAGCTTGAAGGTCGGACCATCCGGCAGGCTCAGGACCAGCTCGCTCGACGCGCCCCACTGGCGGTCGTCGAGATCGCCGGCCGTGCTCTGGTTGACGCGGCGGCTGAAGGTGTCGTCCAGCACCGGGAGGTTCGCGGTCAGGGGCCCGGCCCCGTCAGGGTCGAGACGCGTGGTCCAGTTCGCTCGCGCCGTCGGCGTCACCGTCGACGCCAGGACCGACGAGATCGGGGAGCCGGTCCCGGTCACGTGCTGGTAGTCGCCCCGGAGCGTCCAGGTGAGGTCCGGCGTGATGTCCCGCCGTCCGGTTCCGCGGATCGCGAAGGTGTCCGACGGACCCACCCGCTTGCCGTCCAGTTGGTTGCGGCCAAACCCGTCGAAGCTCTCGGCCAGGCCCGACACCCGGAAGGCCATGGTCTCGCCGACCGGCGCATTGACCACCGCGGTCGCGCGACGGCGATCGTAGTTGCCGTAGCTGAGCGTTCCGAGGGCGCTGAACTCCCGGGTCGGCTGGCCGGTCCGGATATTGAGCGCGCCCATCGAGGCGTTGCGTCCGAAGAGCGTGCCCTGAGGGCCGCGCAGCACCTCGACGGCGGCGACGTCGTTCAGGCCGCCGAGCAGCGCTCCGACACGCGGGACGTAGATCCCGTCGATGAAGGCGGCGACGCTGGGCTCGATGGCTGTGTTGCCGGAACTGCCGATGCCCCGGATCGCGACGCGCGTGTTGCTGACCTGCGGCGACGTGGCGATGAACAGGCTAGGCGTGATCCGGCGCAGATCGCGGACATCGCGCACATTGGCGGCCTCGAGCTGGCGCTCGCTGAAAGCGCTGACGGAGATCGGCACGTCCTGGACGTTCTGCTCGCGCCGCTGGGCCGTGACGACGACCTCGTCGACGGCCGCCGCTTCTGTCTGGGCCAGGGCCGGCGTCGCGAACAGGGGCGCCGCGGCGGCAACGGCGGCGAACAGCGAGCGCTTGAAATTGGTCATGTTTCCCCTCGGTCTTGTTCCCGGGAGGCTGCGTCATGTCCGCAGGCCCAGGCCGTTCTTGAGCGGGAGACCTAGACACGACATCGGCGTCGGTCAGCGCGGGGCGACGTCGCGCCATCATAGCCTGGGTGCATGATGGACGCGCGAGAAGCCTTATGACTTCAGGCTGATAGCAACCAAGCGGAAGCTGCGGCTTGGGGCCGGACCGCGTGGGAATCCGCGGCCACCACGCCCGCGCCAAGCTCCACAAAAGGCCAGCGACCACCTATAGGAGGGCTATGGAGCTGAGACATATGCAGCAGGTGCTGGAGGTGTGCCGGGCCGGCGGCTTCACCGTCGCGGCCCGCAGGCTTCGGATTTCGCAGCCCACGCTGAGCAAGAGCATCGCCCGGCTCGAGGAACAGCTGAACGTCAAGCTCTTCGAGCGCCACCAGGGCGCGGCGCGTCCGACGCCGTACGGCGTCTTCGTGGCCGAGCGGGCGGAAAGCATTCTTCAGGACGCCGACGCCCTCACCCGCGATCTGCGCAACCTGGTGCGCGGGGAGACCGGGCGCCTCCGGATCGCCGTGGGCCCGGCGACGCGCCTGAAGCCGCTCCCCGAGTTCATGCATCTGCTATCCGAGCACTTCCCCAAACTGCTCGTGCAGACGGTGCAGGAGACCGGCGCGGGGGTGGCTCAGGTGCTCAGCCAGGGCAAGGTCGAGATCGCCTTCGCCTATTCCGAATACGCCGCCGACTACGGCGACCTCGTCCGCAAGAAGCTGTTCGAGGACCCGATCGTCTTCGTCGCCCGTCCCGGTCACCCCTTGGTCGGACGCCCCAAGCTTTCGCCCCGTGAGGTTCTGCAGCACCCGGTGGGACTGCCGGGCCTGACGCCTGGGCTGAGGGCTTGGGCCGGGCAACTCACCCGAGCCGAGGCCGACAACTTCACGGCCGTCGTCAGCCACGACTACGACCTGATCATCAAGCGCGCCATGCGCACCGATCTGATGACCGTCGGCGCGCGCTTCCTGTTCAGGGAGCAGCTCGACAAAGGCCAGTTGGTCGAGCTCGATACGACCCTCGATGTCGTCTACGCGTGCTGGATGCTGACGACCCGCACGCTCTGGAAGTCGCCGATGATCAAGATCGCGGCGAAGCTCGCCAAGACAGCCACGAACGCTCCACCCCGCGACGACGGCTGACGCGCGGCGCGTCCCCTTGTCAGGCCCGCTGGAGCGGCGGCAGGCGGTAGGTTCCGTTCAGGAAGTCGTCCTTGGGAAGGTACGCCCGCATCACGAGCGAGAACGGCAGCTGCGCGGGCGCGGGGAGCCAGTTCGCCGTCCTGGCTCCGCCCGGATTCTTTCGCGAAATCCAGATGTCCAGCGAGCCGTCGGCGCCATAGACGAGCCCGGGCGTGCGATCTCCGATGGCGTAGCGGCCAATCGCGTTCTCGGTGAAGAAGAACTGGCCGTTCGGTTCGGCCTCATAGAGGCTCAGCGACCAGAACGCGTTGACCGGCGGAAGCCGCCCCGCGCCGAACCGAAGCCGCCACACGGCGTCGCTGTCGAACGCGTTCGTTCCCTTATCATTGACAGGACGGGCATACATCGCCTCGACGCGCGTGAGGGTGCCGAGACCTCCCAGGGCGACCTGAGCCCGGTACCGATAGTCCTGGCCAAAGGCGCCCGAGCCATCCTTCGGATAGGCCCAGCCGTCGATGAGCGGGCCCGCGCGGCGAACGCCGATCACAGACCGGCGCGCATCGGCGACGCCAGCCGCGATCTCAGCCGCCTCGGCCGAGCTGAAGCGGCTCGGGTCGAAGCGCGTCCCGACGCCCAGGCCGAGCGGCGCGATCCGGCGGAGGAGCGCCGTGTCGGTCGCCGGCGGCGCGTTGTCGTTCAGCAAGGCCTGGACCGAGGCGAAGTAGGTCGGCCAGTCGGCGTCACGCGCCGCCGGCCGCTCCGGCGCCGGCGCCGTCGGGGCGTTCATCTCGAACCCATCCTGAACGGCGTGCGCCGCAGCGAGGTCGGCGGGGCCGTCCACCAGGACGCGCAAGGTGACCCAGCTCCAGCGGGTGGGGGAGCGGATCGCGAGAGGGTCGGAACTCGCCTGGCCCGGCCCGACGATCGTAAAGGTCCCGCCGCGCCCGCCCAAGGTCCGAGGGCTGAGGACCGCATAGTTGTTGCTGTACATGTCCATCATGGCCGCGGCGAAGTACCGGTCGCCGGTGGCCGGCACGGTGATCTTCGCCGGACCGCGAGACAGGTCCAGCCAGCAGATCGAATACAGCGTGTCGTTGTTGGGCGTGGTCACCCACCGCATCTCCGGCCCGGCAAGTTCGCGCTTGTGCGAGAAGCGGCCGACCGTCAGGCCATTGTCGAACTGCGCCGAGCGCGTGAGCGCCATCTCGATCAAGGCCAACCCGTAGAGCCAGGCTTCGGCCGCGGCGGCTCTCAGTCCCGTCGCCGCGGGGCCTTGGGCTTTCGTGTCAGGCAAAGCCTTTGGCGCGGCGGCTTGCGCACGCGCCCCCGTGCCGAGAGCGGCGCCCACAACCACTGCCGAACCAAGCAAATTTCGACGGTTCACGTCCCGCTCCCACAATTATCGCCTCGTCCATTGGGGCGACGGCTGCGCCGTTCTGAACCGCCTGGAGGCTTCGCGACGGAGCTAACAATCTTCGGACTCGCCCGACATTGGCGACGGTGACGCGTCATCATAGCTGCGAGCTATCATCGCCATTTCGGCTCACCGCATTCGCCATCCTGCTTTCCACGGTTCTGCATGGCTTCTCCGCTGCGTTCGCGCTCGAGCGCGCGACCTGCGAAAGGCAGACCGACTGACCCATGCAAGTTCGCCCGGATCGGACACCTCAGCGCCCGCCGCGCAGATTCGGCTTCGCCTCAGGGGCGGTGGTTGCCGCCCGAGCGTTGTCTGACCGATGACGAGAGAGGGTGCAGGCCTCGAAATGGACGCCTCACCGCTTCAGCGACGTCGCGGCCGGCTCCTCCCGCATGCGCTGCTGAATCGCGTCCTGACCGGCGGTGCCGGTTTTGAAAGCCTGCGCCAGGTGCTCCATGTAGGCCTCGCGCCGCTTCGGCGGCAGCATGATCTCCGCCGAGTCCACCACGGCGTCGATGAGGACCGGACCCTCGGTGGCGAAGGCGTCTTCCAATGCTGGGCCGATCGCCTCCGGATCTTCGACGCGGAGGCCGCGCACGCCCAGTCCGTCCGCCACCTTGGCGAAGTCCACGGGCGCGAGTTCGCACCCGAACTCCGGATTACCCAGGAACAGCATCTGCTCCCACTTGATCTGGCCCAGCGAGCCGTTGTTGATCACCACCACCTTGATCGGCAGGCGGTAGCGGGCCGCGGTGGCTAGCTCCGCCAGGCTCATGCTGAGCCCGCCGTCGCCCACCACCGCCACCGCCGTCCGGTCCGGATGGGCGATGCAGGCGCCGATCGCGTACGGCAGGCCGCAGCCCATCGACGCCAGCGTCCCGGAGACGCCGAACGTCTGGCCCTCGCGGATCATCAGGTACTGGGCGGCGAGGGCGGTGTTGAAGCCGCTGTCCGCGGCGATGATCGCGTCCGGCGGCAGGCGGCGGTTCAGCTCGAACACCACACGCTGCGGCTTCATCGGCTTGCCCGGGCGATGCGCCCCCTCCGCCAGCGCATCCAGCCATTCCCGCTTCCAGGCCTGCGCCTGCGCGAGGAAGCTTGGGTCCGTCCTGGCCTGCAGGCGGTCATTCAGCGCCCGCAGGCTGGCGGCCGCGTCACCCACCACGCCGACCTCGGCCGGGAAGCGCAGGCCGATCCGACGCGGGTCCAGGTCGATCTGCACCGCCCGCGCCTGGTCCGGCTGGGGGTAGTATTCGACGTAGGGGAAGTTCGAGCCCACGATCAGCAGCGCGTCGCAAGCTTCAAGCACCTGCTGCGACGGTCGCGCGCCCAGGTAGCCGACGCCGCCCGTGACGTACGGATGGTCGTCGGGAAGGACGGCCTTGCCCAGCAGCGCCTTCGCGATCGGCGCGCCCAGGAGTTCGGCGGTCCGCGCAAGCTCGGCGCCGGCGGCGAGCGCGCCCTGGCCCGCCAGGATCGCAACCCTGCGCCCGGCGTTCAGGACCTCCGCCGCTCCGGCGATCGCCTCGTCGTCCGGCAAGCGGGCGTTCTCGGTGTAGGTCACGCGCGGGTCGGCCTTGTGGCGGGGCGACGGCTCGTCGTTCTCCAGCGACTGCTCCTGCACGTCCGACGGGAAGGCCAGGTGCGCAACGCCCCTATCGGCCAGCGCGGCGCGGCAGGCCAGCGCCGTCGCCTGACGCACGTGCTGGGCGCCGTAGATGGCCGTCGTGTAGGCGGCCACGTCCTGGAACACCTTGGTATGGTCGATGTCCTGCTGCGTGTAGGTGCCGATGAGGTCGTGGTACGGCAACCCCGTGATCGCCAGCACCGGAGCGCGGTCGAACTTGGCGTCGTAGAGGCCCGTGAGCAGGTGCGTGCCGCCGGGCCCGGTGGTGGCGAGGCAGACCCCCAGCTTGCCGGTCCACTTGGCGTAGGCGACCGCCATGAAGGCGGCGGCTTCCTCATGACGCGCCTGGACGAACCGGATGCGGTCCTGGCGTGTGCGGAGCGCCTCCATGACGCCGTTGATGCCGTCGCCCGGCAGGCCGAAGATCACCTCCACGCCCCAGTCGATCAGGGCCTCGACGAAGATGTCGGACGCGGTCTGCGGCATCATACGCTCCTTCAGTCCCGCGCGTAGGTCCCGACAAGGACGCCCTTGGCGAGCACGTGGCCCTTCATCGCCGCGACGACGGCCGTCCGGCGCGGCGGCCGCTCGAACGACAGCGCACGGTCGAGGGCGAACAGCTGGAAGACATAGAGGTGCGGGCCGTGCCCGCGCGGGGGGTCGGGCGGAAGCCAAGCCGCCTGCAGGTACGAATTGCGTCCGAGCACTTCGTCCAGGCCGTCATGGCCCGGGCTGCGGAACTGACCCTCGGGCAGCGTCCGCAGGTCGGGCGGCAGGTCCCAGGCGAGCAGGTGGACGAGCGGCTCGGGCGTCGGGGCGTCGGGGTCCTCGACGATCAGCACCATGCCGACCGCTCCGCCCGGCGCGCCGTTCCAGGTCAGCGGCGGCGAGATGGCCTCCCCATCGGTCGTGAACCGGGACGGGATTGAGGTTCCGTCCTCGAAGGCGGGGCTGAGCAGCGAGATGGTCTCGGGCGCATCTGCGAAGTCCGCGGCCTCGCTGACCACCTTCTCGTACCCTGCACGGACGCCGCGCAGGGCATGGCCGACGCCGGCGGGGAGCTTCTCCAGCATCGGCTACGTCCGGCCCGAGCCGGGCTCCGAGAGCCCTCGGTGCATCTGCGCCGCCGCCGTGTCCGGCAGCATCTCCGCGCCGGCGGCCAGGGCTTTGTTTTTCAGGGTCGGGATGACCTTGTCCCTGTCGGCCATCAGGCCTTCGAAGGCGGCCTTGGCGACCGTCGCCGGATCGTCCTTGTGCTCCATCTGGCCTGCCTTGGTGTCCATCATCTCGGCGCGCTGGAAGAAGTTCGTATCGGTGATGCTGGGCATCAGGACGGTGACGCCCACCCCCGTGTCTTTCAGCTCGTTCCGCAGGGACTCGCCGAACCAGCGCAGGAAGACCTTCGTGCCGCCGTAGACCGCCTCGAATGGGTCCGGCATGGTGGCCGCGATCGACGAGGTGAAGAGGATCTTCCCCCGATCGCGGGCGACCATGTCCTTCAGCACGAACTTGGTGAGCGCCACGGCCCCGGTGATGTTCAGGTTGATCATGCGGATCTCCTTCTCGAGATCCGTCTCCGCGAACGGGCCGCCCAGGCCCACCCCCGCGTTCACGCAGAGGACGTCGACGGGCGCGGCAAGGCCGCGAATCCGCTCGTAAAGGGCGCGGACGCCCTCTTCCTGCGACAGATCCCCGGCGCAGATCTCCACCCGCACGCCGCCGAGGCTTTGGAGGGCGCCAGCCGCCTCCCGCAGGTGCGGTTCGTTCTCGGCGGCGAGCAGCAGGTCGTAGCCGTGCTCGGCGAACTGCCGCGCCAGTTCGTAGCCGATGCCGTTGGAGCCGCCGGTGACGACGGCAAGCGGGCGGACATCCTCAGGGGCTTCGCTCATGGGACTCTCCTGTCTGCGGGGAGCAAGCCAACGCGGGACCGGCGCGTTCCGCGATCCATCATTCGTAAAGGTCGTGCGCCGGTCCGCCGCAGCGAGGCGCGGCACCCTAGAGGATCGGCGCGCCGCCGGTGACGGCGTAGCGGCCACCGCTCATGTAGCTGCCCTCGTCCGACGCCAGCAGCACGTAGATGCCGGCCAGTTCCTTCGGCTGCCCGGCGCGCTTCAGCGGCGTGTCCTCTCCGAACGAGCGCACCTCCTCGGCGGGCATGGTCGACGGGATCAGCGGCGTCCAGATCGGACCTGGGGCCACCGAGTTCACCCGGATGCCCTTCTCGCCCAGCAACTGGGCGAGACCGGCGGAGAAGTTGGCGATCGCGCCTTTGGTGGTGGCGTAGGCGAGCAGGGTCGGCCGGGGCTTTTCCGAGTTCACGGAGCTGGTGTTGATGATCGAGGATCCCGGCTTCATGTGCGGGACCGCCGCCTTGCAGAGGTGGAACATGGCCGTGATGTTCACCGCGAAGGTCCGCTCCCACTCCTCATCCGGAATGTCCTCGAGGGTCTCGTAGGTCATCTGCTGAGCGGCGTTGTTGACCAGGATGTCGATGCCGCCCAGGTCCTCGACGGCCCGGTCGATGATCGCTCGGCAGTGGGCCTTGTCCGCGAGATCGCCCGGGACCAGCACGCAGCGGCGGCCGGCCGCCTCGACAAGACGCGCCGTATCCTTCGCGTCCTCGTCCTCGCAGAGATAACTGATCAGCACGTCCGCGCCCTCGCGCGCGAAGGCGATGGCCACCGCCTTGCCGATCCCGCTGTCGCCGCCGGTGATGACGGCGCGCTTCCCCTCCAGCCTGGCCGAGCCCCGGTAGGTGTCCTCGCCATGGTCCGGCCGTGGCCTACGATCCACCGCCCGAGATCATCGACTACGCGATGACCAAGGCCGGGATCATGAATCTGACCAAGTCGCTGGCGAAGCAGCTCGCGCCTCAGGGGATACGCGTCAACGCGGTCGCGCCGGGTCCGATCTGGACCCCGCTTCAGCCCGGCGGCGGGCAGCTTCCCGAGAAGCTGCCGCAGTTCGGCGGCGACACCCCGATGGGCCGCCCCGGCCAGCCGGCCGAACTCGCCTCGATCTACGTCCTCCTGGCTTCGAATGAGGACAGCTACACATCCGGGGCCATCTACGGCGCCACCGGCGCGCGCGGCGGTCCCTAGACGCGCGGGCGCTACGCTCCGGCTCGATGTTGGACGCGCCTGAGGGGGTGGCCCCCGCCCCCCCTCGCCTGCCCCATGCGCGCTCTGCCGAGGCCTATCCGGCAGCCTCCTGCGTAGCCGCGCTCTCGCCAGCCGGCGGCCTCCGTCGGGCGACGCTCAGCAGCGCGGCCCCGGCCAGCGCCGACGCCAGGGAGCCGGCCAGGACGCCGATCTTCACCTGGTCGTGAAGCGCGGGGTCGCGGAATGCAAGGAGGCCGATGAAGAGGCTCATGGTGAAGCCGATGCCGCACAGGACACTCACCCCATAGAGCTGGGCCCAGGACGCCGCCACCGGCAGCCGCGCCACGCCGACCCGGATCGCGAGCCACGCGGCGAGGAAGACGCCGACCTGCTTGCCGAGGAACAGTCCGGCCGCAACGCCAAGGGTCGCCGGCTCCATGAGGACCGACGGCGAGAGGCCGGCAAACGACACGCTGGCGTTAGCGAAGCCGAAGACGGGCACGATCAGGAACGCCACCCAGGGGGAGAGCGCGTGCTCCAGCCGGTGCAGCGGCGAGGTCATGTCGTCCGGCGCCCCCTTCGAGGCGCGCAGCGGTATGATCATCGCCAGCACGACGCCCGCGATCGTGGCGTGGCCCCCCGAGAGCAGGACCAGCCACCAGAGGCCGGCGCCGAGCATCAAGTAGGGTGCGAGGCGGACGACCTTGAGCCGGTTGAGACCGATCAGCAGGAGCACGGTGAGCGCCGCGCCGCCGAGCGCGGCGACGTCGATCCCGGCGGTGTAGAACACGGCGATCACGACCACGGCGACCAGGTCGTCGACAATGGCGAGCGTCGCCAGGAACACCTTCAGGCTCTTCGGAATGCGCGGGCCCAGGACGCTTCCCAAAGCACATGGAAGCGACCAGCTGCAACTAAATGTTCTCTTTTTGTTCTTGACAATTGCGCGCGTTTTTCAGATGTCTCAGTCAGCGTTGAGGCTTGCGGCCAAAGCCGCCCCCGAGCCGAGGCGCCTTCCTGAAACTACACCCGCGCCTATTCACGCACCCGGACGGCCCACAGAGATGACGATCATCGCCGAACTGCCACTCGATCTCGCAGGCCACGAGGAAAAGGTGGTGGTTCGGCTATTTGCGCCCGAAGGCCGCGCAACGGGCCCAGGCTGGGTCTGCAGATTTGAGGTCGGCGCGCCGATCTCCTACAGCCTTGATGTAGCAGGAGAATCTAGCCTTCAGGCTGTGGCGCTCGCTCTCAAAGGTTTGGCGGCCTGCCTCTACGGTTCGGACGAGTACAGGGCTGGCAAGCTGGGCGCCTACGGGGAGTTTGGGGGCTATCTCGGAATTCCAGCACCAAACATATTCCTGGATGACGCGCCCTATCCGTTCTGACGCAGTCAGCCGGCCGCGCTGGTGGTAGTGACGCTTCGTGCCCAGCACAAGCCGGGACCCGCCGCCTCTATTGTGCGCTACGAAACAGCGCCAACGACGCGGCCGGCGACGAAACCGGTGGTCCAGAGATCGCAAACGCTCCGGCGATCGCCGAGGTCCCATCGAACCGAAGCACCGGCTCCATCGGCTCGCCGACGATCCGTGCCAGGAGTTGCTGCCACTGGGCCAGCGCTGCCCGCTTCTCCCGGACGTAGGTGTTGGCGTCGTAGCGTTGCATAGACACCTGGGCGCCGCCGCCGGCGTCGTAGTGGCCGAACACCTTGCTGCGGATGAAAGGCGAGATGTTGAGGCGTTCGCTCGTCATCAGCGTCGAGCCGGTCCGCCGGATGTCGTGGATCGTGCCGTCCTCGATCGCGCACGCTCGCAGGACCGCGGTCAGCGCAACGTTCATGGAAGGCCCGTTCATGGACCTCGACGCGTCGACGCGGCCCAGGAAGACCTGGTCCGTCTTCAGGCCATCGTTCAACCGGATGGCATGCTCGATCAGGGAGATGGCCCAGGGCGAGAGTGGCACGATGTGGGCGCGCTTGCTCTTCATGCGGCTAGCCGGAATCGCCCAGACGCCATGCTCGAGGTCCAGCTCGGACCTAGCCATGCCCAGGACCTCGTTGCGGTGCTGAAGCAGCAGGAAGACCAACTGGATCGCGATGCGCATCGGCTGGCCGATCTGCACCAGGCTTCCATCACGCCGCTTGTCGGCGATGGTGTCCGGAATGATCAGGGTCTCCGGCTCGGCCACCCCGCTCCAGATCGCCTTGATCTCGGCGTCCGAGTAGACGCGCATCCTGACGTTTTCGGGCGCGACCGGCGCCATGTTGGCGATGAAGTTGAACGGGATCCGCTCTTCGTTGACCGCGTAGGTGAGCATCTGCCGGATGACGGCCTGGGCCTTCACCGCCTGAGACGTGACGCCTTTGTCGAGCATGCGTTCGAGGACCGATTTGATCGTCCGACGACTGAGCATATCGATGGGAATGTCGGCGAGCGGCCCCTCGACATGGACGCGATAGACCATCCGCTCGTGCTTCAGACTCGAGGCGCGCTGGGCCGATACCGACCCGCCTCGGTCGCTCTAAAATAGGCGGCCGCCAAGTCACCGAAGGTCTTGAGGTGTTCTGTGGACGCTTCGAGCTTGGCGATGCGGCGGGACATGGCGGGGTCGCCGCCTTCATCGACGAGCACCCGGGTCTTCCGCGCCGCCGCCCGGGCCTTCTTGACGCCGAACGCGGACGAATAGACGCCGAGCGTCACGCGCGCCTGGCGCCCTTCACGCGTGCGATAACGGAAGCTCCAGGACTTCCGGCCATCGCCGGAGACGCGGAGCTCCAGTCCCTTGGCGTCCTTGTCGAGGTTAGGATACCTGCCGGCCCTCGACGGGCTGAACATCCTCGCAGAATGCGGGCGTGAGCTTGGCTTTGGGCATGCGAAAATCTGTGACTTAGCTCCCAAATAGGTCACAAATCGCGGAAACTCAACTCCAGCGTGTGCAAACTCCTGAAAAGGTGATCTTAAATGTTTTCAGTAGATTAGGGTCGAAATGAACGATCCTGAAACAGCCTGCTACAGCCCCAGCACCATCTTCGCCATGATGTTGTGCTGGATCTCGTTCGAGCCCGCGTAGATCGAGGTCTTGCGGTAGTTGAAGTAGGTGGGCGCCACCGTGGCCGAGTAGTCCTGGCCGGCGCGGAAATAGTTGGCGCCGCCGTCCTTCAGGTGGCTCCAGGTGTCCTGCACGAACGGCTGGGCGTAGAGGCCGGCGGCCTCCAGCGCGAGCTCGGTGATCGCCTGCTGCATCTGGCTGCCTTCCAGCTTCAGCATCGACGAGACCGCGCCCATCGCGTCGCCGTTCGCCCGGCCGGCGAAGATGCGCAGCTCGGTGGCGTTCAGCGCCTCGACCTTGATCTCGACCTCGGAGAGCTTCTTGCGGAAGTCGGGGTCGCCCATCATCGATCCGCCGCCGTCCGACCGCTCGATGCCGGCGATCTTGCGCACCTTCTTGAGCTGGGCCTGCAGACCCGGCGCGTAGGCGTTGCCGCGCTCGAACTGCAGCAGGTACTTGGCGTAGGTCCAGCCTTCGCCTTCCTTGCCGATCCGGTTCGACACCGGCACGCGGACGTTGTCGAAGAAGGTCTCGTTGATCTCCTGCTCGCCCTCGGGCGGGCCGTCGAGCGTCACGATCGGGCGGATCGAGATGCCCGGCGTCTTCATGTCGATCAGCAGGAACGAGATGCCCTTCTGGCGGATGTCCTCGTTCGAGGTCCGAACCAGGCAGAACATCCAGTCGGCCCACTGCGCCAGCGTCGTCCAGGTCTTCGACCCGTTCAGGACATAGTAGTCCCCGTCTCGCTCGGCCTTCAGCGCCAGCGAGGCGAGATCGGAGCCCGAGCCCGGCTCGGAATAGCCCTGGCACCACCAGACGTCGGTGGAGAGGATCTTCGGAAGGTGCTGCTTCTTCTGCTCGTCCGTGCCGAAGGCCATCACCACGGGCGCGCACATCTTCAGGCCCATGTTCGACGTCGACGGCGCGCCGGCGAGGGCCATCTCCATGTCGAAGACGTACTTCTTGCCCAGGCTCCAGCCCGTGCCGCCGTATTCCACCGGCCAGTCGGGCGCGATCCAGCCCTTCTCGCCCAGCCGCTTCAGCCAGCGGACCTGGGCTTCCTTGTCGAGGTGGTTGTTCTTCGACTGCGAGAGCTTGGCCCGCATGTCGTCGTCGAACGCCTCGGCGATGAAGGCGCGGACCTCCTTGCCGAACTCCAGGTCCTCAGGAGAGAAATCCAGGTCCATGGCGATCAGCCCACGCCGTCGAGGTATTCGATCTCGGGGCGGCCGGCGAGGACCGCGGCGAACTTCGGCCCGGCGGCCTTGAAGTAGTCGGTGCCGCCATGATGCGTCAGGGCGTCCTGGTCCTTGTAGAGCTCCAGCACCTTGTAGACGTTGGGCTCGGTCCGGCTCTTGGTGAGCTGGTAGGCGATGTTGCCCGGCTCGTTGGCGCGCACCTGCCTCGCCAGTTCGGTGAAGAACGCCTCGAACTCGGGCCCCTTGCCCTCCTGAACCGGCAGCTTCGCGATCACGCCAATGGTCATGCCATCCTCCCAACGATTGTTTGAATGACGGTAGAGGCGCTGGACGGCGGGTTCAACTCCATTCCGCCAAGCGTGCGCGAACGGCCACCGGAAGGGCGCGACGAGCGATGAGGATGAAGGTCCTCGCCGACGCGAGGAGAGCGCTAGTTCCGCTCGTTCCAGCCGTAGGCCACCCAGTGGTGGCCGCCCAGGTGGCGGGCTTCGATCACGCCGTCGTCGCGGCGGCGGCGGGCGCGAACGGTGCGGCGGGCGCGCATGGCCAGGGCGGCGAAGCCCAGCAGGGCCGAGGTCATGACCGCGATCACCGCCACGGTGGCGGCCGCGAAGACCGCGAGAACCGCGCCGACGATGACGGCCCCGGTGGTGGCGAGGGCGGCGCCGACGGCGGCCAGGCTGCGAAGGGCGGAGCCCTCTTGCGCGGCGAAGTCCTTGACCATTTCAGCTCCTCAGCGGGCGCATGGGGCGCTCCGTGAAAGATACATGTCAGCACACTCGTTCCCGGCGTCAACCACGGAGACGTCGGAAAAGCGACCAAGAGCGGTCATGCCGCACCTTCCAGCGAGAGCGACTTCCGCTCGCGCTGGATCTGGTCGTAGGCGGCGTTGATGGCGGACGCCTTGGCCTCGGCGACCTCGACGAACTCGGCCGGCAGCCCGCGCGAGCGGGCGCGGTCGGGGTGCGCCTCGGCAAGCTGCGCGCGCCAGGCGGCCCGCACGTCGGCGTCCGAGGCGTCGGGCGCGACGCCCAGGATCACGTACGGATCGTCGTTGGCCGCGCCCAGGTGGGTGGCCTTCACCCTCCGGAAGGTCAGTGGCGACAGGCCGAACAGCTCCGACACCCGTTCCAGATAGGCCAGCTCGTCGCCGGTCACCACGCCGTCAGAGGCGGCGATGTGGAAGAGGCCGTCCAGCACGTCTTCCAGCAGTTGCGGGCACGCGCCGTACCGCTTGCGCAGCCGCCGGGCATAGCCCTCGAACCCGCGCGTCGTCTGCCGGGCGAGCTGATAGAGCCTGCGGATGTTGCCTTCGCTGGCGGGGTCGGCCTGGAAGACGGTGTGGAAGGCGTCGTACTCGGCCGCGTGCGCCTCGCCGTCGGCCTTGGCCAGCTTGGCGCCCAGCGCGGTGACGGCCGTGGAGAACGCGGGGTCTTCGCCGGGCAGGCCGGGCGGGCAGACATCGCATTCCGCCTCATCGACCTTGCGCGCTGCGAGGCCGGCTATTTTGCGCCAGAAGCTCATTTCGCTATGGCATGCCTTACGACCGCGGCGAGCCCGTGACAATCGCCCCGAGGAGTTAAGTTTTGGACAGGGTTTTCTCCTTCTGGATCGATCGCGGCGGCACGTTCACCGACGTGATCGGCCGCGCCGACGACGGCGAGGAGGTTTCGGCCAAGCTGCTCTCCGCCTCGCCCGCCTATCCCGACGCCGCCGTCGAGGCCATGCGCCGGATCCTCGGCGCGGAGCCAGGCCAGCCCTTCCCCGCCCATCGCGTCGCCGCGATCAAGATGGGCACCACCGTCGCCACCAACGCCCTTTTGGAGCGCGCGGGCGCCAAGACCCTGCTGGTGACCACCGCCGGCTTCGCCGACGCCCTGGCCATCGGCGACCAGGCCCGGCCGGACCTCTTCGCCCTCAACATCGAAAAGCCGGCGCCGCTCTACGCAGGCGTGGTCGAGGCCTCCGAACGGCTGGCGGCGGACGGATCGATCGTCGCCTCCCTCGATAAGCCCACGCTCAGGGCGCGGCTGGAGGCCGCCGTGGCCGAAGGCTTCACCTCGGCCGCCATCGCCTTCCTGCACGCCGACCTGAACCCCGAGCATGAGCGACAGGCAGGCGAGATCGCGCGCGCCGCCGGCTTCGGATTCGTCGCCTTGAGCTCCGAGGTCTCCCCCCTGCCCCGGTTCGTGCCGCGCGCCGAGACGACGGTGGCGGACGCCTACCTCACGCCCGTCCTGCAGGCCTATGTCCGCCGGGTAGCCGACGCTGTGGCCGGGGCGCCGCTCTACTTCATGACGTCGGCTGGCGGGCTCGTCCGCGCCGAAGCCTTCCGAGGCCGCGACGCCGTGGTGTCCGGGCCCGCTGGCGGCGTGGTCGGCGTGGCGCGCACGGCGACCCACGCCGGCGCCGAGGCGGTGCTGGGCTTCGACATGGGTGGCACCTCCACCGACGTGTGCCGGTTCGCGGGCGCCCTCGAACGGCGGGACGCGGCCCAGGTCGCCGGCGTGAAGCTCCGCAGCCCCATGCTGGACGTCGAAACCGTGGCGGCCGGCGGCGGCTCGGTGCTGACTTTCGACGGCATGCGCGCCCGGGCAGGCCCGGCCAGCGCCGGCGCCGATCCCGGCCCCGCCTGCTACGGCCGCGGCGGTCCGGCCGCGGTGACCGACGCGAACCTGGTGCTCGGCCGCCTCGACCCGCGTTTCTTCCCCGCCGTGTTCGGCCCTGACGGCGACGCCCCTCTCGATCCCGCCGCCAGCCGCGCCCGCCTGGCGTCCCTCGCCGAGGCCATGGGCGCGGACAGCCTCGAAGCGGCCGCCGAGGGGTTCGTCGCCGTGGCGGTCGAGCAGATGGCCCAGGCGGTGCGCCGCATTTCCACCGAACGGGGCTTCGATCCGCGCGAACACGCCCTGGTCGCCTTCGGCGGCGCCGCCGGCCAGGTCGCCTGCCAGACCGCGGAAGCGCTGGGCGTGGGCGAGGTGCTCTGCCCGAAGTACGGCAGCGTCCTGTCTGCCTGGGGCATCGGCCAGGCCCAGGTGACCGCCCTGCGCCAGGTCGGCGTCGAGGCGCCCCTGGCGGGCGGGCTGGACGTCGCGAGGGCTGCCTTGGCCGCCGTGGAGGCCGAGGCCCGCGCCGACATGGCCGCCCAGGGCGCGGAGGCCGGCGACATCCGCCGCACCCTGCGCCTGCGCTACGACGGCGCCGACGCCGAACTTCCGGTTCCCCTGACCGACGAGGCCGCCGCGAAGGCGACCTTCGAACAGGCCCACCAGCGCCTGTTCGGCTTCATCGAGCCCGACCGCCCGATCCTGATCGCCGCGGTCGAGGCGGAGGCTTTCGACGGACCTTCTCCCCTTGCGGGAGACGGTGGCGGCCGCAGGCCGACGGATGAGGGGTCGCGCGGACAGGGGAGCGAAGCCCCTCACCCGGCCCGCTCCGCGGACTACCTTCTCCCGCAAGGGGAGAAGGTCTCCATGTACGCCCAAGGCGCATGGCATGACGCCCCCGTCGTCCCGGCCGAAACGCTCACCGCCGTCGACGGCCCCGCGCTCGTCGTCCGCGCCGACACCCAGATCGCGCTCCTCCCCGGCTGGCGCGCCGCGGCCGAGCCCGGCGGCCTCATCCGCCTTTCCCGCACGGCCGCCGCCGCGCGGCAGGCCATCGCCCTCGACAGGCCCGACCCGGTCACCCTGGAACTCTTCAACCGCCGCTTCATGGGCGTGGCGGAGGCCATGGGCGCGGCCTTGGAGCGCACGGCGCACTCGGTGAACATCAAGGAGCGGCTCGACTTCTCCTGCGCGCTCTTCGACGCCGATGGCGGCCTGGTCGCCAATGCGCCGCATATGCCCGTGCACCTGGGCTCCATGGGCGCCAGCGTGCGCGCGGTCCGCGACCGCCACCCCGACCTCAAGCCGGGACAGGCCTTCGCGCTCAACAACCCCTACGCCGGCGGCACCCACCTGCCCGACATCACCGTCGTCATGCCGGTGTTCATGGCCGACGGGGACGCTCAGGCCAGCTTCTATGTCGCCGCACGCGGCCACCACGCCGACGTGGGCGGCATCCAGCCCGGCTCCATGCCGCCCTTCTCGAAGACCATCGAGGACGAGGGCGTGCTGCTGGACGCGCTGCCCATCATGGCGGACGGCCGGTTCCTCGACGCCGAGGTCCGCGCCGCACTCGCCAGCGGTCCTCGTCCCGCCCGCGCGCCCGACCGCAACCTCGCCGACCTCAAGGCCCAGGTCGCCTCGTGCCAGGCCGGCGCCGCGGCGGTCGCCGAGATGATCCGAAGCTACGGCGCGGACGCCGTCGCCCGCTACATGGGCTTCGTGCAGGACAACGCCGCCGAGGCCGTCCGCCGGGCCGTGGGCAAGCTGTCGGACGGCGAGGCCCGCGTCCCGATGGACGGCGGCGGCGAGATCGTGGTGCGGACCAAGGTGGACGCCCAGGCCCGCGAGGCGATCCTCGACTTCACCGCCAGCGCCGACCAGCTCGGCTCCAACTTCAACGCCCCCTCGGCCATCGTCGACGCCGCGGCGCTCTACGTCTTCCGCACCCTGGTGGACGACGACATCCCGCTGAACGCCGGCTGCCTGAAACCGCTGAAGATCCTGACGCGCGACGGCTCGATGCTGGCGCCGCACCCGCCGGCCGCGGTCGTGGCCGGCAACGTCGAGACAAGCCAGCACGTGGTCGACGCGCTCTATGCGGCGCTGGGGGTGACGGCCAACGCGCAAGGCTCGATGAACAACTTCACCTTCGGCGACGAGCAGCGGCAGTACTACGAGACCATCTGCGGCGGCGCGGGCGCCACGGCCACCGACGACGGCGCCAGCGCGATCCACACGCACATGACGAACTCGCGCCTCACCGATCCGGAAATCCTGGAGCGCCGCTTCCCCGTCCGCGTCGAGCACTTCGGCGTGCGGCGCGGCTCGGGCGGCGCCGGCGCGCACCGAGGCGGCGACGGGGCGGTGCGGCGGATCCGGTTCCTGGCGCCGATGGAGGCCGCGCTTCTGTCCTCGCGTCGCGACCACGCGCCTCAGGGCCTGGCCGGCGGATCGCCGGGACTGCCCGGCCGGCAACGCTTGATCGCGGCGTCGGGCGCTGTCAGTGAACTTCCTGGCTGCTTCTCCGTTACGGTGGAGCTTGGCGACGCAATCCAGATCGAAACGCCCGGGGGCGGCGGGTTCGGCCCCACGAACTAGGTTCGGCGCAAAGCTGCCAAAATCACTGACCACAAGGCTCTGAATGACTGCTCTCGCCATCGCGCTCGCCCTGTTCGCCCAAGCCCCGGAGGGCGCTGCGCCCACGGCCGAGACCCCCGCGGCCGAGGAGCGCCTGCCCGCCGGCGCGCCGCGCGACGACTACCAGTTCGTGGCCTGGTGCTACGGCGCCCTGCGCGGCTACCTCGACATGCACGACGAGATGATGCCCGAGGTCACCCGCATCGAGAGCCAGTTCCGCAAGCCGGGCACAAAGCTGGAGGACGACCTGAAGGTCTATGCCGACATGCAGAAGACCGGGAAGACCCAGCTCAAGACCTTCCAGGCCGCTCTCACCGCCGCAGAGAAGGCGTCCGTGCGCCCGATCAACATGCTCGGCGCCAACGCCGTGCGCCAGGGCCGCCAGATCTGGAACGCCGGGCCCGACGTCACCAAGGCCCGCAAGGCCCAGGAATGGATGAGCTGGAGCCTCCCGGCCCGCTGCGAGACCGTCTCGGCCTCGCTTGAGGCCCGCGCCAAGCTGATGGGCGCCACCTTCAAGGTGAACGAGGAAAGCGCGCCGCCTGCCGAGGCGGCTCCCGCCCCCGAGCCTGCACCGGCCGACGCGCCCCGGCCCGAGACGCCGCCGGCGCCGCCGAACCCAACCCGCTAACGCCGCCTTCACCGCCGGGCCGAGACACTCGGACCCATGTTCGAGCTGCTCGCGCTGTATCTGCTGGTCATCAACGCCGCGACCTTCGCCGCCTTCGCCCTCGACAAGCGGGCGGCGACGCGGCGGGCGTGGCGCATCCCCGAGCGCCGGCTGCTGATGATGGCCGCGCTGGGCGGCTCGCCGGCGGCGCTCACGGCCCAGCAGGCCTTGCGCCACAAGACGCGCAAGGAGCCGTTCCGCACCTCGCTTTGGCTGATCGTCGCGGCGCAGGCGGCCGTACTCGGCTGGACCGCCTATCGCGCGCTGAGATAGCGCGCCAGCCGATCCAGCCCCGCGGCGTTCTTCTCGGGCCGTGCGGCGAAGCACCAGCGCAGCCAGCCCTCCCCCTCGGGCCCGAAGGCCGCGCCCGGGGCGAGGCCGAGGCCGGCCTTCGCGATCAGGTCCTTCGCCAGCGCCAGCGAGTCCGTGCAGCCCTCGACGCGGAAGAAGGCGTAGAGCGCGCCGTCGGGCGTCGGGGCCTCGACACCGGCAAGCTGGCGCAGCGCGCCGATCACCTGGTCCCGCGCCGCCGCCAGTTCGGCCTTGAGCTCGGCCACCACGGGTTCTCCCTGTTCAACAGCCACCTTCGCGCCTTCCTGGATGAAGTCGGGCGCGCAGGAGGTGTTGTACTCGACGAGCACGCCCAGGCTTTCCATCAGCGTCGGCGGAACCACCATCCAGCCCAGCCGCCAGCCGGTCATCCGCCAGGCCTTGGAGAAGCTGTTCACCCCGATCAACCGATCCTCGGCCGTGGCCAGCGGCAGGAACGACGGCGCGGACGGCCGGTCGAACGCCAGGCGCTCGTAGACGTCGTCGCAGATCAGCCAGATGCCATGCTTGCGGCAGCGTTCCAGGATCGCCGCCCGATCCTCCGCCGGCAGCATCCAGCCCGTGGGATTGTTCGGCGAGTTCAGGATCAGCGCGCGGGTGTCGGGTGTCAGCGCCGCCATCAGCCGGTCCATGTCGAGCCGCCAGCGCCCCTGCCCCGCCTCGACCGGCACGACCTCGACGCTGCTGGACAGGATCTTCGGGATCTCGACCACGTTCGGCCAGATGGGTCCGGCCACCACCGTCCGGTCCCCGGGCGACAGCACCAACTGCGCGGCCAGCATCAGCGCGTTCACCCCGGCGCTGGTCACCGCCACCCGCTCCGCCCCGACAGGCGCGCCGTGCAGCCCTGTCAAATACCGCGCCAGCGTCTCGCGCAGGTCGGGCCGCCCCAGGTTGTGGGTGTAGTAGGTCCGCCCCGACAGCAGCGCCTCGGCCGCGGCCTGGCGGATGAAGTCCGGCGTCGGCCGGTCGCCCTCGCCGAACCAGAACGCCAGGATGTCGTCCCGCCCCATGCCGGCGTTGGCCACCTCGCGGATCTTCGACATCCGGAGGTCCAGGACTTCCTGGCGAGGCTGGGCGGGGAACATCGTCGCTAGTTGCTACACCTTCCGCTTCTGCGCCAGCGCCGTGCAGCTCGCCGAGCCGATATGGCCCTGCTCGTCGTGCAGCAGGCAGTCGCCCACCGCCACGCCGTCGGTCGCGCCGTGGGTCAGACTCTCGAAGCCGATCCACTCGCCCACCGGCTCGCGGTGCAGGTACACCGTGATGTCGGTGTTGATGTAGCCCAGGCCCTGGTCGCCGACGTGGGCGAAGGGGCTGGCGAAATCCGCCGCGACGGCCACCCGCACGAACGGGGTCAGGGCGTCGCCGTCCACCACTTCGCGCACCTCGGCCATCCACAGCCGGCGCGGTTCGACCCCGCGCATCTGGCCCGAGATCGGCTTCACCTTCCACATGCCGCCCATTGGGCTCTCGGGCGCCTGGGGCACGTCGTCGGGGTGCGGCGCGCCCCACGGCTCGCGCTTCCAGACGTTACCGGGCGGGTTCTCCGTCTTGCGCAGCAACTGGCAGGTGGCCCGGCCCGCGCTGATCCCGCCCGAGATGAACTCGGCGTCGATCACCTTGATGCGGTAGCCGTCCTTGACCGTGCGGGTGACGATCTCGACCGGCGACAGGTCGGGCAGCTTGTACATGTCGACCGTCAGGCGGGCGGGCATGTACTCGGGCGAGCCGTGGCGCTTCTCGATCTCGGCGCCCAGCAGGCCGATGATCACGCGGCCATGCAGCGAGTTCTTGTCCCACGGGCCGATGCCGGCGGCGGTCGGGACGAAAAGATCGCCGTCTTTTCGAAAGAAAGGTTCGTTCTTCATGCGGGCCGGACCATGCCGGAACCGCTCAAGCTTGGGTAGTCGTCTCCGTGCTCGGCTCGTTGCGGGCCAGGATCGCGGTGACCGCCATGTCGCCGGACACATTGCCCAGGGTGCGGAAGATGTCGGGCGCCACCTCCACCGCCAGCAGGATCGGCAGCAGCTCGATCGGCAGGCCCAGCGCGATGCAGATCGGCGCCACGCTGACGATGAACGAGACCTGCCCCGGCAGGCCGACCGACCCCACGCTCACCGCCAGGGCCACGAACACCGCGCCGGTGTACTGCAGCATCGAGGGCTGCAGCCCGTAGACGTGGGCGACGAAGACGCAGACCGCCAGGTTCACCGCCGGGCTGGTCATGCGGAAGACCGCCACCGCCAGCGGCAGGACCAGGTTAGCGATCCGCTGCGGCACGCCCAGGTCGTCGCGCGACCGCTCGATCATGGCCGGCAGACAGGCCAGAGACGACTGCGTCGCGAACGCGGTGGCCAGCACCGGCGAGGTCGCCTGCGCCCAGCGCCCCAGCGGGACGCGCCCGACGGCCACGGCTAGCACATAGGCCACGATCGCGATCACGAACCCGGCCAGCGAAGCCACCACGATGTACTGGCCCAGCACGCCGGCCGCGCCCACCCCGGCTCGCAGGCCCACGCCCAGGCCCAGGGCGAACACCCCGATCGGCGCGGCCAGCAGCACCCAGCGCACGATGACGATCATCGCCTCGCCCAGCGCCTGGAACACCTCGAGCAGCGTGCGCCCCTTGCCGTCGGCGAGTCGGGTCAGGGCAAAGCCCACGAACACGGCGAACACCACCACCGGCAGCACCGCGTCCTCGGCCGCCGCCTTGATCGGGTTGGACGGGGCCAGGCTCTTCACCCACGCCACGAAGTCGGGGGCCGTCGCGACGCCGGCGGCGGGCGCCTGGGCCCCCGCGCGCAGGGCGATCGCCGCCGTCTCGCTCACCGGCCAGGCCGCCAGGACCGCGTTGCACAGCACCACCGAGACGGTGGCCGAAAGCAGCAGCAGCCCGACGAACCACAACACCGCTCGCGCCGCCAGCCGGCCCGTGGCCGCCGCGTCCGAGACCTGGGCGATGCCGGTCACCAGCACAGCGAAGATCAGCGGCACCACCGTCATGCGCAGGGCGTTGAGCCACAGGCCGCCCAGGGCCTCGATCCCCTCGATCACCTGCCGGGCGATGTCGCCCCCGTAAGCGGCCGCGAATGCGCCCACCGCGACGCCGGCCGCCAGCGCGATGAGGACCTGGACACTCAGGGATCGGAGAAACTTCAAGACGCGACGGCTCCATATGGAGGCGCGATCTGGCCCGGCGGGCGGGCGCACCGCAAGCGCCTAGGGCCTTACCTTCTCAAATGAGATCGTTTGACGGCCAAAAGGCAGCGCCGGCGTCAGCGGGCGGGGGGCTGGTAGCGGACGGACAGGGAGACGGGCGCGGTCCCGTCGGCGCCGCGCAGCCGTTCGGCCACGGCGTGCAGGGCTTTTTCCTGGTCGGCGAACCGGCCCAGCTCGCAATCCTTCTGGCGGACGATCCACTCGTCGACGCCCTCGACAACCTCGAAGCGCATTCTGCGTCCTCTCTTGGAGCGCGCGCTGTAAGGGCCGGGGGCAGACACAACAATGGCGCGCATCGTCGCACGGGCCCTACCGCAGGCGGATCGGGACCTCGACGTCGCAGATGCTGAACGCCGCGCCGCGTTCACGCTTCAAGGCCGCCACCTTGGCTTGGAAGGCCGGGCCGCGCGTCTCGGCCACCTCGATCCTGGGCCGCTCGGCCTCGGGAATATCGGCCAGCACCCGCACCTTCAGCATCAGGTCCGGCATCTTCGGCGGCTCGCCCACGGCCACGCCCTGGATCGCCTCGCGCCCCGCCACCACCCGGCCCACGACGGTGTACTCGTGGTCCAGCCGCCGGGCCGGCGCGCGCATGAAGAAGATCTCGCTGTTGGCGCTGTCCGGGGCGGCCTGGCGGCCCATGCCGACGACGCCCGCGCAGTAGGCGCCCCACCCGCGCAGGCGGGTGTCGCTCCCGCGGGCCTGCTCGCCCGACGACACCGCCTGGAACGGCGTGGCCCCCACGAAGCCCTCCCGCGCGTCGCTGCGCTCGACCGCCACGGCCGCCAGCTCGGGCGCGATCCGGAAGCTGAACTCGGGCGGCAGATCCGGATGGGCCGACGTCCCGCCGTCGCGGTTGTCCGGGTTGCCGGTCTGGGCGACGAAGCCGTCGATGACGCGGTGGAACTGAAGCCCGTTGTAGACCCCTTCCCGTGCCAGCAGCCTGATGCGCTCCACGCCCTTCGGCGCGAACTCGGGCCGAAGCTCGACGATCACTTGGCCCTTGGTCGTGCCGATGACCAGCGTGTTCTCCGGATCCAGCGGCCGCCAGTCGGGTTCGGGAGCCGCGCCCATCAGCCCAACCGCCGCCGCCGCGATCCCCAATGCGCGAACCATCCGCCCCTCCCAGCCGAGGCCAGAGAGGGGCAGGCGATCCGTCTGCGGTCAATACTTCCGGCAGAGCAGGTCGCGCAGGACGCTGGACCGGCCCACGAATTGACCTTCCGGTCCGACCGCCTCGCGGGCGCGCTCGCTGGAGTCGTACCAGACGGCCGGCCCCAGGCCCTGGCGGCGGCAATACATGTCCGCGCCGCGACTGCCCGCCGCGACGTCCACGCCGCCCAGCGTCGGCCGCGGGAAGAAGACGGTGACCGTCCCATCGACCCCGCGCCCGTCCGGCCGGCCGGGGAAGCCCGGTCCGGGTCCAGGCCCAGGACCAGGCCCGGGACCGGGGCCGGGGCCGGGTCGGCCGCCCACCGGCTCGATCGACGAGACCTGCGCCATCAGGCCCAGGGTGTGCAGGTTGGGCACCTCGCCGCGCACCTCCTGGCAACGGCCCCTGAAATCGTCATGCTCGCAGATCAGCCAGCGCCCCTCGAAGCGCGCGCT
Source organism: Phenylobacterium sp. (assembly GCF_024508875.1). GTDB lineage: Bacteria > Pseudomonadota > Alphaproteobacteria > Caulobacterales > Caulobacteraceae > Phenylobacterium. The sequence goes on from NZ_JANINU010000002.1 coordinate 71,774, forward strand.
CTGGGCGCGGTCGTTGAAGCGCCACTTGCCGAGGTCCGGCGCCGACTGGGTGATGGTCACCGCGTTCCCCTGGAAATTCGGCTGGTCGTACAGCGTGGCCGAGCCGCCGCGGAACGGCTGGGCCTCGGCGGCGCCCGCCACGGTCAAGGTCGCCAGGGCCAAGGTCGCCAGGGCGGCGGTGCAGAATGTCTTGCTCATCTCGAATGGCCTCCAGCCGGTTGCCGCGCCAATGGAGCTTCGCCGTAATGAACCGCGGCTGAAGGGCGTCCGCAGGCTTCCGTCAGCCACGCTCGATTGCTTCCGTTTCCGACGCAATCTTCTGCATTGAAGCCCGTTTATCGCCGGAATGCCGGCATTATCTTCTTCCTCGAACGGCGCGGCGACCCGCGCCAAAGGGAGAGTAGGAATAGCGACATGATCGACCGCAGACCCTTCGCGCGCCTCGGCGGCGCCGACCATGGCTGGCTCAAGGCCCGCCACCACTTCTCGTTCGCCAACTACTACGACCCGCAGAACATGGGGTGGGGCCCGATCCGGGTGTGGAACGACGACGAGATCGCCCCCAATTCCGGCTTCCCGCCGCATCCGCACGCAGACATGGAGATCGTCACCTACGTCCGCACCGGCGCGATCACCCACCGCGACAGCCTGGGCAACGAGGGCCGCACGGCCGCCGGCGACGTCCAGGTGATGAGCGCGGGCACGGGCATCCGTCATGCCGAGTACAACCTCGAGCCCGAGACCACGACGCTGTTCCAGATCTGGATCGAGCCGACCGAACGCGGCGGCAAACCCGGCTGGGGCGCCCGGCCCTTCCCGAAGGGCGACCGCGCCGGCAAGTTCGTGACCCTGGCCAGCGGCCTGCCCGGCGATGAGGACGCCCTGCCCATCCGGACCAACGGGCGCGTGTCGGGCGCGACCCTCAAGGCCGGCGAGACCACCGAGTATGTGCTGGGCAAGGACCGGCACGCCTATCTGGTGCCGGCGGTCGGTGCCGTGG
>NZ_JANINU010000003.1 GCF_024508875.1 Phenylobacterium sp.
ACGCCGACAGCCTGCGCGACCTGGGCGGCTGGCCGTGGACGCGGTTCTACCTGGCGCGGCTGGTGGAGGAGATCGCAGACCGCGGGGCGGCGGTGATCGGCTTCGACGTGCTGTTCCCCGAGCCCGACCGGCTGGCCCCTTCCGAGTTCGCGAGCATCTACAGCGAACTGCCGCCCGGCGTGGCCCGGGAGATCCAGGCCCTGCCGTCGATGGACGCGGTGTTCGCGCGGGTCATCGGCCGCAACCCGGTCGTGCTCGCCCGGGCCGGCGTGTCGGAGGAATCCTTCGACCTGACCGAGGGCCAGGCCGCGCCCCTGCCGCCCGAGGCCCAATTCACCGGCAAGCTGCCCGCCGACCTGCCGAACTTCCCGTCCGTCGTCTCCAACATCCCGCTGCTGGACGGCGCGCCGCTGGGCCATGGCCTGGTGAACGGCGACCGGGACGCCGACGGTCTGGTCCGCCGGGTGCCGCTGCTGGCGCGGGCCGCAGGACAGGTGACGCCCAGCTTCTCGCTGGAACTGGTGCGCGTGGCCGAAGGCGCGGACGCGATCCGCCTGGAGACCGCCGGCGACCGCCTGAAGGCGGTGACCGTCGGCAAGCATCGCGTGGCGGCGGGTCCCGACGGCCAGCTCCTGCTGCGCTTCGGAGACTGGCGGAAGACTCAGACGACCTCGGCCGTGGATGTGCTGCGTCAGGGGCAGAAGCCCGACCAGTTCAAGGACGAGATCGTCCTCATCGGGCTCGCCGCCGCCGGCACCTCCGACGTCACCAGCACGCCGCGGGCGAAGGCGATCTACGGCGTGTACGTGCAGGCCCAGGCGGTGGATTCGATCCTGCGGGGGGCGGCCCTGCGTCGACCGGCCTGGGCGGCGCCCATGGAGTGGGGCATCGGCCTCCTGCTCGTCATGGTTTCCTGGCTTGGGGTTCCTCGCGCGCCGATGGGCCCCGTCATCCTTGGCGCGACCGTGGAGATCGGGCTGGCGTTCGGCGCAAGTCTCCTGGCGTTCCACAACAACCTGCTGCTGGACCCCTTTCCCATGCTGGCCCCGGGCGCGGCCAACTCGGCGGTGATGGTCGTGCTGCTGTTCGTCGAAGGCCGGCGGGTGCAGCGGCGCCTGCGCGACGCCCTGGAGGACGAGAAGGTCAGCGCCGCGCGGATCTCCGGTGAACTGGCGGCGGCCAGCGAGATCCAGTCGGGCATGCTGCTTCCCCGCGCCGAGCTTTCCCGCATCTCGCCCGCCATCGAGATCGACGCGGTGCTTCAGTCGGCCAAGACCGTCGGCGGCGATCTCTACGACGCCTTCCTGTTCGAGGACGGCCGGGTCTGCTTCCTGGTCGGCGACGTGACCGGCAAGGGTGTGCCCGCCTCGCTGTTCATGGCGCTGTCCAAGGCCCTGTCGCGCAGCCTGCTCATGCGGCCCGACACGGGCCTGGCTGCGGCCGTCGGCGAGATCAACCGCGAGCTCTCGCGCGACAACCGCCAGGCCATGGCGGTGTCGCTCCTGGTCGGCGTGCTTCACCCGGGCGACGGCCGGCTCGTCCTCTGCTGCGCGGGCCACGAGAACCCTCTGATCGTCGATTCCGCGGGGGCGGTGCGCGAGCTGAAGCTGGACGGCGGGCCGCCGCTCTGCGTCGATGAGGAATTCCCCTACCCGGAGGAGGTCCACCGCCTGGCGCCGGGCGAGACGCTGATCGCGTTCACCGACGGACTGACCGAGGCCCAGGCGCCGGATGGGGCGCTGTTCAAGCGCGAGCAGGTGTTCGAGGCCCTCAGCCAGGCCTCGCGGACGCCGAGCCTGCACGGACTGGTGGACAGCCTCGTCGACAGCGTCCGCGCCTTCGAGGCCGGCGGCGAGCCCAGCGACGACCTGACGGTGATGGCGGTGCGGCCGCGGCCTACCGCAGGATGACCTCGACGCGCCGGTTGGCGGGCTCGCTGACGTTGTCCTCGGTCGGGACGCGCGGCTCGCGCTCGCCGCGACCGACCACCTTGGCGTTGTCGACCGGCAGGCCCTGCTTCACCAGCGCGGCGCGGATCTCGACAGCCCGCTCCAGGGAGAGCTTGTCGTTGACTTCCTGGCTGCCGGTGGTGTCGGTGTGGCCGGTGATCTGGACCTCGGAATCGGGCTTCACCGCGGTGCGCAGCGCTTCGAGGATCGGCGCGGATTCGGGCGTCAGTTCGGTCGTGCCTTCGACGAAATACATGACGTAGACGCGGGGCGCGAAGGGGGTCCAGTTCATCAGCCCCGACCAGAAGCCGGCCTTCACGGCCTTGGGCTTCACGGACTTGCCGCCCACGCGGGCGCGGGTGTCGCCGGCGGTCAGGGATCCGACCTCCTTGCCGGTCTTGGGATCGAGCACGGCGACCTGCCCGGACTTGTCGCTGCCGGCGTCGTTCAGGAGCGTCACGTCCGAGGAGGCGCAGCCGGCGAGCAAGGCGGCGGCGGCGAGGGCGGGAAGGAGCCTCACTTCACCTCCACCACGAAGGTGGTGCCGCGGGCCGCGAGCAGCGAGGTGGGCGTGCGCACCTTCATCGCGTCCTTGTTCTCCTTGGCGATCTGGCCCGAGACGACGCCCAGCGTGCCCCGATCGACCGTGGTCAGCGACTTGCCCTTGTGGGTGGTGTCGTCGAACTCGAACTGGCTGAGGGCGACGCGGCTGTTGGGACCGACGGCGAAGCGGCTGTTGTCGACGAAGGTGACGCCGATGCGGCCGTTGCCCCCGGTGGTGAGCACGTCGCTGACCAGGAGCTGGTAGCCCGGGGCGGCGGGCGTGACGACCTTGCCGCGGACGACCGAAGCCGTGCCGGTGACGGTCTTGATCCGGCCGATCTCGGCCATCGCCAAGCCCGGCGTCGACAGCGCCGCCGCCATCAGCAATCCTGCGACCCAAGCCTTGCGCATCGCGCGTCTCCCTGAAACACGGTTCTGTCATAGCCCAGCTCCGCGCCCTTGCCCAAGCCCCTCGCCCCACGCGTGCGCACCTTGCCGCGGACGGCGGCGCCGTGGCGCGCGCGCTGGGGGTCACGCGCGTGTTCATCGAGCGGCACGAACTGGGACGCGACGCGGCCGAGCGGCTGGCCATCGTGGTCGAGGAGTGGGTGGCCAACGTGCTCGAACACGGGGGGCCGCCGGCCGGCAGCCGCATCGGCCTGCGGCTGGCGCTCCACGCGCAGATCGTCCGCGTGACGGTGACCGACACCGGCCGCGCCTTCGACCCCAGGGCGGCGGTCTTCGAGGGACCCGATCTGGACCGCGGCGGCGGCGTCGGGCTCGAGCTGATGCGCGCCTGGAGCCGGGTGGCCGCCTATGGCCGCCGCGCGGGACGCAACCGCCTGGTCCTGGAATTGCCGCTCCCATGAGCGCCAGGTCCGCACGATCCGGGCGCTGGCGGCTAGGCCCCCGCGCCTTCATGATCCGCCCCCGGCTGAGCCTCGCGCTCGGCGCTGGCGCTGCGGCGTGGATCGGCTGCGCCCTTCTGGCGCCGGAGCTTTCCGTATCGACGGGCGCGATCGCGGGCTGGGACGTTTTCTGCGTGCTCTACCTCGGCCTCACCCTCGTCGCGATCGCGCCGGAGGGCCCGGACGAGATCCGCGCGCGCGCCGCCCACCAGGACGAGGGCCAAGCCGTGATCCTCGCCCTGGTTCTCGCCGCCTGCGCCGCCAGCCTGGCCGCCGCCGGGCTGGAGCTGTCGCAGGCGCAGCACGCCCACGGCGTCATGCGGGCCGTGCGCATCACGGCCGCGTTCGGCACCGTAGCGGCGTCGTGGCTGGTCGTGCAGTTCATCTTCGCCCTGCACTACGCGCACGACTACTACGCAGCCGACTCCGACACGGGCGAGGACACCGGCGGCCTGGCCTTCCCCGGGGACGAGCCGCCCGACTACTGGGACTTCCTGCACTTCGCCGTCGTGATCGGCGTCGCCGCCCAGACCGCGGATATCGCCTTCACAGGCAAGCGGCTGCGCCGCCTGGGCACGACGCACAGCCTTATCGCCTTCGCCTTCAACACCCTGATCCTGGCGCTCACGATCAACCTGGCGGCGGGCCTGTTCGGGGGCGGCTAGGCCCGTCCCCCTCGCACGCCGGCGCATCAGCTTATGCGCAACCGGTCTTAGCCACCGGCCACCCCGGCCGCTAACCCGGGTTTCGGGCGGCGGAGGCAGGCATGGGCTCGGGATCAAGGCGCGTCGTCGTCACGCAAAGGTTCTTCGACGCGGCGTCCATCGCCTTCCTCGAGCAGACCGGCTGCGAGGTTGTCTTCACGGAACTTCCGCCCGGCCAGGCGGACGGCGATCTCTCGCACGACGAGCTGGCGAGCGTGCTGGACGGCGCCGAGGGATGGATCGTCGGGCACGCCCGCGTCACGCGCGAACTGCTCGCCGCCCTCCCCCGACTTTCCATCGTCTCGCGCCGCGGCGTCGGCCATGAGCGTGTCGACCTGGACGCGGCGCGCGAGCTGGGTCGGGTCGTGACCATAGCGGCCGGCGGCAACGACGCGTCGGTCGCCGACCAGGCCATCGGCATGATGATCGGCCTGGGGCGCCGATTCCGCGAGACCCAGGCGCAGATGATCGGCGGCTCCTGGTCCATCCTGATGGGGACCGACCTCTACCGGAAGACCGTCGGCGTCGTGGGACTGGGCCGCATCGGCCGCAGCGTCGTCCGCCGACTCAGCGGCTTCGAAGCGCGCGTGATCGCGGCGACGTCGCGCCCCGACCCGTCCTACGCGGTCCAGGCGGGCGTGACCTTCATGGACGTCCAAACCCTACTGCGCGAGAGCGACTACGTGACCCTGCACGCACCACTGACGCCCGCGACGCGGCACATGATCGACGCCGCCAGCCTGTCGACAATGCGGCCGGGCGCCTTCGTGATCAACACGGCCCGCGGCGGCCTGGTCTCGGACGCCGACCTGCTGGCGGCGTTGAAGTCCGGCCATATCGGCGGCGCGGGCCTCGACGTCTTCGAGAGCGAGAGCGACCCGCGTATGCGGCCGGTCACCGATGAGCTGATCGCCCTGCCGAACGTGATCGCCTCACCCCATGCCGGCGCCTCGACCCGCGAGGGGCTGGCGCGCACCAACATGATCGCGGCCCGCTGCGTCGTCGACGTCTTCCAGGGGCGCAGTCCGCCGACCGAATGCGTCGTCGCCGACGGCCGCGCGGGCCAGGGAGCCGCCTGATGGATGCGCCCCGCACCCTCTACGACAAGCTGGTGGACAGCCACACGGTGGCGACGCTGGACGCCAGCGGCGAGACCGTCCTGCTCTACATCGACCGAAGCGTCCTCAACGAATACACGAGCCCCCAGGCCTTCACCGGCCTGCGGGAAGCGCGCCGGACCGTCTGGCGTCCCAAGGCCCTGCTGGGCGTCGTGGACCACGTGAACTCGACGACGCCGCACCGGACGCTGCAAATGCCGGACCCGGGGGGCGCAGAACAGGTGGCCTACTTCGCGCGCAACTGCCGCGATTTCGGGATCGAGCTGTTCGACGTGCTGCATCCGCTGCAGGGGATCGAGCATGTCGTCGCGCCCGAACTGGGCTTCATCCTGCCGGGCATGGCGGTGGCCGCGGGCGACAGCCACACCACGACCTACGGCGCGCTGGGCGCGCTGGGTTTCGGCATCGGGACGTCCGACATCGAGCACATGCTGGCCAGCTCGACGGTCGTCTACCGGCGGCTGAAGCCGATGCGCGTGGAGGTCACTGGGCGCCTGCCCGCAGGCGTCGTGGCCAAGGACCTGGTGATGTCCCTGATCGGGCGGATCGGCGCCGATGGCGCGACGGGCTATGCGATCGAGTTCGCCGGCGAGGCCATATCCGCGCTCAGCGTCGAAGGCCGCATGACCATCTGCAACATGTCGGTGGAGTGCGGCGCGCGGGGCGCCGTGATCGCGCCGGACGCGAAGGTGTTCGACCACCTGGCCGCACGTCCACGGGCCCCGAAGGGCGAGCTCTGGGCGCGCGCCGTCGAGGCCTGGCGCAACCTCCGCTCGGACGACCACGCGCCGTTCGCGCGCACCGTCGCGATCCGGGCCGAGGCGGTCGAGCCCATGGTCACCTGGGGCACCAGCCCGGATCAGGCGGTCTCGGTCGCCGGCGTCGTTCCCGACCCCGACCGTGAGGCCACGCCGGCGCGGCGGCGCGACGCCGCTCGGGCGCTCGACTACATGGGCCTCGCCCCCGGGACGCCCCTCCAGGAGGTGCCGATCGACCGGGCGTTCATCGGCTCGTGCACCAATGCCCGGATCGAGGATCTGCGGCAGGCGGCGGACGTGCTGCGCGGCCGCCACGTCGCCACGGGCGTGCGGGCGATGGTCGTGCCGGGCTCCAGCGCGGTCCGGCGGCAGGCCGAGGCCGAGGGGCTGGACCGCGTCTTCACCGCCGCCGGGTTCGAATGGCGTCAGTCCGGCTGTTCCCTGTGCCTGGCCATGAACGACGACGTGCTGGCGCCGGGCGAGCGCTGCGCCTCCAGCACCAACCGCAACTTCGAGGGCCGCCAGGGCGCGGGCGGACGCACCCACCTGATGAGTCCCGCGATGGTCGCCGCCGCCGCGGTGAGCGGCCGGTTGGCCGACGTGCGGCGGCTGGGAGCCTGAACATGCAACCGTTCCGCCGCGTGGCAGGGATCGCGGCGCCCTTCCCCGCGGCCAACACCGACACCGACGTCATCATGCCGAAGCAGTTCCTGAAGGGGATCGACCGGCGGGGCCTGGACCGCGGCGTCTTCTTCGACCTGCGGTTCGACGAGGCCGGAGCCCCGCGCCCCGAATTCGTGCTCAACCAGGCGCCGTGGGCCAAAGCCGTGTTCCTGGTGGTGGGACCCAATTTCGGATGCGGCTCAAGCCGCGAGCATGCGGTCTGGGGCCTGGCGCAGCTTGGCGTCCGCGCGCTCATCGGGACCAGCTTCGCCGGCATCTTCTTCGACAACTGCGCCCGCAACGGCCTGCTCGCCATCACGCTGCCACCCGAGACGCATGCAGCGTTGCTGGCCGCTGTCTCACGGCCCGAAGGCAATCGGCTGATCGTGGATCTCGAGACCCAGACGATTCAGCCGATGGCTGGCCTCGCGATCCCGTTCGTGGTGGAGCCGACGCGCCGACAGGCGCTGCTGGACGGGTTGGACGCAGTCGGCCTGGCGCTCGAGCGTGCGGATGAGATCCGGGCGTTCGAGGCCGGCCACATCGCGCGCTCGCCCTGGCTCGAACCGGATCGCGCCCAGCCCGGATCAGGGACGCCGGCGTAGGTTCCCAGCGCCCGAGCCGGATGGCGGCGTCGCTCCGTCAGCCTAGTTCGACGTCCAGCAGACGCACGTATTGCTGGCCGCAGTGCAGGTCGCGCTCCACCATCCCGCCCTGCGGCGAGGACCGCGGGTACGAGATCTTGATCATGTTCAGCCGCTCGACCGGGAAGCGCTTCACCAGCGCCGGGTCGGTTCCGTAGAGCCGGGCGAAGGTCTCGGGGCCCAGGGCCTCGCTTCCGGCGTAGCGCCGGAAGCTGTCGGCGCCGTCGAAGAACAGGTCGACCGTCACCCAGAACGGTCCGGCGTTCTTGGAACGCACGAGACGGCAGACGTCGCTCACCTTGGCCATCACGCCGCCTCCGCCCGATCGAGGTCGACCCAAACCGTCCGCACAAGTTCCATGGGATCGTCGCACTCCACGACATGGTTCAGCCGGAACTCGTAGACGGGCCCGCGCTCGATATCCGCCGGCGTGAAGGCGAAGCCGTAGCTGGGCATCTCTTCGTGCTCGGGCATGTACATGTGGAAGAACCAGGGATTGCAGGCTTTGGCGATCTGCGTGGCCATCTCCTGGGTGTCGGCCGTGGCGACGAACAGGACGCCAACCTCGCGCGGCGGGGGCGTCCCCTCGGGGACCTTCTCGCCCGTCACCGCATTCCAGCCATACAGGCGTAGCGAGATGTGGAAGTCGCCGGCCGCCTCGCCGATGGTCGTGCGGACCCGGTGGTACAGCCGATCCAGCATCCGGTCGTGGAACGCGTCGAGGTTGCGCAGCACGATCGGGTCCTGGATGCCCACCAGCATGACGGTCTGGAACCGGCCGCTGGACGCGCCCTCCAGCTTCATCGTGTAAGGCCGCGGCCGCCAGGCCGATCCCGTCACCCGGACGATGCGTTCGTTGACCTGCTGGTAGTCCGCCTCGGTGACGTCCAGCACCCCGCCCGGTTCGGTGAGCAGGAAGGGGTCGCTGTTCTCGTAGAGCATGTGGGCCGAGACGCTGTGCGGCGTGCAGGTGTTCACGGTGCTCAGCGGCTCCACGTCGAAGCCGTCCGCATGGATGCTGAGCAGCACGCCCGAGCCGTCGACGGTCTTGATCGTGCACTGGGCGCCGCATTCGCCGATCTTGCCGGCGTGCCAGGCGGGGCCCAGCGGCGCGCCCTTCATGAGCGGATAGCAGGCGAGCACCGCGGTGTCGGTCGTGCGTCCGCCGAGCACGATGTCGGCCCCTGCCTGCAGCGCGGCGATGAACGGCTCCGGGCCCATGGCGGCGACGATGTGGTCGCAGGCGTCGACCGTGGCGTCGTCCAGCGACCCGACGGGGGGCAGCGGTCGGACGCGGCCCGCGGCGTTCTTCGCCTTGACCGTCTCCTTGCTGAGCTCGGAATAGAGCAGGGCGATCTTCGGGCGGATGCCCAGTTCGCGGGCCACCTCGACGGCGATGTCGCGGGTCCAGTCGAGGTTGCGGTCGCCGCCTGCCTGTCCCGAGGTGCCGACCACGATGGGGATCTTCGCCTCGTGCGCGGCCTTCATCAGGATCGTCAGGTCCCGCTTCACCGCGCCCTTGTTGTTCTTGGAGATCCCCAGCGCGAGGTAGGCGGCGCCGCTGTCGGTCGATCCGGCGTCGGTGGCGATGACGTGGGCGCCCTGCGCGATGCCGTGGCGCACCTCCTCCTCGCGGGCCCCTGCGCCCAACGACCCCGTGGGGACCAGGACCTTGATCGGTCCGTCGAAATGGGTCTGACCCGTCATTGCGCACGCTCCTTCCGGCGATCGCGGACTTCACTGAGTTTCACAGGATGGCTCCGGTGGCGGCCGCCGCGCCGATGAGCACGAGGCTGAGCAGGCCGGCCCACTTCAGCCCGAAGCGCTGCATCGCGCCCACGTCGCAGCCGAGCAGGCTGGACACCAGGTAGACGGCCGCCACCAGCGGGCTGAGGCCGTGCACCGGCAGCCCGAGAAGGGAGGCTCGGGCGATCACTTCCGGCGCCACGCCGTAGTGCGCCGCCGTCTGGGCCACCACAGGCACGACCCCGAAGTAGTAGGCGTCGTTCGACAGCACGAACTGGAACGGGATGCTGAGGAAGGCCGTGACCACCCCCAGCCATGGGCCGAGCGCCTCGGGCACGACGACCATCACACCCTTGGCCATGGCGTCGATCATGCCGGTTCCGGTCATCACGCCGGTGAACAGGCCGGCGGCCAGGATGAGCAGCACGATGGGCAAGGCGTTCCCGGCATGGGCCTGCAACCGCGCCCGCTGGTCGGCGAGCGAGGGATAGTTGACCAGCATGGCCAGGGCGAAGCCGCCCATGAACACCAGCGGCAGCGGCAGGACGTGGGTGATCGCGCACCCGAGCACCGCCAGCGTCAGGATCAGGTTCAACCACAGCAGGCGGGGCCGCGCGGCCTCGGGATCCCGCTCGAACGCGATCGGCGCGCCCATGGCGCCCGACGCCAGGGCGACTCCGCTGGCCAGGCGTCCCCGCTCGCTGCGGCCGAGATGCCAGGCGATCGCCAACGTGCCCAAGACCCCGGCGGCGATGGTGGGAAGCAGCGGAATGAAGACATCGGCCGGATCGATGCGCAGCGCCGCGGCGGCCCGGCCCGAGGGCCCGCCCCAGGGGAACATGTTCATCACCGTATTGGCCGAGCCGAGGATCACGGCCAGCACCAGCGGGTTCATGCCCAGCCGCCGATAGACGGGCAGGAACGCGGTGATCGTGATGAGCGCCGTGGTGGCGCCGTCGCCGTCGAGGGCGACGATCAGCGCGACCGCGGCGGTCCCAAGGGCGATCCGCACGGGGTCGTCGCCAACCAGGCGCAGCACGCGAGAGACCAGCGGATCGAACAGCCCCGCATCGATCATCAGGGCGAAGTAGAGGACGGCGAACAGCAGCAGCGTCGCGGTGGGCGCGAGCTGGGCGATGCCGTCCACCGCCATCTTGCCAAGGTCGGCGCCGTGGCCCGCCACCACCCCGAACACCAGGGGCGTCAGGATCAGCGCGACCAGGGCCGACAGCCGCCGCGTCATGATCAGGATCATGAAGCTGGCCACCATGGCGAAGCCGAGGACCATCAGCATGTCGCGCCCTCCAGGAACCCCGAAAGGCCCGCCGCCCCCGCGCGGGGACGGCGGCAGGGGAGGAACTCAGGTCGGGACGGGCTTGCGCCGCGGGTCATCCGGTCACCACGCGGCGCGGAAGGTGACGCCGTATTGCCGCGGCGGGCCGTACTGGACGTACTGATAGACGCCGCCGTTGGTCTGCCAGATGCGGTATTCCTTGTTGCTCAGGTTGTGGCCCCAGACCTGGACGGAATACCGCTCGTCGACGTTGTAGGTCAGGCTGGCGTCCCACAGCGTGCGCGCCTTCCGGTATTCATTGAAATCGTTGATGTTGTTGTCGAAGATGTCGCTCTGATAGTCCATCGTGAGCTGCGCGCGGACCCAGCCCCATTCGGCGTCGCGCGAGCTCTGCAGCCCGACCTCGGCGACCACGGCGTGCTTCGGCGTGCGGCTCAGGCGGTTGCCCGAGCCATTGGCGAAGATCGGCGAGCCGTCCGCGCGGAAGCCGGAAGTCTGCGTGAACTTCGTGAAGTAGGGATGCAGGTAGGTGTAGCGGACGGCCGCGTCGAACCAGGGCACGGGCGCGGCGATCACCTCGCTCTCCACGCCCTTGATGGTCGCGTCCGCCGTGTCGACGGTGACGCGGGTGCCCACGGGCCCGGCCGAGGCGTCCGGAACGACCTTCGCCGTCTGGAAGTCGCGGTAGTCCATCCAGAAGCCGGAGACGTTGGCGCGCAGGCGACGGTTGAACCAGTCGGTCTTGAGGCCGACCTCGTAGTTGGTGGCCTTCTCCGGCTCGGTGGGCGTACGCGCCAGGGCGGCCGAGCTCGGCTGTTCCTGGAACGCGCCCGACTTGAACCCCGTCGAGATGGTGGCGAAGGCGAAGACGTTCTCGTTGGCCCGGTAGTTGGCGCCGATGCGGTAGGTGAACCTCCCCTCGTCGAACACGCCCGGCGAGTTCGCGGTATCGTAGCTGGTCACCGGCGCGGCGATCGATCCGGTGAGGCGCCGGGCCCGGACGGTCTTCTTCTCCTGGGTGTAGCGCCCCCCGGCGAACAGCTTCAGGCCGAAGTCGAAGCCGTATTCGGCCTCGCCGTAGACGGCGTAGCTGTTGTTCGTGGCGTCGCCGATGAACCGGTTGATGGTGGTGGGCGTGGCGGACTGCTGGGTCTCGCGTTCGCGGTGGATTTCGTCGCGGTTGTAGTAGAGGCCGGCCACCCAGGTCAGCGGCCCGCCGCCCAGCGACGACAGCCGGCTTTCCAGCGAATAGGAGTCGGTCCGCTCTTGGGCCAGGGTCTGGATCCCGGAGACGGGCAGGCCGCGCCGCGCGTTGGTCGCCGGATCGGTCCCGTCGAGGTCGTTGGCGACGTCGTAGTCCAGAGTTCGCCACGAGCCCTGGGTGGTCCAGGAGGCGAACCCCAGCGCTTCGGTGGTGAATTCGGCGCGCGCGCCGCCGGTGGTCGAGCGGGTGAAGCCGCGGTGGTCGGGATTGGTGCGGCCGGGCGGATCGTAGTCGGCGTAGCCCTTGCCTGGCGTGAACGGCAGGACGATCACGTTGTAGCGCGAGGCGTCCGACAGGTCCTGGTCGGCGATGTCGCCGGACAGCAGCAGGTAGGAGGTCTCGCCGACGTCGGCGCGCACGTGCAGCCGCGCCGTCAGCTTGTGCTCGTCGTCCAGCGGCTGGCCGGTGACCGTCTTGCGGAAGCCGTCGTTCGTGACGGCGCCCAGCACGAGGCGCGCGGCGACGCCGTCGACGATCGGCGCGTTGACCATCAGGTTCGCGTTCTTCTGGCCGTACTCCCCGATCGTGACCTGGGCGCTGGCCTCGACGCTGTCGACGGGCTTGGCGGTGATGAAGTTCACCGAGCCGGCCACCACGTTCTTGCCCAGCAGGGTGCCCTGCGGCCCCTTCAGCACCTCGACCCGCTCCAGGTCGTAGAAGTCGATCCCCAGCATCGGGGGGCGCGCGAGATAGACGCCGTCAAGGAACGCCACCGACGATGGGTCGCCACCCGCCGCCTGGCCGCCGCCGCCCACGCCGCGGAAATAGACGCGCGGCGAGCCCTTGGGGAACTCGTCGAAGCCCACGCCCGGCGTTACCTGCGCCATCCGGGTGAACTCGGTGACCCCGCGGGCCGCCAGTTGCTGGCCGGTGTAGGTGGTCAGGGTGATCGGCGCGCTCTGTTGCGACTCGGCGCGCCGACGGGCGGTGACGACGATCTCCTCGATGGCGCCGACATGGTCGCCCGCGCTCGCCCCGCCGCTGGCGGCGGCGCTCTCCTGTGCCAAGGCCGGCGCAGCCGCCGTCGCGGCCGCCGTCGACAGCAGGAACGCCATGATATTGCGGTAGCTCATGTAGCCTCCCCTTCCCTCGGGTCCCTTCAGGGACCTCTGACGCAGCTCCGCCCCGTCTGGAGGGCGAGCGACGGGACGAATGCACCGGGACAGGGGGTTTCGTGCGCCACCCAGGTTGCATTCGCGGGAATTTTGCCGGCCGCGGCATCGATGCTAGACGGCCGGCATGCCGGATTGGTCGAGCCTGCCGGGCCTCCTCAGCCACGAGAACTGGATCGCGGCGCTGCCGGACAGCGTGCGGCAGGAGATTCTCCAGCGGATGATCCCGCGCGAACTCGCGGCCGGAGAGCCGCTGATCCACGCAGGCGCGCCTTCGCTCGGCATCTACCAACTGGAGGCGGGCTATCTGCGGCTGGTGGCCTATCACCCCGACGGCCGACAGACGCTCATCCTCGTCTACAGGCCGGGGAACTGCTTCTCGGAGTCGCCGCTCGTTGCCCGGCGGCCGCCGAACCACACGACGCTGGCGATGACCAACGCCAGGGTCCGGCTGCTGCCAACGGACGACTTCTGGACCCTGTACGAGCGCCACCCGGAGATCCCCGAGGCCCTCTGCCGCAAGTTCGCGAGCAGCATGAGCCGGCTGCTCACGCGCCGCGAGATCGCGGTCACGCGTCGCCTGCGCGAGATGGTGGCTTTCATTTTCTGCAACCTCGCGGAAGCCTGCGGCACGACCGAGGCCGACGGCACGATCACCATCGACCTGCCCCTCACCCAGAACGACCTGGCCGACCACCTGACGGTCACCCGGCAAGCGGTTCAGCGCGAGGTCGGCGCGCTCAAGACGCAGGGCGCGCTGGCGAAGCGGGACGGCCTGTGGCGGGTGCTCGACCTCCCGAAACTGCGCCGCGTCGCGGCCTGAAGATCCGGAGTCGCGCGACCTAGGTCGGCGCCGTGGTCCTGGCGACCTCGGTCCAGAAGGCTTCCGCCGCGGCGCTCTGGCGGGCCCGCGGCCGGTAGAGCCGGATCTGCATGGGCACGTCCCATTCCGCGCCGGACGCGCTGCGCACGAGTTCGCCGCAGGCGAGGTCGCGCTCGACGAGGCTGAGCGGCAGCCAGGCGCAACCCCGTCCCGCCCGCGCCATGGTCAGCAGCACCATGGCGAGGTGGGCCGTGAAGACCGACGCGAGCCACACCGGCGCCTCGTGCGTACGGGTCGAGGCGATGATCCGCCCCATGCCCGAGGCCGGGCTGAAAGCCAGGTGCGCGACAGGCGAGTCGGCCGAGCCAGGCAAGGCGTGCATCGGCGCGGTCTCGCCGGCCGAGCGCGGAGCGCTTACGGGCACGAGGGTGTCCTCGCCCACGTCCAGATGGCGGAAATAGTTGGAGTCGAGCGCGGTCTGGGCGGCGGGATGATGGTGGCACAGCAGGAACTGCGCCTGCCCCTGCAACATCAGGCGCTCGCAGTCGGCCATGTTGTCGGTGACCAGGTTGATGCTGGATTGCGATCCGCGCGCCGCCGCCGCGGCCGTTTCCACCCGCTCGAGCCAGGCGGGAAAGAACGTCAGCGACAGGACGTTGGTGCAGACGAAGCGCAGCGAGCTCGCCGAAGCCTGCGCCGCCTCGCGGACCAGTTCGCGACCCGACACCATCCGGCGCACGAGATCCTCCGCGATCGGGCGGAATTCGCGCCCCGCCGCCGTCAGTGCGACCCTATGGGTGTCGCGGTCGAACAGGGGCGCGCCGACCCAGTCCTCCAGCATCCGGATTCGGCGGCTGAAGGCTGGCTGCGAGACGTTGCGGCGTTCGGCGGCGCGGGAAAAATGTCCGCAGTCCGCCAGCGTCAGAAAATCCTCGAGCCAGGCGAATTCCATCTTCGGTCCGTCGAAGCCCCAGCGCGGCGCACCGGCCGCCGTCCCGGCTTTAGAGCGTGACGATCGAAAGTGTGAGCGCTTTCGGTCCACCTAGCGCTCCGGCCACCGATGCGGAGCTTCGTTGAAGCAGGCGAACACGGACTTGCCGGGCGCTACTCCTCCGACAGCCACAGCTCGTGCGCGTCGAGGGCCATCTTCAGCAGCGTCCGCTGGGCTTCGGCCCGGGCCGCGAGCTCGAAGCGCCGGGCCTCGAACGCCTGTCGTTCGGCGGCGAGCCGGTCGGCCAGGTCGCGTTCGCCCAGCGCATAGGCGCGGGCGATGCGTTCCGCGGCCGTTCCGCTGGCCAGCCGGGCGGACTCGGCCTCCCGCCAGGCAGCCAGCGCGGTCTCGGCCGCCGCGGTGTCGGTCTGGGCGGTCATGCGGATCGTCCGCTCCATCATCCGGTAGCGGGCTTCCGCGCCGGAAGCCGCCGCGACCTGCCGATCGGCGATGGCGCTGCGGCGCGGCCCGCCGAAGGGGATCGACACGAAGATCCCGACGCCGGTCTCGTCGCCGCCCCGCTCGTTGAAGGTGCGGATCCCGAGGCTTGGGTCGGCGACGCGGTCGAGCCGGGCGCGGCGCGCAAGCGCCTGCTCGCGATCGGCGTCGGCCCTGGCCATCGTCAGCTCGTGGCTCCGCGCTACGATCAGTTCGGGCCAGGCCGCGAAGGGCCGCTCCGGCGGCTGCGGCGGCGTGAGCGCGGGCGAACGCTCCGGCGCGAGCCCAGGGTGCAGGTTGCGCAGCTCCAGCGCGGCCCGCCGCTCGGCCGACACCGATTGCTGGTGGGCGGCGCGCGCCCGCGCCAGCGCGCCCTGGGCCACCTGGAGGTCGAGCAGTGCGGCGTCCTTGAGCTCGACCCGCCGCTCCAGGGCCCGGACCTCGGCGCGATAGGCTTCGACCTCGGCCGCATCGATCTCGGTGCGTTCCGCCGCCTCGGCCCAGGCGATCCATCTGGCGGCCAGTTCGAGCGAGGCGTGGTGCCGGGCGTCCTCGACGCCGTCCGACGCCGCCTTCTCGCCGAACCGCCCCGCCGTGCGGTCCAGGGCCGCCTTGCCAGGAAGCCGCAGCCCGCGGCTGAGCTGGGCGGTCCATTCGCCGTAGCGGCCCTCGCCACGAACGCGGCGGTCGTCGAAGCCGGCGATCAGGGTCGTCTCGTGCTCGCCCACGGCGAGTTGCCGCGCCTCGGCCCTGGCCGCCGCCAGCCGCGCCTCGGCCTCGCCGACGCTGGGGTCCTCGTCGAGCGCCGTGCGGATAAGGCTGTCCGGCGGCAGGAAGGGCGGTCTCTGCAGGCCGGGCTCGGCGGACACCGGCGAGGCCACGGCGCAGCCGGCCGCAACCATGAAAACAAGACGTCGCAAGGTCATCATGCGGCCTCCCGCGCCGCCGCGCCGCGTTCGAGGCCGAAGCGCCGGTAGAGGATAGGGAGCATGACCAGCGTCAGGGCGGTCGAGGTCACGAGCCCGCCGACCACCACGATCGCCAGCGGCTTCTGGATCTCCGAGCCCGGCCCACTGGCCAGCAGCAGCGGCACGAGGCCCAACCCGGTGATCGAAGCCGTCATGAGCACTGGGCGCAGCCGGCGACGAGCCCCCTCCATCACGGCCTGCTCGATGGGAAGACCGCGCTGGATGAGGTCGTTGAAGTGGGACACCAGCACCAGGCCGTTCAGCACGGCGACGCCCAGCAGGGCGATGAAGCCCACCGACGCCGGGACGGACAGGTACTGCCCCGACACCCAGAGGGCGAGGACGCCGCCGATCAGGGCGAAGGGGATGTTCGCAAGGATCAGCACCGCCTGGCGGACAGACCGCAGGGTCACGAACAGCACCAGGAAGATCAGGCCGAGGGCCGCGGGAACGACGATGCCCAGGCGCGCGGCCGCCCGCTTCTGGTTCTCGAACTGGCCGCCCCAGACCAGCCGGTAGCCGGGGGGCAGCTTCACGTCGCGCGCGACGTTCGCCTGGGCCTCCTTCACGAAGCCGACCAGGTCACGGCCCTGGACATAGGCCTGCACCACGGCGAAGCGCGAGGCGTTCTCGCGGTCGATCTTGAGAGGGCCGTCGATGCGGCGCACCTCGGCGAGGTCGCTCAGGCGCGCGAGGCCGCCGCCAGGCGTCGCGATCTCCAGTTGCTCGATCAGGGCGGGATCGGCCCGCGCGGTCTCGGGCCCGCGCAGCAGCACGGGCGTGCGCCGGGAAGGCTCAAAGACCACGCCGGCCGGCGCGCCCTCGATCTGCGCACGCAGCTCGGTCTGGACATCCTCCGCCGAAAGCCCGGCCAGGCCCGTCGCCGCGCGATCCATGTCGAGCTGCAGGTAGGCCAGGCTGTCGCCCGCGAGGGTATAGACGTCTGCCGCGCCCTCGGTCGCCTTCAGGCTGGCCTCGATGCGGCGCGCAAGGTCGCCGAGCGTCGCGAGGTCGGGGCCGAAGACCTTCACGGCGAGGTCGCCGCGGCTGCCGGTCAGCATCTCGGACACCCGCATCTCGATCGGCTGGGTGAACGACGCCTCGACGCCCGGGAAGCCGGCCACCACCTTGCGCAGTTCGTCCGTCAGCCAGGCCTTGTCCGGCCGCCGCCAGGTGTCCTTGGGGGCGAGCACCAGGAAGCTGTCGGTCTCGTTGAGCCCCATCGGGTCCAGGCCGATCTCGTCCGAGCCGACCCGGGCGACAATGCGCCTGACTTCAGGCACCTGCTTCAGCACGGCGCGCTGCACGGCCAGGTCCTGGGCTGCGCTCTGGTCGAGGTTGATCGTGGGCAGCTTGGCCAACTGCATGAGGACGGCGCCTTCGTCCATCGTCGGCATGAAGCTCTTGCCGATCACCACGTAGCCGAGGGCCGCGACCGCGATGCCGAGGCCCGCGGCCAGGAAGACCGGCCGCGGCCTCGCCAACGCCTTCTCCAGCAGGCGCGCATAAGCCGGTCCCACCTGCCGCATCAGCCAGGACTCGCGGTGCGCATGCGGCTTGAGCAGCAGCGAGGCGAGGACCGGGATGAGGGTGAAGGACAGGAACAGCGATCCGGCCAGGGCGAACACGATGGTGAGGGCGACTGGCGCGAACAGCTTGCCTTCCAGGCCCTGCAGCGACAGCAGGGGCATGAAGACAAGGCAGATGATGACCACACCCGAGGCCACGGGAACGGCCACCTCGCGGCAGGATTCGTAGACGAGGTGGAGCTTGCGCGAGCCCCGGATGTCCGGATCGTTCAGGCGTTCGACGGTGTTCTCGACCACCACCACGGCGGCGTCCACCAGCATGCCGATGGCGATGGCGAGCCCGCCCAGGCTCATGAGGTTCGCCGACAGCCCGAAGAGCTTCATCAGCAGGAACGTCGTGAGCGCCGCAAACGGCAGGGTGACCGCGACCACCGCGGCGGCCCGAAGTTCGCCGAGGAAGACGAGCAGGAGGAGGATGACGAGGACCGTGGCCTCGATCAGCGCTCGCGTCACCGCGCCGGTCGCACGCTCCACGAGTTCCGAGCGATCGTAGAAGGGGCGGATCGTCACCCCCTTGGGAAGCGAGGCCTGGACCTCGGTCAGGCGGGCCTTCACGGCCGCCACGACCGTCTTCGAGTCGGCGCCCTTGAGCGCGATGACGATCGCCTCGGCTGTCTCGCCCCGGCCGTCCTCGGTGACCGCCCCGTAGCGGGTCAGGGCCCCGATCCGGACTTCGGCCAGGTCGCCCAGACGCGCCCAGCCGCCGCCGGGCAGCGTGATAGGGATCGCGCGCAGGTCGTCGAGGGACGTCGCCGCCCCCACTACCCGCACCACCAGCGCCTCTTCGCCTTCGACGAGACGGCCCGCGCCGTCGTTGCGATTGGCGCTCTCGAGGGCGCGCTGCAGCTCGGCCGTGGTGAGCCCCGCGGCGGCGAGCGCGGCGGGGTCCGGCACGACCTCGAAGGCCCTGCCCCGACCGCCGAGGACGTTGACGTCGGCGACACCCGGCAGCCCGCGCAGCGCCGGCCGGATCGTCCATTCCAGGAGTGTGCGTCGCTGCTCCAGCGAGAGCGCGCCACCTTCCACCGTGAACATGTAGACGTCGGACAGCGGCGTGGAGATCGGCGAGAGCCCGCCGCTGATCCCCGCCGGGAGGCCGGCCATGGCGTTGCCCAGCCGCTCGGCCGTCTGCTGCCGCGCCCAGTAGACGTCGGCGCCGTCCTCGAAATCCAGCGTGATGTCGGCGATGGCGTATTTCGCGGCGGACCGCAGCATCACCTGCCGCGGGATGCCCAGCAGCTCCATCTCCAACGGGGCGATGACTTGGTTCTCGACCTCCTCCGGCGTCATCCCCGGCGCTTTTAGGATGATCTTCACCTGGGTCGGCGAGATGTCGGGAAAGGCGTCGACGGGCAGCTTGGAATAGGCGTCGTAGCCGAACAGCAGCAGCGCCAGCGCGGCGACGACGACCATCAGCCGCTGCGACAGGGCCAGCTTCACGAGGTTGGACAGCATCTCAGCGCGCCGCGGCCGGTTTGAGCTGGCTCGCGCCGACGGCGACGACCTGGACGCCCGGAGACAGGCCGGTGATCACGGCCGTCGTGCCCGACTGCCCTACGATGGTCACGGGCCGCGCGTCGAAGCCCTTCGCCGTCCGGACGAAGACGCTGGGCCGCCCGTCGAGCGTGACCACGGCCGACCTGGGCGCGGCGACGGCGCCGGACGGGGCCTTGCCATAGACCGTGACGTGGATCGTACGCCCGGGCATCGGCCCGGCGCCGGGCGGCAATTCGGCGCGCAGCACCACGGACCTCGTCCGCGGATCGACGGCCGAGCCCACCGCCACCACGCGCCCGCGAGCGCCGTCCGCCTCGACGACCGCGCCCACGCTCACCTGGGCCGCTAGGGCGGCGGGGATCCGGGCCTCGACCCAGAGCTTGTCGGTACGGTCGATGACCGCGGCGGCGGTCATGGAATCGACGCCGGCGCCGGGCGCCAGGTTGAGCTGTGCGACCCGCCCGGCGATCGGCGAGCGCAGCACATATTCGCCGGCCCGCGCGCCGCGCCCTCCGGCCGCCGCGAGCAGCCGGGACTTCTCGGCCGCGACGGCGCGGGCCTGCGAAGCCCTGGCGGAGGCCTCTTCCGCCCGCGCGCCGGCGATGATGCCTTCCCGCGCCAGGGTGCGCGTGCGGGCCTCGGCGGCCTGCGCCGCCTTCAGCTCAGCGCTCGCCTGCGCCAACTCGGACCCCGCCTGGAGCGCCTGCTGGCTGAAGAGCACCGCCAGGCCCTGTCCGGCCCGCACCTCGGCGCCCTCCAGGACGTCGACCCGCAGGACCAGCCCGGGAAAAGGGACCGCCACCACGACCCTGCCGTTCATCGCGGGGCTGACAGTGGCCGGCAAGCTAGCGAGCGGCGCCACGGAGGCGACGGCGGTCACGGCCGTCCTCAGCCCCATGGCGCGCTCCTGCGCCGGCGAGAGGTTCACGGGGGTTGCGTACGACGAACCTCCCGCCAGCGTGAGGACCATGGACAGCGCGGCGACGGCGAACTTAACTCGGCTGTCGTTCGGCACGGTCCGGTCCCCCAGGCGCCGCCGGGTTTCAGGGGTGGCGGCCGGGGACTGAATGGCGCGCCACACTGAACTCACGCTGACGCGAAGCTGAAACGAAACTGAAAGCCCGCAAATCAAGAGTTCAGGTCGGATTCAGGCTGGACGGTTAGACGCGCGCCATGCGGGTGCTCCTGGTCGAAGACGACGTCGAGATTTCGCGGCGGCTTCGCGCGTCGCTCGAGGAGGCCGGATTCGCCGTGGACCAGGCCTTCGACGGCGAGGAGGCGCTCTACCTGGGCGAAACCGTCGATGTCGACGCGGTCGTCCTCGACCTCGGCCTGCCCAAGCTGCCCGGTCTAGAGGTGCTGCGGCGATGGCGCCGGGCGGGCCGGAACATGCCCATCCTGGTGCTGACCGCGCGGGACGCCTGGACCGACCGGGTGGAGGGGCTGAACGCGGGGGCCGACGACTATCTGGGCAAGCCGTTCCAAGCCGCCGAGGTGGTCGCCCGGCTCCGCGCCCTCGTCCGCCGCAGCGCCGGCGCCGGATCGCCCGTCATGACCCTCGGCGACGTCACCCTCGACCCGACCGCCGGCTCGGCGAGCGTGGACGGGCGCACCGTCGAACTGACGGCGCGCGAGCTTCGCATCCTGACGTATCTGATGCACCGGCGCGGCCGGATCGTCCCGCAATCGGAGCTGATGGACCACGTCTATCCGATGGCCGAGGCGCGCGAGTCGAACACCATCGAGGTCTATGTGGCGCGGCTGCGGCGCAAGCTCGGCCGTGACTGCATCCGCACGATCCGCGGTCTCGGTTACCGGATGGGATGATGGCCTGGCGCAGCTTTAGGACCCGACTGATCCTCGGCTCCATCGTGTGGATCCTCGCCGCCATCGGCGTGAGCGGGCTGGCGCTGTCCCAACTTTTCCGCGAACACGTCACCAAGCAGTTCGACGCCGAGCTCGTCGGCCACGCGGACGAACTCGTGGCCCTGGTCGACCTCGACGCGGAGGGCCGGCCCTACCTTCATCGTCGGCTGAGCGACCCGCGCTTCCTGCCGCCGGGCTCGGGCTTCTACTGGCAGATCGAGCATCTGCACGGCGCGACCACGGTGTCGGGCTCGCTGTCGGGACACGCGCTGGTGCTCACCCCGATCGCCCAGGGCCAGGAGCGGAGAACCTTCGTCCCGGGCCCGCACGGGCCGGTGCGGCTGTTGGAACGCCGCGTCGACGTCTCCGGCGAGCCCCTGCGGTTCGCCATCGGGGTGGACGAACACAAGCTGGACGAGGTGCTGGGCGCCTTCGACCGCACGCTGGCGCTCTCCCTGGGCGTCATCGCCACCGGCCTCATCCTGGCGGCCGCCCTGCAGGTCGGGTTCGGGCTGCAGCCGATGAGCAGGGTGCGGGCGGCGCTTGCCGACGTCCGCGCCGGCCGCGTCCCCCGGCTGCCGGAGGATTCGCCGAGCGAGGTCCTGCCCCTGGTCCACGACCTGAACGCCCTGCTGGACGCCAATGCCGAGATGGTGCGGCGGGCGCGCACGCAGGCAGGCAACCTCGCCCATGCGCTGAAGTCGCCCCTGGCGATCATGATGGACGAGGGCGAGCAGCTTCGGCGGGCCGGCCAGACCGATGCGGCGGACGCGATCCTCACCCAGTGCGAGCGAATGCGTCGCCAGATCGATTTCCAGATGGCGCGCGCCCGCGCCGCCGCCTCCCGCAGCGCGCCAGGCTCGGTGGCGAACGTCCGTGGCGCCGTTGAACCGGTCGTGGAGGCGATGCGCCGCCTGCACGGCAGGCGACAGGTCGCGTTCGCGCTAGACATTCCGCCCGAGCTCAATGTGGCCGTGGAGGCGCAGGACCTGAGCGAGATGTGCGCCAACCTCCTGGACAACGCCGGCAAGTGGGCGTCGTCCAGGGTGCAGGTGCGGGCCGAAGCGACGTCGACGGGCATGGTTCGGATCGTCGTGGAGGACGATGGCCCGGGCCTGCCGGCGGAAAGCTGGGAGGTGGCGTTCGACGTCGGAGAGCGCCTGGACGAGCGCGTCCATGGCTCCGGCCTGGGCCTTCCCATCGTCCGCGACCTGGCGACGCTCTATGGCGGGCGGGTGTGGCTCGAAGACGCGAGCCTCGGCGGTCTCGCCGCGGTCCTGGACCTGCCGGCCGCTCCCGTCTAGGCGCTGACGCCACGGCCAAGGCCGCTCGAAATCACTGATTTTCTGAAGGAAAGGATGGTGGACGCGACAGGGATTGAACCTGTGACCCCTACGATGTCAACGTAGTGCTCTCCCGCTGAGCTACGCGTCCAGACCTTCGGGAAGGCGGGGATATACAGAGGCGACCCGCGCTTAGCAAGCCGCCGCGAGCGGCAATTTCAGGCGGCGATCATCCGCTCCACCTCGGAGACGATCTCGCGCAGATGGATGGGCTTGCTCAGCACCTTCGCCCCCGCGGGCGCCTGTTCGCCGGCGGCGAGCGCCACCGCGGCGAAGCCGGTGATGAACATGATCCGCAGGCCCGGGTGCTTCGCGGCCGCCTGCCGCGCCACCTCGATGCCGTCGATGCCAGGCATGACGATGTCGGTGAGCAGGAGGTCCCACGATTGGTTCAGATGGGCGACCGCCTCTTCGCCGTCGGCGCAGGCGGTCACCTCGTGGCCGGCGCGTTCAAGCGCCCGGGCGAGGAAGCCCCGGAGGGAGTCGTCGTCTTCTGCAAGGAGGATGCGTGACATGGGCAATGTTGGTCGCTGGATCGCCTACAATAGCTAGCGAAGGGTAAAGACGCCATGAAGGCCTTTGACGCAGCGGGCCGGTCCGGCGTTGTATGCGGGCGATGAACGCCCTCGACCCGCTGCCCTACGCCGACAGTCCGCCCATCGGGCCGGCGTTCGAGGTGCGCCGGGCCGGTCCCGAAGGCGCGCCGCCCACGCCGCTGGTTTTCGCCTCGCCGCACTCGGGGCGCCTATATCCCGAAGAGATGATGTCGGCCGCGGCCCTGGACGCCGTCTCTATCCGGCGGTCCGAGGACGCCTTCGTCGACGACCTGATCGCCGAGGCGCCCGAGCTCGGCGCCACCGTGATCACGGCCAACTTCGCCCGCGCGTACATCGACTTGAACCGCGAGCCGTTCGAGCTGGACCCGCAGATGTTCTCGGACCCGCTTCCCGAGTTCGCCCGCGCGCGGACCGCCCGGGTGGCCGCCGGACTGGGCGCGATCGCCCGCATCGTCTCGGAAGGGCAGGAGATCTACCGACGCAAGCTGACGTTCGCCGAGGCCTCGCGGCGGATCGAGGGCGCGCACCGGCCGTATCACGCCGCGCTGGCCGAGCTGCTGGACGAGGCCCGATCTGCCCACGGCTTCGCCATCCTGGTCGACTGGCATTCCATGCCGGCGGCGGCGGCCAAGGCGGGCGGCGGCCGCGACCGGCCCTGCGACATCGTGCTGGGCGACCGCTTCGGGGCGGCCTGCGCCGGTGTGCTTCCCACTCGCGTCGAGCGCGAGCTGGAGGCCCTGGGCTATCGCGTCACGCGCAACACGCCCTATGCCGGCGGCTACACCACCGAGCACTACGGCCAGCCGCACCGCCGGGGCCACGCCCTGCAGATCGAGATCAACCGGGCGCTCTACCTCGACGAGGCGACCCTGGCGCCCACCTCCGGGTTCGAGCGGCTGCGCGAGCACATCGGGCAGCTCACCCGCGCCCTGGCGGACGCCGACTGGTCGGCGCTGAAGCCCTAGGCGACCACGAGCCGCCGGCGGCGCATCATCGTCCCGGCGGCGCCGAAGCCCAGGATCATCATGGCCCAAGTGGCCGGCTCGGGGACGGCCGCAGCGGCGTCCGCCAGCGCAACGTTGTCGAGCGTGACCCGGTCGCGGCCGGGCCCCCAGTCGCCGAAGATCTGGACCTGCTCAAGGTCGGCCATGATGGCTTGGAACGCCTCTGCCGAGACGGCTCCGCTCATCGAAGTCGGCGAGCCGGTGTAGAAGGCGCCCGCGTTCAGGGCGACGGAAAAGGTCTGCAGACTTGGGGTCGGCGTGGCCCCCCAGCGGCTGAAGATCACCTTGCCGTTGTTGCCGGTCAGCGCAACGAGCGGCGCATGAGCGTATTCGGTGGCCGTCGATGCGAGATCGAAGCTAAGGAGGCCGCCGACATAGTCGGACTTGCCTCCCAGGTACTCGGACGGCGCGACGAAGCCGAACCCGCCGAACCCGTGCTCCATGGTGATGGTGTCGGCCACGGAATCGTACGTCACCGGAATGCCTGAGAACCCCAGATAGCTGCCGAAGGTCCAGCCGTCGGTCCCCGTGTCGAAGGTCGAGGTGACGGTGGTGGCTGCGGCCGCCTGACCGGCGAACGCAAGGCTGCCGGCGAACGCAAGGGCGGAAAGCCCGATCTTCAGATTCATGACTTTGCTCCTGACTTGTCCATGCGGTGGGACGCGGACTTCGGGAGCGGCGTAGTCGCAGGTGATCCCGGCCGTCGCCCCGGCGCCGACGAACGGCGGAGCTGGTCGACGGAAGGCGGCGATTTCGCGCGGCGGGCGAGGCGGCGCGGCGAACAGCGACGCCAAGCGCTGGGCAGGCCCGCGCCGCCCCTCTAGACCGCCGCGGCCAGGTCGGGCGGCGTCCGCGCCACGCTCACGACGTATTCGATCAGCGCCTGCGCGTTCATCGGCTTGGTGAGGAAGGCGTCGGCTCCCGCGGCCTCGGCCGCCTCCTTGTGCTCGGCCATGGCGTTGGCGGTCAGCACGCAGATGGGGGTTCTCGCCCGCCCGCCCTCGCGCTCCATCCTGCGGATGATGCGGATCGCCGCCAGGCCGTCCATGACCGGCATCTGCATGTCCATGAGCACGAGATCGAAGGCGCCGGTGGCATAGGCGTCGACCGCCTCCTGCCCGTTCTCGACGCCGATGATCTCCACCGGTAACTGCTCGAGGATCAGTTCGACCGTCAGGCGGTTCACCACATGGTCCTCGGCCAGGAGGATCCGGAGCGGACGGATCTCCTCGTGGACGCTGGACGCCTGCAGGACCTCGATGGTCCGGGCGTCCCTGGGAGCCCGCTGCAGGGGCAGCTCGACCTCGAACGTCGCCCCTTCCCCCGGCGCGGCCGTGGCCGTGATCGTGCCGCCCATCAGCGTCACCAGGGACCGGGAGATGGCCAGCCCCAGGCCGGTGCCGCCGTAGCGCCGCGTGACCGAGCCGTCCGCCTGCTCGAAGCGCTCGAACAGGACGTCCGCCACCTCGGGCGGGAAGCCGATCCCTGTGTCGCGGACGACGAAACGGACGCGCTCGGCGCCGGGCCCTTCGACGGCGCAGGAGACCGACAGGCGCACGTAGCCCTGCGACGTGAACTTCACCGCATTGCTGACGAGGTTCGACAACACCTGGCGGATCCGCAGTTCGTCGCCCATGAAGCGGCCGCGCGCCCACTCGTCGAGCTCGGTCAGCAGTTGGACGCCCTTTTCGGCGGCGCTGGCCCGGAAGAGCTCCATGGTTTCGTCGACCACGCCGCCCAGGTCGAAGGGTTCGACGCGGACCGAGACGCGGCCCGCGTCAAGCTTGGCCAGGTCGAGGATGTCGCCCAGCAGCCGCTCCAGAGCGCGCCCCGACCCTTCGATCAGGTCGACCATCTGACGCTGCTTCGGCTGGAGCTCGGTGCGGGCCAGCGCGCCGGCGACGCCCAGCACGCCGTTCAGAGGGGTCCGGATCTCGTGACTCATGTTCGCAAGGAACACCGACTTGGCCAGGTTGGCCTTCTCGGCCTGCTCTCGGGCCTCGATGAGGCGCATCTCGGTGTCGCGCCGCTCCGACAGGTCGCGGACGATGGCGGTGAAGGCCGGCCCGTCCGCGGTTTCCAGCTTGGCGAGCGACACCTCGGCCGGGAACTCCTCCCCGGATTCGCGGCGGCCGATGATCGCGGCGCGCTGGTGCATCCGCAGGCTCTGCAGGTTGCCCTGCGAGAATTCAACGACGTGCTGCGCGTGGGCGCCGCGGCTTCGCGAGGGCAGGAGGATCTCCACCGGCTCGCCGACGACATCCTCGGCGCGATACTGGAAGATCTCTTCGGCGCCGACGCTGAAGGCGATGATGCGGGCCGCGCCATCGGTCACGACGATGGCTTCGGGCGATATCCGCAGCATCGCGGCCAGCATGTCCTCGCTCCGGCGGGCGGACGCCTCGGCGGCGCGCACGTCGGTGACGTCCTGGATCGCGCCGGTCATGCGGACCGCCGCGCCGTCCGAACCCACCTCCACCTCCGCGCGCTCGCGCACGATCCGGACGCCGCCGTCGGGAAGCACCACACGGTGGTCGATCAGATAGTCCTCGTAGCCGTCGAGGGCGCGGCGGACGCGGTCGCGCACGCGCTCGCGGTCGTCGGGGTGGATTCGCTCCAGCACCGCCGGGAACGACGGCTCGAACTGCGCCGGGTCGAGACCGAAGATGCGGTAGACCTGCTCGGACCAGCGGATTGCCTGAGTGGCGACGTCCGCCTGCCAGCTCCCGGCGTTGGAAAGACGCTCGACGCGGTTGAAGTGCTCGAGCAGCGACGCCGGATCGTCCGAGGCCAGGCCTGCGCCGGTCGGCGCCGCGTCCCCTGGGACTTCAGCTTTCGGGGCTTTCAACGACGCGGCCTCCGGCGATACGAGCCAATCGGACTGAGGGCGCGCCGACCGTTCCGACGCCAGCCGGTCCGGCGGCCGACCCAAGGCGGAATCGGCGGATGAGTCTGTCGAGCTCGACGGTTTCAGCCTTCATCGCGTGAGTCGCGGCCGTCGATTCCTCGACCATCGCGGCATTTTGCTGCACCGCCTGGTCCATCTGGCCCACCGTGGCGCTGACCTCGGCGAGGCTGGCGGACTGTTCCTGGGCCGATGCGGCGATCGCGCCGATCACGCCGTCGATCTCGGCCACCTGCGCGACGATGGTCGAGAGCGCCTCGCCGGCCTGATGAACCATCTCCACGCCAGTCGCGACCTCGCGTCCCGACCGGGCCACGAGCACCTTGATCTCCTTGGCGGCCTCGGCCGACCTCTGCGCGAGCGCCCGGACCTCGGACGCCACGACGGCGAAGCCCTTGCCCGCGTCGCCGGCCCGCGCCGCTTCCACACCGGCGTTCAGGGCCAGCAGGTTGGTCTGGAAGGCGATCTCGTCGATCACGCCGATGATCTGGCCCGATCTCCCGGGAGGACTCCTCGATCTGGGCGACCGAACGCAACGCACCGGCGACCACGTCGCCGGATCGTTCGACCTCGGCCTTGGCGTCGCCGACGGTGCGCGTCGCCTGGTCGGTGTGGGCCGCCGTCTGCTTCACGCGTCCATAGATGTCAGCCAGCGCAGCCGCGGCCTGTTCCAGCGCGGCGGCCTGCTGCTCGGTGCGGCGCGACAGGTTGTCCGACGACGACGCCAGTTGGTCGCAGTTGGCGCTCAGGGCCCCGCTGCTGGCGGTCACGGTGGCGATGGCCGCTTCGAGCCGCTCGAGCGCGGCATTGAAGTCCGTGCGGATGCCGCCGTACTCGGCGGGCATGTCGTCCGCCATTCGGTAGGTGAGGTCGCCGTCCGCCAGCGCGGCGGCGGCGGCCCCCATCGAGGCCGCCACCGTCGACCGCTCTCCGGCCAGGACCTCCGCCTCGGCCTCTCTGCGCGCCGCCTCGGCGGCCGCGAGATACACCGAGATGGAATAGTCCATGTCGAGCAGGGCGGCCTTGATCAGCGCGCCAGCCTCCGCGGCGACCTCGTTCGCGTCCGACCGCGAGCGCCCGAGCCCGCGGGGCCAGCGGGCCGTCAGCAGCGCCGCCATCATCGCCTCGATCAGCAGGGCGTAACCGCCCACGTACCACCGCGGCTCGAGGCCGATCCGGGCGTGGGTCTCGCCGACACGCACCACCGCCTCCACGTAGCGCTCGTCGAACTGTGCGGCGGATATGGACCGCCAGTGCTCGATCTGGCGGGCCTTGGCGCTCTCCATCCGCGCGTCGTCGGCGAAGAACGCCCGCGTCGCCGGCGTTACGCGGATCTGGTCGTAGAAGGCGTCCAGCGCACCGGGCAATTCGGCCATTAGGAGCGGGCCCAGTTCGCGCAACCGCGCAGACGCGGCGTCGTCGAACCGCATGAACCTCAGGCGCTCACGCAACTGGTCTTGCGGAACCATCACCCGAGCCCCCCCTGCCCGAAATGAGTAAGCAGCCGCATTAGCCTTTGATTTCATAAAGACAGTCAACTCGACCGATAGTTCTATGAAATAAGTTATATGAATATAACTTTGGTTATGCATGCGCCTTTGGCGTGCACAGAGGGAAACGCCATCGCTGGTTTTATTCGTTCCGCATGCAAGTCTCCAGAGGCGAAACCGTTGGCGCGGGCGAATTGATTTTGACTAACCCCCGATACCCACTTACAGCGTAAGGATATTCAAGTTGAACGGGGGGCTGGAACTGACCGTCGGCGACGACGCGCGTCGGGTAGAGAAGACCGTCGGCCCCAGCGAGGGCCGGGCGGCGAAATCCGCGCGGGCTCCGATCACGCCGCTGATCGTCGAGGAAAAGCCGATCTGCCGTCACGCTATCGCCGACCTGGTCTCCGAGGTGGCGCTTACGGCGCCGCCCAGTTTCGCGTCGTCCCTTTCCGAAGCCCTGAAGGTGGCCGGCGCCCGCGCGCCCGACCTCCTGCTCGTCGACCTGTTCTCGGTCAGCTTCGATTTCGACGGCCTGCGGCGGCTGATCCTGGCCAGCCGGGCGCCGGCGGTGGCGATCGACGACCGGCCGAACCCCAGCTTCGCGGGCCTGGCCCGGATGGCCGGCGCCCAGGGATACGCCTCGAAGAACTACGAACTCGACACGTTCCGAGCCGTCATCCGCGCCGTGATCGAAGGCGGCGCACACTTCCCGCGCGAGACATCCGCCGCGCGCCAGCGGCGCACCGACGTGTCCGGTCCGTCCCTGGGGCTGTCGCCCCGGCAGATGGACGTGCTGAAGTGCATAGCGGTGGGGATGAGCAACCAGCAGATCGCCACCTCGCTGGGGATCACCCTGGGCACGGTGAAGCTCCACATCCACGCGATCTTGCGGCTCACCGGCACGCGCAACCGCACCGAGGCGGCGTTGATCGCCGGGCGGTTCCTCGCCCCCACCATCGAGGACTGACCGCGGACCGCCGCGGAAGCCAAAAAAAAGCCGCGCCATCGGGCGCGGCAGTTTCAATAGGGAGGAAACGCCCAGGAAGGGCAAAGGCGTCAGCGACGCCTTACAGTGTCCAAATTAGTGTGCAGCGCACAAAAACGCAAGCCCCGATGTAGAATCTTTTGTGTCGCATCTGGCGGACCCGCGCGATTACGCTGCAAAAACAGCACCTGACGCGGCGTCACTCTTCCGAAGCGTTATGTGCGGCGCACAACGCACTGGCGGGAAGCGACGGCTTCCCTTACAAGCGCGCGCCTTCTGAAAGAGACTTTCCGCGCCATGTCGCTCCGAAACATCGCCATCATCGCCCACGTCGACCACGGGAAAACCACCCTCGTCGACCAACTCCTGGCCCAGTCGGGCGTCTTCCGAGCCAACGAGGCGACGGTCGAACGCGCCATGGACTCGAACGACCAGGAGCGCGAGCGCGGCATCACCATCCTGGCCAAGTGCACCTCCGTGCTCTGGAACGGCGCGGCCGGCGAGACGCGCATCAACATCATCGACACTCCCGGCCACGCCGACTTCGGCGGCGAGGTGGAGCGGATCCTGGGCATGGTGGACGGCTGCGTCCTCCTGGTGGACGCCGAAGAAGGCGTCATGCCCCAGACGAAGTTCGTGCTGGGCAAGGCGCTGAAGATGGGCCTGCGCCCGATCCTCTGCCTCAACAAAGTGGACCGCCCCCACGCCGACCCCGACCGGGTGCTGAACGACGCGTTCGACCTGTTCGCCGCCATGGGCGCGACCGACGAGCAGCTCGACTTCCCGCACATCTACGCTTCGGGCAAGAACGGCTGGGCGACGCTGGACCTGGCGAAGCCGAACGACAACCTGGGCCCGCTCTTCGACCTGATCGTCGACCATGTGCCGCCGCCGAAGGCCGAGCAGCGCAAGGAAGAGCCCTTCCAGATGCTGTCGGTGCTGATCGAGAGCGATCCGTTCCTGGGCCGCCTGCTCACCGGTCGCATCGAGGCGGGCAAGGCCGTTCCGGGCCTCGCCATCAAGGCGCTCTCGCGCGACGGCAAGGAAATCGAGCGGGGCCGGATCACTAAGGTGCTGGCCTTCCGCGGCCTGAAGCGCCAGCCGATCGACGGCGGCGCGGAAGCCGGCGATATCGTCGCCATCGCCGGCCTGTCCAAGGCCACTGTGGCCGACACCCTCTGCGCGCTGGAGGTCAGCGAGGCGCTGCCTGCCCAGCCGATCGACCCGCCGACGATCTCGATGACCGTGTCGGTCAACGATAGCCCGCTGGCCGGCCGCGAGGGCGACAAGGTGCAGAGCCGCGTGATCGCCGCGCGCCTGCAGAAGGAAGCCGAGTCGAACGTCGCCATCCGCGTCACCGAGACGTCGGAGAAGGACGCCTACGAGGTGGCCGGGCGCGGCGAACTGCAACTCGGCGTGCTGATCGAAAGCATGCGCCGCGAGGGCTTCGAGGTCTCGATCAGCCGCCCGCGGGTGGTTTACCAGACGAACGAAGAGACCGGCGAGCGCATGGAGCCGATCGAGGACGTGATGATCGACGTGGACGACGAGTTCACCGGCATCGTCATCGAGAAGCTGTCGGCCCGTAAGGCCGAGCTGAAGGACATGGGCCCGTCGGGCGCGGGCAAGACGCGCATCAGCCTGATGAGCCCGTCGCGCTCGCTGATCGGCTACCAGGGCGAGTTCCTGACCGACACCCGCGGCTCGGGCGTGCTGAACCGCGTGTTCAGCCACTACGAGCCCTACAAGGGCGCCATCGACGCCGGCCGCAAGGGCGTGCTGGTGTCCAACTCCGACGGCGAAACGGCGGCCTACGCCCTGTGGAACCTGGAAGAGCGCGGCACGATGTTCGTCGGCGCCGGCGAGAAGACCTACCAGGGCATGATCATCGGCGAGAACTCGCGGTCGGACGACCTCGACGTCAACCCGATGAAGGCCAAGCAGCTCACCAACGTCCGCGCCTCGGGCAAGGACGAAGCCGTGCGCCTGACCCCGCCGCGCCGCCTCACCCTCGAACAGGCCATCGCCTACATCGAGGAGGACGAGCTGGTGGAAGTGACGCCGAAGAATATCCGCCTGCGCAAGAAGGTCCTGAACCCCTCCTTCCGCAAGAAGCGCACGAAGGAAGAGTAGCGCCTCAGGGCTGGAGCCAAGTGTGATAGCCCGAACCAGGCTTGATGTCGTGGTGCTGGCCGAGCCATGACTGGTTGAGCGGCAGCGTAAGGTTCGGAATAGCTCTGATGATGCTGAGTACGCGCTGTGTCGAACTGATTTCGTGCAATGGGGTGAGCACCGGCTTTGCACCGCCGATGAGTTCCGGAAGGTAGTAGAGTTTTCCGGCGGATCGGTAGGCCTGGGCGAGGCTCGCCAGCTGTGCGGCAAGCAAGCCGTCGACGCTCCGCGAAGGTGCGACACTCGCGGTCACTCCCAAGCCCCCGTTCGACGGCACATGTGGGACCACATCATCCCCATACTCATACCGACGGCTATCGGCGACGGCGGCATCGAACGCCTTGACGAAGTTCGAGTCACCCGCCTTGGGCGCCGCGAAGGTGCAAACGAGAACTTGCCGCTTAGGACTCTGGCGCTTGAACCGCACAGCGCCGATGTGCGCCATCGCGCCGCCCTTACTGTGACCGGTAAAACATACCGGAAAGCCGGGTTGCTGCTTAAGCAGGGGCGCGAGAGCCGCACCTAGTTCGACCCAAAGGTTATCGACGGCCTCGGCAAAGCCTGGGTGGATCCAGCCGATCCCTGGCCAAGCTCGGGGAACAGCGTTGAAGTTGTTTAGCCAATCCCCCACGGCAAGAGCCTGGTCTGCTTCGCCATCCAGGGGAATAGTGCCTCGGAAGGCCACCACGATCTCCTTCGCGGTCACACCTACGGTAACCGCATCCCGCGCCGCGAGGAGCGACACCTCTGGTAGGACCGTGTCGAATGGTGGCTTCCAAATGAAGGTGGTGCCGTCGATGAAGACTGCCGGCGGCGCCTGATAGCCAACCTCGGCATTTCGAGCTGCTGCGAGTGCTGGGATGCCGTCCGTGGCTTCCTTCATGGGATCGCGAAAGTACGTGCTCCAAGCTGCCGTCAACATGCGGCGGGATAGGTCATCGTCAATCATCATCGCCCCGCTTCTTCGCAGCACGGTTGCATATTCAAGATCATGCAATCAATGCGACATCTGTCGAACTAGCCCAATGAGCGCGTGGTCCGCCCCCTTGCGGACCACCACATCCGCGTAGGCCATCGTCGGCGCGATGTGGTCGACCAGGTTCACCAGGTTCAGGTGGGTCCAGGCAGCCTCGAACATCGCGTCGCGCTGGACCGGATCCAGCCTGGCGAAGAAGCTGTTGGGATCGTCCGCGATGATCCCGTGCAGCCGGGCGAGGTACCAGGCCTTGGCGTGCGACGGATCGGCATCGACGTAGAGGGACAGCCCGAAGCGCGAGCGGGCCTGCGGGGTCTGCAGCACGTTGATCCCCTCGACGATCACGACGCCCGCGCCCTCCACTGCGCGCCGGTCGCCGGGCACGATGTCGTAGGTGACGTGCGAATAGACCGGTGTCTCGGCTTTGCGGCCCGCGGCGAGATCGTCGAGGAAGCGGTGCAAAGCCTCGGAATCGTAGGTCTCCGGGAAGCCCTTCTTCATGCCGAGGCCCGCCGCCTCCAGCGCGGCATTGGGCTTCAGGAAGCCGTCCGTCGCGACGATCTCGACCGGCAGCTCCGGGTCCGACGCCTCCAGTGTCTCCGCCAGGGTCTTCGCCAGCGTGCTCTTGCCCGCCGCCACGCCCCCGGCGATCCCGATCAGGAACGGTCCATTCCGGGCCGCGGCCCGCGCGGCGACCAGCGACTTGAGCTCGGCCTCGACATCCCTCATGGACGCAAGGGGTTCACGGCCGGGCCATCGCGGTCAAGCCGGCCCTTGCGCCTGCGCTGCGATGGTCCCAGATCGCCGGACAATCGGGAGGTCGCATGCTCAAGCTCCACACCGCCAAGGGAACCATCGGTCTCGCCTGCGAAATCGCCCTCGAAGACGCCGGCGCCGCCTACGACGTCCACCGCCTGAATTTCGCGGAGAACGAGCAGCGGGCCGAGCCGTACCTGGCGCTGAACCCCAAGTCCCGCGTGCCGGCGCTGGAGACCGACCGGGGGATCATCACCGAGACGCCCGCCATCATGGGGTTCATCGCCCGGACGTTCCCCGCCGCGAAGCTCGCCCCGCTGGACGACGCCTTCGCCATGGCGGGGCTGGAGTCGTTCATGAGCTACCTTTGCTCGTGGGTGCATCCGGCGGCGGCGCACCGCCATCGCGGCAATCGCTGGGCCGACGATCCATCCGCCATCGCCGAGCTGCGGCGCAAGGCGCCCGAGGTGTTCGGCGCGGCGATGCGCCTGGTGGACGGGCAGTTCTTCCGCGGCCCGTGGGCGATGGGCGAGAGCTACACCGTCGCCGATCCCTACCTGTACGTGGTCACGAGCTGGATTCCGCGCGACGGCCTCGACATGGCGGACTTCCCGCGGCTCGCTGACCATTTCGCCCGGATGGAGACGCGGCCGGCGGTCAGGACGGTGCTCGACCGGGTGCGCGGTTGAATCGCCTTACCTCCGTCGCAAGGGCGCGTTACCAATAGGGGCCATGGACCTGACCAAGCCCTTTCCACCCCGCCACTACCCGACCGCCGCCGCCAAGTGCGCCGACCTGGTCGTGCACGTCATGGGCCTGACCTTGGCCCTGGTGGGCGGGATCGTTCTGCTGACGCTGGCCGTGCTGAAAGGGTCGATCAGCCAGGTGGTCGGCGTTTCGATCTACGGCGCCGGCGTCATCGCCATGCTGGCCTTTTCCACCGCGTACAACTTCGCCAAGCCGCAGTACCGGCCGGTGCTGCGCCGCCTGGACCACGCGGGCATCTTCCTGATGATCGCCGGCTCGTATACGCCCTTCACCCTGAACCTGGGAGGCGCCTGGGGCATCGGGATGACGGCCGCCGTGTGGAGCATCGCCACCCTCGGCGCCCTGGGGAAGTTGTTCCTCACCGGCATCGACCGCAAGTTCTGGGTCGGGGTCTATCTGGTTCTCGGCTGGCTGGTGGTGATCGCGCTGAAACCGATGATCGAAAGCCTGGCCTGGTACGCGATGGCGCTGCTGGTGACCGGCGGCGTGCTCTATTCGACGGGCGTGATCTTCTACGTGAACAAGAAGCTGAAGTTCTGCCGGGCCATTTGGCACGGCCATGTGGTCGCCGCCGCAGCCGCCCATTGGACGGCCGTGCTGCTGGGCGTGGTCCTGGCGACCCAGCACTGACCATGCGCGGCCTGCTGGCCGGCCTCGGCCTGGCGCTTCTCGCCGGCGCGTCGCAGGCTCAGGTTCCCACCGAAGGCTACGCCCGCGACGGGCGCACATGCGACGGCTACGCCCGCGCCCCCATCGAGACCGTCAGGGGCATGTGCGCCGGCATCGTCCTCGCCCCGCCGCCCGAGGGCTTGAGGGCGTCGAAGCGCACCCTGCACTTGCCGCGCACCCTGCTGGCGCTTGCCGACGGCAGCTTCCTGGTCGCGGACCTCGGGACCTGGGACGCCGGGCGCGGCTCGCTCTGGCGGCTGACGCCCAAGCCTGGCGCGGAGCCCGTCCTCAAGCGGTTGCTCACCAGGCTCGACCTGCCGCACACCCTGGCGGTGGGCCCCGACGGGAAGATCTATCTCGGCGAGATGAGCCGCATCAGCCGCTTCGATCCCGACGCGCCCGACCCGCAGGCGACGCTCACGCCGGTCGTCACGGGCCTGCCCGACAACCGGCTGCACGACAATCGCCACCCGCTCTCGGCCTTCATCTTCGACCGCGATGGCGCGCTGATCGTCAATGTCGGGGCGCCGTCCGACCAGTGCCCGCCCAAGCCTGGCCAGAGCGCCTGCGCCGAGGCCGAAAGACAGGCGGCGCTGTGGCGGTTCGCCCCCGAGGGGCCCGGCAAGTGGTCGTCCCAGCCGAGCGTCCACGCCCGCGGCCTTCGCAACTCGCTGGCCCTCGTGCGCACGCGGGCCGGGACGATCCTCCAGGCCGAGAACAGCATCGACGTCACTGACCCGGCCTGGCCGCCCGAGGAACTCAACGTGATCCGCCCCGGCGCCCACTACGGCTGGCCCTACTGCATGGGCGCGAACCAGCCGGCGCCCGCCTGGAAGGCGAGCAAGGTGTCGTGCGCGTCGTTCACCCGCCCGCAGGTGCTGATGGCGCCGCACGGCGCGCCGCTGGACCTGATCGAGTACGGCGGGGCGATGTTCCCCGAGCTCTCGGGCAAGCTGATCGTGACCCTGCACGGCTACCGCTCCGCGGGCTCGCGGCTGCTGGCCTACGAACTGGACGCCGCTGGCGTTCCCAGATCGTCGAAGCCACTCGACCTGACGCCCGGCTGGCGCGCGGTGCGGGGTCGCCGACCAGACGGGGCGCCGGTCGGCATGGCGGTGGCGGCGGACGGGGCGATCTGGGTCGCCGACGACCGCAACGGCGCGATCCTGCGCTTCGCCCGCGACCGGCGCTGACGGCTATTCTGCCGCCATCGGAAACACGAACAGTTCACCAGGATGCGGGATGGACTGGTCCGGCGTCGGACGCGCCCGCAGCATGAGCCCGTTCATGCCCAGGGTCTCGGCCACCATGCAGGCGGCCGCGCCCATGGGGAACGGCGGATCCGCGTCCAGCAGGCCGCGCAGGCGCTCCTCTAGCGATCGGTAGTCGCCCGCCTGGGCGCAGCCGAAGATGTCGAGCACCAGGGCCTCGTCGTCGGTGAGGCGCGGATCGGCGGGGATCGAGAGCTGAACGCGCCGATGGCCATGGACCGCGAGCTGTTGCACGAACGCTTCGAGCATCCGGTAAGCCGCCTCGCCGGCGCAGCCGCAGGCCGCCTCGAAGTGGACCTGGAGTCCATGGCACGGCGTCGCCAGGGCGAGCAGCCGCACGGTGCGGATCAAAAGGCGCTCGCCGTGGAAGAGGGGTTCGAAGGGGGACTGGGCGTGCATGGCCGACTCCGCTGAGACGACCTCACGATATTGCTGTTGCGAGTCATTCGCAACTAAGGAGGCCGATCAGTAGCGCCTTTCCATGAACACGTCGGCGCGGGCATACGGCGTCTCTACGGGCGCAAGGTCCTTGAAGCCCATCGCCCGGTAGAGGCCCAGCGCCGGTCCCAGCGAGGAGTTGGTCTCCAGGTAGAGCCGCGTCGCGCCGAGTTCGGCCCCGGCGTCGATGCATCGCTGCATCAGAAGCCGCCCGAGACCCGAGCCGCGAAGGTCCTCGGAGACGGTCATCTTCGCCACCTCGTAGCCGCCGT
The DNA here is from genome assembly GCF_024508875.1 of Phenylobacterium sp. Taxonomy (GTDB): domain Bacteria; phylum Pseudomonadota; class Alphaproteobacteria; order Caulobacterales; family Caulobacteraceae; genus Phenylobacterium. The sequence continues at coordinate 36,485 of NZ_JANINU010000003.1, forward strand.
CGTCCATCTTCAGCAGCGCCACGCAGCCCACCGGCGCGCCGTCCTTCAAGGCGATGAAGATCCGGCCGCCCTTGGCGATGATCTTGCCTTCCGGATCGGTCAGCACCTCCAGGTCCTTCGGCTCGAGCGCGAAATACTTGGTGATCCAGGCTTCGTTCAGGCGATGGAACGCCTCGGCATGGCCAGGTTCGAACTCGACGATGTCCATGAGTCCCTCTCGTGCGCGCAGCGGGGTGGCCAGAACGCCTGTCTGCCGCCAAATTCGACCTAATGCCGAATGCGATTTTCTCAAGCCTGCCGACCACCGTCTTCGAGGAGATGTCGGGCCTCGCGCGCGCCAACGGCGCGGTGAACCTCGGCCAGGGCTTCCCCGACGATCCGGGTCCAGAGGCCGTGCGCGCCAAGGCCGCCGACGCGGTCCTCAACGGCTACAACCAGTACCCGCCAATGGCGGGCCTGCCCGAACTGCGCCAGGCGGTGGCGAACCATTATGGCCGGACCCAGGAGCTCGACCTCGACTGGGCGTCCGAGGTGACCGTCACCTCCGGCGCCACCGAGGCCCTGGCCGCCAGCTTCCTCGCCCTGATCGAGCCGGGCGACGAGGTGATCGTCTTCCAGCCGTTCTACGACGCCTATCCGCCGCTGATCCGCCGCGCGGGCGGCGTGCCGAAGCTGGTCCGGCTGGAGCCGCCGCACTGGCGGTTCACGCGAGAGATGCTGGAGGCGGCCTTCACGCCGCGCACGCGCCTCGTCGTACTGAACAATCCGATCAACCCCACCGGCGTGGTCCTGCCCGACGAGGATCTGGCCCTGCTGGCCGAATTCTGCGTGACGCACGACGCCGTCGCCGTCTGCGACGAAGTCTGGGAGCAGGTGGTGTTCGACGGCCGCCGGCACCGGCCGCTGATCGCCTTCCCCGGCATGCGCGAGCGGACGGTGAAGATCGGCTCCGCCGGCAAGATGTTCGGCCTCACCGGCTGGAAGGTGGGCTTCCTCTGCGCCGCTCCCGCCCTGACGCACAGCCTAGCCCGCGCGCACCAGTTCCTGACCTTCACCACGCCGCCCAACCTGCAGGCCGCCGTCGCCTGGGGCCTGGAAAACGCGGCCGACTGGTTCCGCGACATGCCGGCCGGCCTGCAGCGCTCGCGCGACCGGCTGGCCGACGGCCTGAGGCGCGAAGGCTTCGCCGTCCTACCCAGCCAAGGGACCTATTTCCTGAACGTCGATCTACCGGGCTCCGGCATCGTCGAGGGCGACCGCGATTTCTGCCTGCGCGCCGTCAAGGAGGCCGGCGTGGCGGCGATACCGGTGTCGGCCTTCTACGAGGCGCACCCCGTCACCACGATCGCGCGACTGTGCTTCTCGAAGGGGGATGCGACGCTGGATGAGGGCGTCGCGCGGCTGGCGAAGGCGCGGGACCTTTCGATCAGGGCCAGCCGCTCCACCACGCCGGCGTGACGCCGAACGACCTCAGCAGGTGCTGCCGCCGTCGACGACAATGGTCTGGCCGGTGGTCCAGGCGCCGGCGCGCGAGGCCAGGTAGACGGCCGCCCCGGCCAGGTCGTCCGGCTCGCCCAGGCGGCGGAGCGGGGTGCCCGAGCTGGCGCGTTCCTCGCCGGCCGGGGTGTCCCACAGCGCCTTGGCGAAATCGGTCTTCACCAGACCCGGCGCGACGCAATTGATGCGCACGTTGTAGGGACCCAGCTCCTTGGCGAGGTTGCGGGCGAGCTGCATGTCGGCGGCCTTGGAGATGGCGTACGCGCCGATCACCTCGGTGCCGCGCAGACCGCCGATGGACGAGATCACGATGATCGCGCCGTCCTTCCGTTCCTTCATCTCGGGGGCCACCATCTGGATCATCCAGTTGTTGGCGATGATGTTGTTGGCCAGGATCTTGGTGAAGGCCTCGTCGGAAATCTCGAGCTGGCTGCCGTAGTAGGGGTTCGAGGCCGCGTTGCAGACCAGGATGTCGATCTTGCCGAACGCCTTGCGGGTCTCGTCCATCAGGCGCTGAAGGTCCTCCTTCGACGAGATGTTGGCCGGCACGGCGATGGCGTGGCCGGGGCTGCGCGCGTTGATCACCGCGGCGACCTCCTCGCAGGGGCCGGCCTTGCGCGAGCTGATCACCACCTTGGCGCCCTGCTGGGCCATGCGCTCGGCGATGGCGCGCCCGATGCCGCGCGACGATCCGGTGATCACCGCCACCTTGCCCGTCAGGTCGAACAGACCGTTCACGCTCACGGCGGGGGCTTCGAGAACTTGGCCCATCGGGCGCTCCTTCCAAACGACTGTTTAAGTTTGCGCGTCATTTGCGACGCCGGTTGCCCCTCGGTCAAGGTGGACGGCGATCCAGGATTCCGTATCTTCGAAAGCGCACGCCGGCCCTTGAGAGCCGGTGGCGCTTTTGGGGGAACGTCATGAAGGTGTTTGCCGGCCTTACGGCCGTCATGATGGCGGCCGGCGCCGCCCTGGCCGTGGGCACCAGCCTCAAGGCGCAGCCGGCGCAATCGGCCGATGCGTTGCCGCATCCCGGCCAGGCCATCTACCGGCTGCGCTGCGCGGCCTGTCACGACAATCCTGAGGACACCAAGGCGCCGGCGCGCAGCACCCTGTCGGCGATGAGCTTCCAGACGCTCAGCTTCGCCCTGACCCAGGGCAAGATGCAGGCCCAGGCGGCCGGCATGAGCGAGGAGGAACGGGGCCAGCTCATCAACTTCCTGACGGGCCGCTCCAGCGCCAGCGTCGAGACCTGGAGCAAGGGCATGGCCTGCGCCCGGTCGGGCGTCGACATCAAGACGGCGCCCGCCGTGTCCACCTTCGGCTTCGACGCGCGCCAGACCCGGACCCTCACGGCGAAGCAGACCGGCCTCACCAAGGCGAAGCTCTCGAAGCTCGACCTGGCCTGGGCCATCGCCTTCCCCGACACCACCATGATGCGCGCGCAGGGCGCCGTGGTCGGCAACACGGTCTTCCTGCCGGTGGCCGAGGCGGCCGCCATGTACGCGTTCGACCTCAGCAACCCCGCGAAGCCTTGCCTCAAGTGGGTCTACAACACCCAAGGCGCGGCGCCCCTGCGCACGAGCCCGGGCTACGGCGTGATCGCGGACGGCACGCCGGTGCTGGCCTTCGCCGGCCTGGACACCACGCTCCACGTGCTGGACGCCCGCACGGGCAAGCCGCTCTGGCATCGGCCCGTCGGGACCTATTCCTACTCCCTGACCACCGGCACGCCCCGCGTGCTGAAGGACCGGATTATCGTGCCGGTCAGCCAATTCGAGATCATGACGGCGGCGGACAACAAGGTCGCCTGCTGCACCAACCACGGCTACGTCCTGTCTCTGGACCCGAAGACCGGTAAGCAGCAGTGGCGCTACGACACCATGCCGGACGCCCAGCCCGTGCGAGACCGCGGCGACGGCAAGCCGCTGCTCGGCCCCTCGGGCGCGCCGATCTGGAACTCGCCGGTCGTGGACGAGACGCGCGGCCTGATCTTCTTCGGGACAGGGGAAAGCAACTCGCCGCCGGCCCACCGCAACACCGATGCGCTGATCGCCATCCGCCTGAAGGACGGGACCGAGGCCTGGAGCCATCAGGCGACCTCGGACGACATCTTCAATGCCGGCTGCGGGCCCAATCCGCGCAAGGAGCTGCTGAACTGCGTGAAGGCCCCGGAGACCGTCTACCGCGACGTCGACTTCGGCGCCTCGCTGATCCTCGCGAAGCTCAAGTCCGGCAAGGAGGTGATCTTCGCCGGGCAGAAGTCGGGCACGGTCTGGGCGCTCGACCCCGACAGCGGCAAAGTGCTGTGGCGGCGCGACATCGGGACCGGCGCGCCCAACGGCGGCATTCACTGGGGCATCGCCTTCCACGACGACATGGTGATCGTGCCCGTCGCGCAGATCGGGCGGCCCCTGCCCGGCGGCCAGCCGATCGATCCGAAGCTGCAGCCCGGCATGTACGGCGTCGACGCCAACACCGGCGAGATCCGCTGGCACTATTCGGCGACGCCGGACTGCGCCAACGGGCGAGACAAGAAGGCGCCTCGGTGCGAGCGGCTGTACGGCTTCTCCGGCGCGCCGGCGGTGATCGACGGCGCTGTGGTGCAGGGCGGCCTGGACGGACGGCTGTACGTCATCGACGCGAAGAGCGGCGAGCGCCTGTGGGCCTACGACACCTTGCGCGATTTCCAGACGCTAAATGGCGTGCCGGGCAAGGGCGGCTCGATCGACGCGGCGTCCATCGTCGGCGTGAATGGACTGGTCCTGGTGGGCTCGGGCTACGGCATGTTCGGCCAGGCGTCCGGCAACGTCCTGCTGGCGTTCCGGCCGAAGTAGCTAACGGCAGGCCGCGAAGCGTCCCATGTCGAGGTGCAGATGGTCGCGGTGGGCGGCGTTGTAGTCCGGACCCAGCACCGCGTTGAACCACGGGCAGGCGCCGTCCCTCGCCCTCCGGAGAAAGCGGCCGCGCGCACCTTGGTCGTTGAAATCCTCGAGCACGCTCACGCGGCGGCCTGAGATCGTGCGGAAGGCCGAGACGTCCAGCGCGTTGGCGTAGGCGTGTTCGCTCCTCATGCCAGTCGCCCGGCCGTAGATGTTGCGGCAGGCGAAGCTGCCATAGTGCTCGACGGTGACTACCGGTTCTCCGAGGTTTGCGTGCGCGGCCGGCTGCACGGCGTGCCGGATCCAGAAGGCGTAAGCCAGCGCCTCGGGACAGGTCATGACGGGCGCGGCGGGAGAGAGTTGAGCGCCCTGCAGACGTAGAGTGTTGTGCGTGCTGCAAGCGCCGCGGACGCGCCCCGGCTCCTCCACGAAGCCCAGGCCGCCCTCGCGCAGGACGAGCCGACATTGCCGCGGGTCCCGGGCGGCGAGGGCGAATTTGAAGCCCGTGGCGAGGCCGACCGGCTGGTCGAGGCGCAACGGCGTCCACGGCAGGTCTTCCGGCGGCGCCCACCGGGCTATGGCGACGCCGAGGAGCAGCGACATCACCAGCAGGTCGGTCAGCAGAGACCACGCGCCCGCCAAGGCCAGCACTTCCGGCGACACAGGCTTCGGGCGAATGGGGCGGCGGGCCACGGCAGGGAAATGGCGCCTGCGCCTTGCGGTTCAATCTGCGGACGGTCAAGGATCGGCACAGATCGGGGAAGGGCTTTGTGTATGCGCATCTTAGGGCGGATCGCGCTCGGCTTTCTGGCCGTGCTCGTCGTGCTGGTCGCCGTGGTCCTGGTGCGGACCTTCACGTTCAAGGCGCCGGCCTCCGGCGACGTCGGCGGGATCAAGGTCGCCGCGGCGATGCCGGTGGACGTGGCCGGCGCGGCGCAGCGCCTCAGCCAGGCCGTCCAGATCCAGACCGTCCGCCACCAGGACCGGGCCGAGGACGTCGACGCCGAGTGGACGCGGCTGCACGAGCTGCTGGCCGCGAGCTACCCAGCGGCCCATGCGGCGATGACCCGCGACGAGTTGGCCAGCCGCACGCTGGTCTACACCTGGCCCGGCGCCGACAAGGCCCTCGCGCCCATCGTACTCATGGCCCACCAGGACGTGGTGCCCGTGACGCCCGGCACCGAGAAGGACTGGAAGCACCCGCCCTTCGGCGGCGTCATCGCCGACGGCGCGGTCTGGGGTCGGGGCTCCATCGACGACAAGGGCTCGCTGATCGGCATCTTCGAAGCGGTCGAGACGCTGGCGAAGCAGGGCTACCGGCCGCGCCGCACGATCATCGTCGTGTCCGGCGGCGACGAGGAGGTCTTCGGCCAGGGCGCCCGTTCGGCGGCGGACTTCCTGAAGTCGCGGGGCGTCAAGGCCGAGTTCGTGCTGGACGAGGGCATGGCGGTCCTCAACGACAACCCGATCAGCGGCGGCAAGGCCGCGATCATCGGCACGGCCGAGAAGGGCTACGGCACCCTGCGGGTCACGGCGCGGGCGACCGGCGGGCACTCGTCCGCCCCGCCGGCGAACTCCGGCGGCGTGGTCACCCTGTCCAAGGCCATTGTGGCGATCGCCGACGACCAGTTCCCCCTCGCCTTCCGCGGGCCGGGCGCCGAGATGGTGAAGACGTTGGCCCCCGACGCGCCCTTCGCGGTGCGCATGGCCGTGGCCAACGAATGGCTGTTCGGCGGCCTGCTGACCAAGCAGGTCGGGGCCACGCCGACCGGCGCCGGCCTGCTGCACACGACCATCGCGCCGACCATGCTGAAGGGCAGTCCGAAGGAGAACGTGCTGCCGCAGGACGCCACCGCCTGGATCAACTACCGGATCGCGCCGGGCGACACCTCCGACACCGTGATGAAGCGCGCCAAGGCCGCGGTTGGAGACCTGCCGGTGGAGCTGGCCTGGAACGCCGCGCCGAACGAGCCCTCGCCGGTGAGCTCCACCAGCTCGTGGAGCTGGCGGGTGCTGGCCGCGACGGCAGGGGCGGTGTCGGGCGCGCCTGTCGCTCCCAGCCTCGTCACCGCCGGCACGGACAGCCGCTTCCTGACCCCCGTCGCCAAGGACGTCTACCGGTTCCAGCCCGTGGAGTTCAGCCTGAAGGACGTGGAGATGATCCACGGCACCAACGAGCACATGACGCTGAAGAACCTGGAGAAGATGGTCGACTTCTACGGCCGCCTGATCGTCACGGCGACGCAGTAACCGTCCTGCGCTCTTGCCCCGGGCCGCGCGGACCAATAGCTGTGTAGCGACGAAACTCCCGCCGCCCGCTCGCGGCGACAAGACAGGGCTGCCCAAGATGCTGAAGTGGATTTCCTACCTCGACGACGAAGACGGCGACGACGAGGACAAGGGCCGCCTGCCCGACATGCCGATGACCGCCGGGCCGGTGCAGAACGCGCTGTTCAAGTCGCGCACGGTGCTGATCTTCGGCGAGATCGACATGCGCCTGGCCGAGCGCGTCACCGCCCAGATCACCGCCCTCGCCAGCGAGAGCGACAAGCCGATCCGCGTGATCATCAACTCGCCGGGCGGCCACGTGGAAAGCGGCGACACCATCCACGACATGATCCGCTTCTGCGGCAACCAGGTGAAGGTGATCGGCACCGGCTGGGTCGCCTCGGCCGGCGCTCATATCTTCCTGGGCGCGACCAAGGAAAACCGCCTCTGCCTGCCCAACACCCGCTTCCTGCTGCACCAGCCGGCCGGCGGCGTGCGCGGCCAGGCCTCGGACATCGAGATCGAGGCGGAAGAGATCATCAAGATGCAGGAACGGCTGAACCGCCTCATCGCCCGCGAGACCGGCCAGACCTACGAGAAGGTCGTGAAGGACACCCAGCGGAACTTCTGGATGAGCGCCGAGGAAGCCGTGAAGTACGGCCTGGTGTCGAAGATCGTCACCGACGCCTCGGAAGTCTGAGTTTCTCCCCGTCGGGGGAGGTGGATCACGCCGAAGGCGTGAGACGGAGGGGGTTTCAGCCGAGGCGGATCGACCGGTGGGCTTCAACCCCCTCTCCCGCTTCGCGGGAGCTCCCCCAACCGGGGAGCAACTATGAGCGATGAGCCTCAACCCTGGTGGAAGGGCGCGATCCTCTACCACGTCTACGTCCGCAGCTTCTTCGACTCGAACGGCGACGGCCATGGCGACCTGCCCGGCGTCATGGCCAAGCTGGACTACATCCAGAGCCTGGGCGTCGATGGCCTGTGGCTGTCGCCGATCCACCCCTCGCCGAACCGCGACTGGGGCTACGACATCGCGGACTTCGAGGGCATCCAAGGCGACTACGGCACGCCCGAGGACTTCCAGAGCCTGCTCGACGCCGCCCACGCCCGTGGCCTCAAGGTCGTGCTGGACGAGGTGCTGAGCCACACGTCCGACGTCCACCCCTGGTTCGTGGAGAGCCTCACGGGCGGCAAGGACGGCCCCAAGGCCGATTGGTACGTCTGGGCGGACCCGCAAGAGGACGGGACCGCGCCCAACAACTGGCTGAGCGTCTTCGGCGGCCCCGCCTGGGCCTACCAGCCGGCGCGGCGGCAGCACTACCACCACAAGTTCCTGCGCCAGCAGCCCAAGCTGAACTGGCGCGATCCCGGCGCGCGCGAGGCGGCCTTGTCGGTGCTGGACTTCTGGCTAGCCAAAGGCGTGGACGGCTTCCGCCTGGACGTGGCCGGCACCTTTCTGCACGACGCGGCGCTGACGCCGAATCCGCCCGTGCCGATGGAAGAGCGCCGCGGCTACAACTGGTCCCACGCCGGGAACCTGCAGTTCCACTGGTACGACTCCAACCTCGAGGAGAACGTCGAGACGCTGGACGTCATCCGCCGCCGGGTGGAAGGCCACAACGGCGTCAACGGCGGCGAACGCTTCGTTTTCGGCGAGTTTTCGGAGGAGGAGGCGCGCTGCGGCGCCTATCTCTCGCCGGCCCAGGGCCTGCATTCCGGCTACACGTTCGTGATGCTGCTGGCCCGCAAGCTGGAGGCCGGCTTCGTCACGAAGCACTTCGAGACCCTGTCGGACTATCCCGGCCACTGGCCGACGATCAGCTTCTCGAACCACGACGTGCCGCGGACGGTCAGCCGCTTCGGCGGCAAGCAGGCCTCGCCCGAACTGGCGAAGATGCTGTTCGCGCTGCTGATCAGCCTGAAGGGCACGACGCTGATCTACCAGGGCGAGGAGCTGGGCCTGCCGCAGGCCTCGCTGACGCGCGACCAGCTCCGCGACCCCGTCGGCGACCTCTACTGGCCCTACGACGGCGGCCGCGACGGCTGCCGCACGCCCATGCCGTGGACGGCGGGCGAGAACATGGGCTTCACCGACGGCGAGCCCTGGTTGCCGCTGGCGGCCGAGCACCGCGGCCTGTCGGTCGAGGAACAGGGCGAGGACCCCGACTCGGTGCTCAACTTCTCACGGGAGATGATCGCCCTGCGCAAGGCGACGCCGGCCCTCAGCCTCGGCGAGATCGACTTCGTCGCGGCTGAGGGGCCGCTGGTGGCCTTCGTCCGCGCCCACCAGGGCGAGGAGGTGGTCTGCGTCTTCAACTTCAGCGACGCGCCGCAGGTCTTCGCGCATCCCTCGCTGGAGCGGACCGAACTGCTGCCCTTGCGCGCGGGCGAGGCCGACCTTCGCGGCGGCTCGGTGGGCCTTTCGCCCTACGCCGCCTGCTTCCTGCGGCTCGTCTAGTCGCCGACGCCAGGGATGGTCACCGTATTGCCGTAGAGCCCGGCCATCGGTTGTCCGGCGGCGCGGCGCTGGTCCACAGGATCGCAGGGACAAGGAATTGGAGGCCGGCGCGTTTCATGGCGAAATGGGCAATCTCGCACGAAGCCCGCCCCACTGAATTCGCGAAATGAGTGATTTTAGCCTGATGGAAATCGATGCCCGACTGTGAGACACGAGCGGTCCGCGCCGACGGCCGTTTCGGCCAGGGCTTCCTGACGGACACCTGGTATTTCGCGGGCCTGTCCAGCGACCTGAGGCCCGGTCGCCTCCTCCATGCGGACCTGCTGGGCGAGCCGGTCATGCTGGGCCGCTCCACGAGCGGCGAGCTGTTCGCCCTGCGCGACGTCTGCCCCCACCGCGCAGCCCCGCTGTCGGCGGGCAAATTCCACCGCGACGAACTGGGCGTCGAGAGCGTGGCCTGCCCCTACCACGGCTGGCGCTTCCGCGCCGACGGCGCCTGCGCCGCGATCCCCTCGCTGACCGCCGGCCAGGCGATGGACGTCTCCAAGGTGCGGGTGCGCCGCTATCCGGTGGCCGAAAGCCAGGGGATGGTCTTCGCCTGGATGGGCGCGACGCCCCTGAGTGAGCCCGACGGACCCCCGCCCGTCTTTCCCGGCGCGGTGGGCGGCGCGCCGAAGATCGTCGACCGCATGGTGTTCGACGCCCATATCGATCAGGCCGTCGTCGGCCTGATGGACCCGGCGCACGGACCCTATGTCCACCGCCAGTGGTGGTGGCGGACGGCCGGCAGCGAGCACGACAAGGAAAAGCGGTTCGAGCCCCGCGAGCAGGGCTTCGCCATGGTCCGCCACGCCCCGTCCCGCAACAGCCGCGCCTACGCCATCCTGGGCGGCCGCCCGGAAACGGAGATCACCTTCCGCCTGCCCGGCCTGCGCTGGGAGCACGTCACCGTGGGCCGCCGCCAAGTGCTGTCGCTCACCTGCCTGACGCCACTGGACGAGGGCCGGACGCTGGTGACCCAGCTCGTCTGGTCGGACCATCCGGCCTTCAGCCTGTTGACGCCGGTCATCGCGAGGATGGCCCGCACATTCCTGCGCCAGGACGGCGACATGGTGAAGCTGCAGAACCAGGGCCTGAAGCACGACCCCACGCTGCTGTGGGTGGACGACGCCGACCGGCAGGCCAAATGGTACCAGGCGCTGAAGCGCGAATGGATCGCCAGCCGCCGCGAGGGCCGCCCGTTCGAGAACCCCGTCCAGCCCGCGATCCTACGCTGGCGAAGCTAGCGCGATCCGCCGAACCGCAGGCGGGTTCAGGCACGGAATCGCGGCTCTAGGCGGCCGCCCTGGCCGCCGTGACGCGTACGATGCCGGGGTCGTCGATACGGATCGGAGCGAGACCGCGCGCGGCCGTCCAGTCCACCTGCATGCCCAGCGCCACGGCGGCGGGCGCGGCGTCCAGCTTTCGAAGCTGGATCTTCGCCAGCGCCTCGCGGGAAACGCGAAGGTAGAGCACGGAGTCCGTGTCGGTCTCCGCCAGGCCGCCGGGACGGCAGAGACGGCCGACGACCTCGACGGTCTCGACGGGAGCCACCTGCAGGAGTTCGACGGCGGCCCGGATCGTGACCGAGCACGCATGGGCGAGCTGGATCTGCCGGCGCTCGGCCTCGAGCAGTACGTTGCGCGAGACGACGCCCGCCGCGGTGAACGCTTCCTCGGGCAGGGCGTCGTATTCCCAGAGGTCCACCTGGCCGATCAGCCGGTCCCGCCCTTCGCCGAACAGGCTGAAGCCCTCGGTCGCGTCCTTGAAGACGGTCGCGGCGCCGTTCGCCCTCAGGACGCCGGCGATGGCCTCGGGCTTCATCGACCGTACGTCGCCCGCCAGCGCCAGGATCTTGTTGTGCGCCGCCGCCTCGGCCTTTGCGCGCGCATAGAGCTCGGCGTCGGCCCTCGCCGACTCGACCACCTCGTTCGTCAGCTCACGGCGCTTCTCGCGTTCGCGCCCCAGCAGATTGTCCAGCAGGGACGGACGGTAGTTGGCCAGCCTCTGGCGCGCGACGGCCGACACCGCATCGCGGGCGACGTTCGGCACCACAGGTCCGATGGCCTCGATCTTCTCCCAGTCGAAGCGCTCGAAGCCCACCTGGTGGATCTTGGTCAGGCGCTCGATCAGCGCCTCGTAGGCGTCGGCCTCGCCGCGCGTGGCGCGGCGGTGCTCTGCCGCGCGCAGCTTGCGATCGCGTTCGCGCAGGCCGCGGCCGGCCACCCGGTCCACCCTGCTCATGGGCGCTACGACATGCGCCGGCCCTTGCCCGGACATGGTGCTTCTTCCCAAATGGTCGCGGCGTTTTGCCGCTACTCAAAATGAGTAACCGCCCGCGCGTCACCGAAACCTTAACAATGGGAATGGCGTGGGAATTCCTGGGAATCCAATTCTCTGTCAGGTGACCGCCGCCGGTCCGTCCCCCACGAATTTAACCTTCGTCCCTTTCTCGACGGCCTTCGAAAGCTGCATCGCGTCCCAGTTGGTCAATCTTACGCAGCCGTGACTGGCCGTCTTGCCCACTAGGCGCGGTTCGGGCGCGCCGTGGATGCCGTAGGTGTCCTTGGTGAGGTCGATCCAGACGGCGCCCACGGGATTGTTCGGCCCCGCCCTGATCGTGAGTTTCCCGGCGGACTTGTCACCGAAGTTCAGCCGGCTGGGATCGTAGGTCCAGGTCGGCGCCGGCGCGATCGTACGGACAGCCCACTCACCCGACGGCGTGGGCAGGTCGGCGGAGCCGACCGTCGCGGGATAGGCGGCCAGCAACTCTCCCGCCGCGTCGTAGGCCCGGACCTGCTTCCTGGTCTTGTCGACCTCGACCGTGGCGACCTTCGTGGGAAGGGCATCGCGGGCCGGCCAGGCGACGACGATCCTGGTCCCCGCCGCGCCGAAGTCGGCCCCGGGGTTCAGCGCCTGCAGGAGGGCGACATCCATGTGGAAGCGCTCGGCCAGCGCTTCGAGAGGTCCGCTGAAGCCGAGGCGGTCCAGCTTCGCCATGTCCTCGTACCGCTTGGGGATTTCGGGCGTGTAGGGGCCGGCGGCATCCTCCCGGGACACGACATAATCGACCAGCGCCGGGCCGGCGTCGGCGGTCAGCTTGCCCCAGACCTCCGCATCGAGAATCCCGTCCTCGGGCAGGTCGTGCGCCCGTTCATAGGCGGCGATCGCGTTGCGCATGTTCTCGCCGTCCTGTCCGTCGATCACGCCCGGCGAGAAATGCGCGCGATCCAGCAGGACCTGGGCGCGGATGAGCATGTCGCGCCGGGCCTCGGGTGTGGCCGGCTGTTCGCTGAACGCCGCTCTGTCGACAGCCTGCGCAACCGCCGCGGCGGAAGGCGCAGGCTGCGTTTCCGGAACCGCCGGCGACGGCATCGACGCGGCCGGCGGCGCTGAGGTCTGCGACGCGCTCGCCGTCTCACGCGGACGGATCTCGCAGGCGCTCAGGGCCGCGGCGGCGACACCGCAAAGCAGAACGGGCGAGAACTTCATGCTGGACCTCTGCGTTCTGCCGCCCATTGCTGGCGGCGATGTGGATGAAGCTCCGAGATGTCATGCGGTTCCTGGGGGCCTCGGGCGCGGCGATCGTGCTGCTGCTCCTGCTGTTCCTGCGCGTGACCAGTTGTTCACCCGCCCGCACGCCCGCTGGCCCGGCGCAGCAGGCCGCACCGCTTGGCGCGGTGAGCGCCGAGTGCCTCAGCAGCGGATGGACCAAAGCGGCGCAGGCGAACGCGGGGTCGCTTCGCACGCTGGCCTGGGCGCCCTTCGGCCGTCAGGAGACCGGCTGGGAGATCTATGTCCCCCTGATCCAGAGCGAGATCCGTACGGACTGTGCGGCGGACAGCGAAGGGTTCGCCGCCGCCCTGGCGGGCTGGCAGGAAGCCCGGGGTCTGGACGCCGACGGCGTGCTCTCCGAACCCGTCTTCCTGGCGATGAAGTCGGCGCTCCAGGGTCGTCGCGAGTTCGTAAGGTTCACCTCTCTGGGCGTCTGTCCCGACACCCCCGATCTGATTACGGCGGCCAAGATCGAGGAGGGCTATGGCGGCAAGCAGGTCTGGCTGCGGCCGAGGGCGCTCGACGCCTACCGCCGCATGGTCGCCGCGGCGCGGGCCGACGTGCCGGAGATCGCCGCCGACCCGCGAAACCTCACCATCTTCTCCGGCTATCGCAGCCCGGCCGCCGACGCCGCCCGCTGCCAGGCGGAGGGCAATTGCGACGGGATCGTGCGCGCCCGCTGCTCCGCCCACCGGACGGGGCTGGCGGCGGACATCTACGTTGGCCAGGCGCCCGGCTTCGGCCCCGACTCCAGCGCCGACGAGAACCGATTGTTCATGACGCGGACCGCGACCTACCGCTGGCTCCTGGCCAACGCATCGCGCTTCGGCTTCGTGAACTACCCGTTCGAACCTTGGCACTGGGAGTGGACGGGCGAGGCGCCGTGACTCTAGGCTCGGGCCTATGCCCAGCGTGACCCTGAACAGCGCCCCGATCGCCTACGACGACATCAGCCCGACGGGCCCGGTGCAGCGGACCATCCTGTTGCTGCACGGCTTCGCGTCCAACCGGAACGAGGGCTGGCGCCGCACGGGCTGGTACGGGGCGCTAGAGCGTCGCGGGTTCCGCACCATCGCCCTGGACCAGCGCGGCCACGGGGAAAGCCTGCGTTCGCACGACCCCGCCGACTACGGCCGGGAGAAGCTCGCCGCGGACGCCCAGGCCCTGCTCGACCATCTCGGCGTCGGCCGCGTCGACTTGCTCGGCTATTCGATGGGCACACGCACGGCGATGCAACTGGCGCTGGACACGCCGGACCGGGTCTCAAACCTGCTGCTGGGCGGCGTGGGCGCAAAGCTGTGGGATCCCCCCAAGCCGGGCGCCGCCGAGGCGATGGCCGAGGCCATGGGCGCGGAAGACCCTTCGACGATCCAGAACGAGATGCTCAGGAGCTTCCGTCAGTTCGCCGACGAGCAGGGCGAGGATCGCCAGGCCCTCGCCGCCTTCTCGGCCGCAGCCAGCCCGCCGCTGGACCGCGATGCGCTGGGGCGGCTGCCCATGCCGGTCCTGGTGGCGACCGGCCAGTTCGACGACCTAGCCGGCGAGCCGGAGCCGCTCGCCTCGGTCTTCCCGCTCGGCAAGGCCGTGACCCTGCGGGGCGTGGACCACTTCTCCGTCATCCCGCACGCGTCCTTCAAGGCCACTGTCTTCGACTTCATCGACGGCCTGCTGGACGACGACTTCCCGCCGTTCGAGTGACCAGCTAGCTGCGCGGTCCCATGTTGTAGGGGCCGCCCTTCTCCAGCGCGGCCCGGTAGGCCGGGCGCGCCTGGAAGCGGTCCACCCAGGCCTTGATGTTGGGGTACTGGCCGAAGCGGCCGAAGGCGCCGGTCACCTCTCCCACGAAGCTCATCTGGATATCGGCGGCCGAGAGGTCGCGGCCCAGCAGCCAGTCGCGGCCGGCCAGGGACGTCTCGACATAGCCGAGATGGTTGGCGATCTCGCTCTCGATGCGCGGGTGCAGCGGCGCGCCGGCCTCGCCCAGGCGGCCGACGTACATGAACAGCATCAGGGGCAGCATCGCCGAGCCCTCGGCGTAGTGCATCCACTGGTTATAGGTCTCGTAGTCGTCGCTGCCCATCGCGGGCTCCAGCCGGCCGCCGCCGTGGCGGCGCACGATGTAGTCGATGATCGCGCCCGACTCGTGGACCGTGCGGCCCGCGTCCGTGATCACCGGCGACTTGCCGAGCGGATGGATCGCCACCAGTTCGGGCGGCGCCAGCCGGGTGGTGGCGTCGCGCTGGTAGAACTTGATCTCGTAGGGCGTCCCCAGTTCCTCCAGCAGCCAGAGGATCCGCTGCGAGCGGCTGTCGTTCAGGTGGTGGACTGTGAGCATCGGGCGCTTCCTGTTCTTGTGTGTCGCGGTACAGCTAAGCGGTCTGACCTGACGCTACGCAAGCCTGCCATAAGGCGCCCATGACCCTGGTCCTGCCCAACCTGCCCGATCTCCTCGACGAGGCCGCCCGCGAAGCGGCCGCGCTTTCGGCCGCCATCGGCGCCGCCGTGGCCAAACAGGTGACCCGCGACGGCAAAGTGGACCGCGCCGCGCTGGATGCCGAACAGCACGCCGCCCACGGCCTCGCCTGGACCGCCGCCTACGCCGAGACCCTGCGCCAGGCCGCGGCTTGGGCCCGCGCCCTGGACGAGGCGGGAAAGCTGACCGAGGCCGAGGCCCTGCCGGCCCAGCTCCTGGCGCACGAATATCTGAGCCAGCTCCAGGGCGGGCTCCCGATGAACCAGGGAGAGATCTTCCGCCCCGTCGACGTCTTCGCCCCCGCCGAGCGGCTGAGCCACATCCTGGGGCGGCTGCGGCCCGGCGCGTCGCAGGCGGTGAAGCTGCGGATCGTCGAGCTGCTGGACCAGGCGCGGGGGCGGCCGTCGCTAGAGGCCAGCGGCCTGGACGAGACGCTGGAGGCGATCCGCGACCAGTTCCACGCCTTCACCGAGGAGAAGATCGCGCCTTACGCGCACGGCTGGCACCTGCGCGACGAGCTGATCCCGCTGTCGCTGCTGCAGGAGCTGGGCGACCTCGGCGTCTTCGGCCTGACCGCGCCCGAGGAGTGGGGCGGCTCGGGCCTGGGCAAGGTGGCGATGTGCGTGGTCTCCGAAGCCCTGTCGCGGGGCTGGATCGGGACCGGCTCGCTGGGCACCCGTTCGGAGATCGCGGGCGAGCTCATCCTGGCGCACGGCACGCCTGCACAGAAGGCGAAGTTCCTGCCAGCCATCACCGCGGGGACCGTGATTCCCACGGCGGTCTTCACGGAGCCGGAGGCCGGCTCCGACCTGGGCAGCCTGCGAACTCGCGCCGTGCGCGAGGGCGACGTCTGGAAGGTGTCGGGCGCCAAGACATGGATCACCCACGCGGCCCGCGCCGACCTCATGACGCTGCTGGTCCGCACCGACCCGGACAAGAAGGACCACCGCGGCCTCTCCATGTTCCTGGCCGAGAAGCCCCGTGGGACGGAGGCCGACCCCTTTCCCGCGCCCGGCATGAGCGGCGGCGAGATCGGCGTCATCGGCTATCGCGGGATGAAGGAATACGAGATCGCCTTCGACGGGTTCGAGGTTCCGCACGCCCACCTGCTGGGCGGCCAGGAGGGCCAGGGCTTCGTCCAGCTCATGGCGACCTTCGAGAGCGCCCGTATCCAGACCGCCGCCCGCGCCATCGGCGTGGCGCAGAACGCCCTGGACCTCGCACTCGACTACGCCCTCCAGCGCCGCCAGTTCGGGGGGCCGATCGCCGATTTCCCTCGCGTGGCCAACAAGCTCGCCATGATGGCCGCAGAGATCCTGGGCGCGCGACGCCTGGCCTGGTTCGCCGCCCGCGCGAAGGACGAGGGCCGCCGCTGCGACCTCGAGGCCGGCATGGCCAAGCTGACCGCCGCCCGCATCGCCTGGGCGGCCGCCGACAATGCGGTGCAGATCCACGGGGGGACGGGGTTTGCGGTGGAGCAGCCGGTCAGCCGCGTGCTGGCCGACGCGCGCATCCTCAACATCTTCGAGGGCGCCGGCGAAATCCAGGCCCAGGTCATCGCGCGACGGCTGCTGGAAGGGGCGAACTGAGCGAACGCGTAGCGCGACGGCCTGCCGTCAGTTGCGGGGGGCGAAGCCTTCCGCGATCAGGCCGATCTGGCGGTCCATGACCTTGATGAGCGACTTGGCGTCGGCCTCGCGGGTGATGACCAGCCGGTAAGTCCAGGCGTAGGCGCTCAGCAGCAGGTCGACCACCTCCTGCAGGTCGATGTCCGGCCGCACGTCGCCGGCGGCCTGGCCCTTCACGAGCACATCCCGGATCACCTCCTGCAGGCCCGGGGTGCGCCCATAGGGACGGGCGCCCGGCGGCAGCGTCCAGTCATAGGCGGCGGCGATGTGCGACATGAACAGCCGCACGTGCTGGGCCTCGAACTCGAAGTGCACGGCGAACATCGTGCGCAGGCGGTCCGCCGTCGAGCCGCGGACATGCGGCATGACCCGGTCGATCTCCGCATAGAGCGGCTCGAGCCGGGCCTGCATGACCTCGGACAGGATTTCGCCCTTGGAGGCGAAGGTGGTGAAGACGCTGCCCACGGATATGCCGGCGTGACGCGCGATCTCGCGGATCGTCGTGCCTTGGTATCCGTGGGAATCGAACAGCTCGCGCGCCGCGGCGATCACCCGCTGGCGCGTCGCTTCCTTCTGCGACTGCCGGGCGGGAACCGGTTGCGCGGGCGATCCGAGGTCAGCGTCGTTCATGCCGGCCCGCGGATCAGCCGCGACGCGCGCCCGCGAGCAGGATGCGGATCTGGTCCCGCGCCCGCGCTTGCAGCGCGTCCAGGCTCCAGCCCTCGAAGATCGCCTGCGGGAAGTTCGACAGATAGGTGTCGAACAGCATCTGGCTGCGGAGCTTAACCTCGGCCTCCTGCGACAACTCGCCGCGTTCGACCGCAGCGGTGAGCTGTTCGCCGAACAGGTCCTGGAAGGCGGTCGACGAGGACATGCCGCGCAGCGTGGGACCGCCGTCCTTGTCCCACGACACCGAGAAGGCGGCGCGGGCAAGCTGCAGGCGCGTCTTGTAGAAGGTGTAGCCCGCCATGAAGATCTTCAGGAGGGCGTCTTCCACATTGCGCCCGCGGATGGCGGCGTCGCGCATGGCGGCGGTGAGCGCCTCCATGTCGTCGGCCATGATCTCGCGGAAGAGATCTGATTTATCGGTGAAATTGGCGAAAACCGCGCCCGTCGACATGCCGGCGGCCGCGGCGATGTCACGGATCGTTGCGCCTTCGTAGCCCTGCTCGCTGAAGAGGCGGCGGGCGGCGGCCAGGACCTTCAGGCGGGTCTGTTGCTTGGCGAGGGCGCGGCGGGTGGGGGCGCGCGTCGGTGCGTCGACGGCGACCTGGGTTGGGGAGATGTGCTTCATTCTTCTCTTGAATCTCGCCGGTTACAGGGGAGCCCGGCGATCTCTAGGTGGGGAGGATTAACCGGCGGCGCCGAGGCGTATCACCGGCGGTGAACATGTTCAACAAACTCGGTACGCGAAACTGTAACTGCTCAGTAACATTCCGCCGCGAGCGATCAAGCGGGACCGCGCGCGCGGGCCGTCAGCCCTTATGGCATAAGGTCTCGGACGTCACTCCGAATCTCATGGTTCTGTCGGAACCGACGCTCGATGAACATGATCAAACGCCGAATAGTCAAGTTTAAATTGGACTCGGCCCTTGCCCATGGCGTAGCGCCGTTCACCAGCCTAATCTAGCGGCATGGATATCTTCGATTATCTGATCTTCGCCGCGCTGGCCGCGGTGGCGACGGTGCTGGCGTTCGGGATCTACGCGCTGTTCCGGGGGGGCGATTTCGGCCGGTCCTGGTCCAACAGATTGATGCGCCTGCGCGTATTGACGCAGGCCATCGCGGTGGCCGTGCTGGTGCTGGCCGCCTGGTGGCGAAACAGCCAGGGCTGAGATGGTCACCCTCAACCGCATCTACACGCGAACGGGCGACGCCGGCACGACGCGCCTGGCCACCGGCGCCACGGTCTCCAAGACCGACGTTCGCGTCGAAGGCTACGGCGCGGTCGACGAGGCCAACGCCTGCATCGGCCTCGCGCGGGTCCACCTGGCGGCCGACCCCGAGCTCGACGCCATGCTGGCCCGCATCCAGAACGAGATGTTCGACCTGGGCGCCGACCTTGCGACGCCTCCGAAGCCGGACGAGGCCGAGGGTTCGGTCCTGCGCGTCCTCGACAGCCAGATCGCGCGCATCGAGGGCGAGATCGACAGCCTCAACGAGCGCCTGCCGCCGCTGCAGTCGTTCATCCTGCCGGGCGGAACGCCGGCGGCCGCGGCCCTGCACCTGGCCCGCACCGTCTGCCGCCGCGCCGAGCGCGACGCCGTGCGCCTGATCGAGGCGGGCGAGCCGGTCAGCGCGGCGTCCCTGCGCTATCTCAACCGGCTGTCCGACTTCCTCTTCGTCGCGGCCCGCTGGGCCAACGACCAGGGCCGCGCCGAGGTGTTCTGGAAGTCGGGCGCGACGCGCTAGTTCTTCGCGGCCGAAGCCTCAGGCGCCTTCATCGTCGGCGCGGCCGGGCGGCCGATCGCCTTCTTCGCCTCGGCCAGGGCCTTGTCGTCCGTGATCAGGCGGCCGGTGATGTCCGACGTCAGGATCGGCTGGGCGCACACGCGCTCGCCGTTGTCCCACCACTTGTGGGCCTTCTCGCAGTTCTTCTGCGGGATGATCCAGCCGACCTGCCAGACGCCGACGCCGACGATGGCGACCACGAACAGGGCGATGAAGATGAGCTTCAGGCGCTCGATATTGGGGTTCATGCGGGCCTTTTACGTAAGGAGACCCCGGTCTGGCTAGCTATGTGCGCTGCGGCGAAAGTCACGCGCGCGTGCTTGCAATGCTCGGCGGAACCGCTATTGCCACCGCGGCTCATTTCTTTCCGCAATCAATTTGAGGCGCTAGCAACCCATGAAGGTGTTGGTCCCGGTGAAGCGGGTGATCGACTACAACGTCAAGGCCCGCGTGAAGGCCGATCAGACGGGTGTCGACCTCGCCAACGTCAAGATGTCGATGAATCCCTTCTGCGAGATCGCGGTCGAAGAGGCCGTCCGCCTGAAGGAGAAGGGCGTGGCCAGCGAGATCGTCGCCGTGTCCGTCGGCCCGACGCAAGCGCAGGAAACCCTGCGGACCGCGCTGGCCATGGGCGCCGACCGCGCCATCCTGGTGCAGACCGACCAGGACCTCGAACCGCTGGCCGTGGCCAAGGTGCTGAAGGCCATCGTCGGCGAGGAAAACCCCGAGCTGGTCCTTATGGGCAAGCAGGCCATCGACGGCGACAACAACGCCACCGGCCAGATGCTGGCGGCCCTGCTCGACTGGCCGCAGGCGGCGTTCGCCTCGGAAGTCGTGGTCGAAGGCGGCAAGGCCAAGGTGACCCGCGAGGTCGACGGCGGTCTGCAGACGATCGACGTGAACCTGCCGGCGGTCGTGACCGCCGATCTGCGTCTCAACGAGCCGCGCTACGCGTCGCTGCCGAACATCATGAAGGCGAAGAAGAAGCCGCTCGACGTGAAGGAGCTGGGTTCGCTCGGCGTCGACACGGCGGCCAAGCTGAAGGTCGTGAAGGTCACCGAGCCGCCGAAGCGTTCGGCCGGCATCAAGGTGGAAACCGCCGCCGACCTCGTCTCCAACCTCAAGACCGCGGGGGTCCTCTAACATGGCCGTTCTCGTCATCGCGGACCACGACAACGCGACCCTCAAGGACAACACCCACAAGGTGGTGACCGCCGCGCAAGCCATCGGCGGCGACGTCGATATCCTGGTGGCCGGCACGAACACCGCCGCCATCGCCGCGGAAGCCGCCAAGATCGGCGGCGTGCGGAAGGTGCTGACGGCCGAGAGCGCCGAGCTGGGCCAGGGCCTGGCCGAGGCGTTCCAGGATCTGGTCGTCGGCCTGGCCGGCGGCTACGACGCCATCCTCACCCCGGCGACCACCCAGGGTAAGAACTTCAGCCCGCGCGTCGCCGCGAAGCTGGACGTGGCCCAGATCTCGGACGTGATCGAAGTCGTGTCGCCCGACACCTTCGTGCGCCCGATCTACGCCGGCAACGCGCTGGAGACCGTCCAGTCGTCCGACGCCAAGAAGGTGCTGACGGTCCGTCCGACCGCCTTCAAGGCCGCGGCGGAAGGCGGCTCGGCAAAGGTGGAGAGCGTCTCGGCGCCCGCCGCCCCGGCCAAGACCCACTTCGTCGACCAGAAGATCGTCAAGTCGGCCCGCCCGGACCTGGGCGCCGCCAAGATCGTCGTCTCGGGCGGCCGCGCCATGGGCTCGGCCGAGGAGTTCCAGAAGGTTATCGAGCCGCTCGCCGACAAGCTCGGCGCGGCGGTCGGCGCCTCGCGCGCGGCGGTCGACGCCGGCTACGCGCCCAACGACTACCAGGTCGGCCAGACCGGCAAGGTCGTGGCTCCGGAACTCTACATCGCCATCGGCATCTCGGGCGCCATCCAGCACCTGGCCGGCATGAAGGACTCCAAGGTGATCGTGGCGATCAACAAGGACCCGGACGCGCCGATCTTCCAGGTCGCCGACTTCGGCCTCGTGGCGGACTACAAGACCGCCGTGCCGGAACTGATGGGCGCGCTGGGCTAAGCCCGACACGCCGACCATAAGACGAAGGGCGGTCCGCGAGGGCCGCCCTTTTTCGTGCGCGATCACCCCCGCAGGTTGTCGGGATCGCCACCTACCCACGACGGTTCCGCTCCGTCAGTTTCGCAGCCCCACATAACGAGGGTTTCGAAATGAAGAAGTATCTGATCGAGCGTGAGATTCCGGGCGTCGACAAGCTGTCGGGCGAAGAGCTGAAGGGCGCAGCGGCGACCTCGAACGCGGCCCTGTGCCAGCTCGCGCCCCGGGCGCAGTGGGTGCAGTCGTTCGTCACCAAGGACCGCACCTTCTGTGTCTATCTCGCCGAGGACGAGGCGGCGGTTCACGAGCACGCCAAGCTGAGCGGCTTCCCGGCCAACAAGGTCACGGAAGTCGTTGGCGTCATCGACCCCACCACCGCCGGCTAGCGGGGCTCGCGAGCCCCTGCAAGCCATGCAAGGGTGCCGCGCGATGGAGGCGACCACATGCTCGATGTGACGGTGGTGCTGCTGGACGACGGCCTATCGTCGACCGGCGTCATGCCGGTGGAGATCTTCCACTCGGCGGGCCGGCTGTGGAACGACCTCCACGGACATCCGCCCGATCCGCCATTTCGCGTGCGCACCGCCTCGATCCACGGCGGGCCGGTCCGCAGCCCCTACGGGCTGCAGATCGTGCCCGAGTGCGCCATCGCCGATATCGAGCGCACCGACATCGTGATCGTGCCGACATCGGGCCTCGAGCTGGACCTCAAGTTCGTGGAGAACAGCGCGCTGCTGCCTTGGCTGCGCCGCCAGCACGCCGACGGCGCCTTCATCGCCGGCGTCTGCATGGGCTCGGCCTACCTGGCCGAGGCCGGGCTGCTGGACGGCCGCCTCGCCACCACACACTGGTCTGTCCGCGACCTGATGGCCCGGCGTTATCCCCAGGTGAACTGGAAGCCCGAGCTGTTCGTGACCGAGGAGAGCCGCGTCCTGTGCAGCGGCGGAGTCTGCGGTTCCATCGACGTGTCGCTTTATCTGGTCGAGAAGCTTTGCGGCCACGAGACGGCGCTGAAGACCGCCAAGGTGCTGCTGCTGCCCATGCCGCGCGTCTACCAGTCGGGCTACGCGGTCACGCCGATCTCCCAGCCCCACGACGACGAGCGGGTCCGCAGTGTCGAGACCTGGCTGGCCACCAACTTCAGCGGCGAGGTCTCGACGGGCGCGCTGGCCGAACACGCCGGCCTCGGCGAGCGCACCTTCGTCCGGCGCTTCAAGGCCGCCACCGGCCGCCTGCCCGCCGCCTATGTCCAGGCGTTGCGGATCGATGCGGCCAAGCTGGCCCTGGAGCGCGACGCCGAACCGATCCAGTCGATCAGTTCCTCGGTCGGATACGACGACGTCGCGTTCTTCCGCACGCTCTTCAAGCGCGCTACGGGCATGACCCCGGCCGACTATCGCGCCCACTTCGCGCCTCTGCATGTCCGCGGCGACGTCGCGCTGGCCACGCCGTGAGGCGGCCGCGAACGAGCCGCCAAGCGGATGCGCGCGGGGCGGTCCGCTCGCCGCCGATACATTTTGCAAGCGGTTGTTACGTGGCCTAACAGCCCGGGCATGATCCGCCTCCCGCCGTTCTTCGCCCTGCGCGCCCTGGAGGCCGCCGCCCGGCACTGCAGCTACAGTGGAGCGGCCCGGGAGCTGGCGGTGACCCACGGCGCCATCAGCCAGCAGATCCGGCGTCTCGAAGCCGAACTCGGCGCGCGCCTTTTCGAGCGTCGCGGCAACACCATGGTCCCAACGCCCGAGGCCCGGCGGCTCGCCGGCGAGGTGGCCCGGGGCCTGGACGTGCTGAAGAACGCCGTGGCCGAGTTCGCCGCCGCCGCCGAACGCGACCCACTGGTGGTCAGCCTCGACGCCCAGTTCTCGGCGCGCTGGCTCACCTCGCGGCTCCCACGGATGCTGGCCGACCTAGCGGCGGAGTCGCTGGAGCTGCGGGTGGAGGAACGCGTGGCCAATTTCACCACCGACGGCGTGGACGTGGCCGTCCGCTACGGGGCGGGCCGATGGCCGGGCGCCGAGGCCGCCCCGCTCTTCAGCGAGACCCTGACGCCCGTGTGCAGCCCGGACCTGCTGACCCGCCTCGACCTGAAGACACCCGCCGATCTTGCGAGCGCGCCACTGCTCCATCACGGCCACCGCCCCTGGAGCCTATGGTTCCGCGAGCTGGGCCTCGAGACGCCCACGCCGTCAGGGATGGTGTTCGAGGATTCCACCATGCTGCTGGAGGCGGCCGCCCAGGGCATGGGCGTGGCGCTGGCCCGCAGCGCCCTGATCGAACAGGACCTGCGCACGGGCCGGCTGGTGCGCCCGTTCGACCGCCGCGTGGCCTCGGAGCTGGGCTATTGGGTGGTCTGGCGCAGCGACAGCCGCAAGTTGCGACGTATCGCCGCCCTCCGCGCCTGGTTGTCGACCGAGGCTTCCGAGACGCGTGGCGCTGAATCCCCGCCGTCACCATGATCTGCTGCGACGCAGCAATTCCCCTTGCCGCAGTGCGCCATACAGATGTTAGAAAGCTGCGGCTGTTAGAAAGCTGCCACAAAAAGCGGCATCCGCTGTAAGGGATCTAGACCCGTGGTTGACATCAAGACGGTCGGCGTAATCGGCGCCGGCCAAATGGGTTCCGGCATTGCCCACGTCTGCGCCCTGGGCGGCTACGACGTGCTGCTGCACGACGTGAGCCCCGACCGGATCAGCCAGGGGATCGCCCAGATCGAAAAGAACATGACCCGCCAGGTCTCGCGGGGGGTCATCGAGCATACGGCGATGGAAGCGGCCATCGGCCGCATCAAGCCGGCGGCCGAGCTCCAGCAGATCGGCCAGACCGACCTCGCGATCGAGGCGGCCACCGAGAACGAGGACACCAAGAAGACGATCTTCAAAGCGCTGCAGCCGCACCTGAAGTCCACGACGCTGCTGGCGTCGAACACCTCGTCGATCTCGATCACCCGCCTTGCGTCGGCCACCGACCGTCCCGGCAAGTTCATCGGCCTGCACTTCATGAACCCCGCGCCGGTCATGAAGCTGGTGGAGATCATCCGCGGCATCGCTACCGACGCCGACACCTACGAGCTGGCCGTCAGCTTCGCCCAGTCGCTGGGGAAGACCACGTCCAACGCCGAGGATTTCCCCGCCTTCATCGTCAACCGCGTGCTGGTGCCGATGATCAACGAGGCGATCTACACGCTGTACGAAGGGGTCGGCACGGTCGACGCCATCGATACGGCCTTGCGCCTGGGCGCCAACCATCCGATGGGCCCGCTGGAACTCGGCGACTTCATCGGCCTCGACACCGTCCTGTCGATCATGAACGTGCTGTACGAAGGCCTGGCCGACTCCAAATACCGCCCGTGCCCGCTGCTGGTGAAGTATGTCGAAGCCGGCTGGCTGGGCCGCAAGTCGGGCCGCGGGTTCTACGACTACCGCGGCGACAAGCCCGTCCCGACGCGTTGAGGCGGATCGCCGCCGCGCTCGCGCTACGGTCGCTTCCACAATCTTAAGGCCCAGCTAGTCTAACCGACGAACGGCGTTCGGAGCCGTGACGTAGCGGAGGGACGGGATCGCGGCCGATGCGGACCGGCCGCCGCCAGGGCAAGGTATGACCGCGACCGATGAAAGCGCACCGATAGAGGGCCTTCCCTCGACGCAGCCCAGGGGCGACGATCACCTGCGCCTGCAATGGGCGCTCGAGGCCTACGTCCGCTCAACGCGCGCGCTGATGCATTTCGAGAGCCTTGACGGCCTGCTGTCGAGCATCTGCGAGGCCATCGTCGAAGGCGACCGCTATCCGGTGGCCGCGGTCGCGCTGACCCGCAGCGCCAGCGACGAGCCGGTAGAGATTCGCGCGTTCGCCGGGCGCGCCGCCGGCTACCTCGAAGGCCTGGAGCTCAGTTCCTCCGCCGCCACGGTGGCCGGCTCGGGGCCGACCGGCCAAGCGATGCGGAGCGGCGAGCCGGTTGTGATGCGCGACGCCCTCGTCGACCCTCAATTCGCGCCGTGGCGCGCGCGGGCGGCCCAGCATGGCATCCGATCCAGCGCGACCATCCCCTTCAAGCTCGGCGGCGTGGTTCGCGGGGTGCTGCTGGTCTATGCCGACCGGCCTGACGGATTCGGGACGCGCGAGCTGGACCTTTTCCGGGAACTTGCGAACGAGATGGCCTTCGGCATCTCGGTGGCCGACGACCGCCAGCGCCTGGCGGCGGCGGCCCGCGACTACAAGCTGCTCGCCGACCACTCCAGCGACATCATCGTCCGCTACGGCGCCGAAGACGTCGTCCACTACGTCTCCCCCGCTGTGTCTCAACTGGGCTATCGCCCCCAGGACATCGTGGGGCGCACGCCGTTCCATCTGGTGCATCCAGATGACCACGAGCAGCTCCGGCAATTCCGACTGCAGGTCGGCGAGTCATCCGGGCCCTGGGAACTGTTGAGGCTGCGCATCCGACGGGCGGACGGCGAATGGCGCTGGTTCGAGGGCAGTCCGCGCCCGATACCCGCGACCGACGAAGAGACGGCCGAGGCCGTGGTCACACTTCGCGACGTGACCGAGCGCCGCGAACTGGAACTCGAACTGCGCCGGCGGCAGGCGGAGGCCGAGGCGGGCATACGCGCCAAGTCGGAGTTCCTGGCCAATATGAGCCACGAGATCCGCACGCCGCTGACCGCCATCGTCGGCTTTGCGGACCTGATGCGCCAGGCGCCGGGCCTGACCCCACCCCTTCTGGACTACGCCAATCGCATCGCCGTGGCCGGACAGGCGCTGCAGACCATCGTGGATCAAATCCTCGACTTCTCCCGGGTCGACGCCGGACGGATCGAACTCGATCCTCAGCCCTTCGATCCGGGAGAACTGGTCAACGTCGTGCTCGCGATGCTGGCCGAGCCGGCGCGCGCCAAGGGCCTGCAGCTCTCGGCCGGGGATGTGGGACGCCTGCCGAAGCCCGTCGTGGCCGACGCCGGCCGCATCCGCCAGGTCCTGCTGGGCTTGCTGGACAACGCCCTGAAGTTCACCGACGAGGGCGGCGTCAGGCTCAGCGCCAGTTATGACGACGAGCAGGGCGGCACACTCCGCTTCGCCGTCACCGATACCGGCATCGGCATCCCGGCCGGCCAGGGCGAGGCGCTGTTCGAGAGCTTCTCGCAGGTCGACGGTTCGGTCACCCGCCGTCACGGCGGGACCGGCCTCGGCCTCGCGATCGCCAAAAGCCTGGTGGAACGGCTGGGCGGCCGGATCGGGTACTCCAGCGAGCCACAGGGCGGCTCCACGTTCTGGTTCTCGATCCCCGCGCCACGCGCCCCGGCGTCGCCGGCCGAATCGGACGCGCCGCCCGGGGCCGACGCGCCGACGATGCGGGTCTTGGTGGTCGACGATGCGCCGGTGAATTGCGAACTGGTCGGCGCGATGCTCTCGGCCGCCGGCTACGAGCTGACCTTTGCTCATGACGGCCAGGAAGCGGTCGCGCTCGCCGCGATCGCGCCCTTCGACCTGATCCTGATGGACATGCAGATGCCCGTGATGGACGGACCTTCGGCGGCCCGCGCCATTCGCACCGGCGAGGGGCCGAATGTCCTCACCCCGATAGTGGCCGTCAGCGCCAACGTTCTGCCGATGCATGTGCAGGCCTGCCTGCAGGCGGGGATGGACGACCACATCCCCAAGCCCATCGCGCTCCACAGCCTGCTGACCAAGGTCACGCACTGGGCCGGCCGCCAGCGGGCCGCCTGAGCGTCGCCCTCGACGGAAAAATTCCCGCCGCCGGTCGGCCTGGGGCATCCTCGCGCGTCCTAGCCAAGAACGAGGAGGCTCGCCCATGCTCTACGCCCTGCTCTGCTACAACGACGAGGATGTCGTCTGGGCCTGGGACAAGGCGCAGGAGGCCGAGGTCATGGGGCGCCTGGCGGTCGTGCGCGCCCGCCTGGCGAAGGCCGGCAAGCTGGGGCCGTCGCTGCGCTTGCTGCCCACCACCGCGGCAACCACCTTCCGCAAGAGCGACCCGCCGCTGGTGATCGACGGCCCGTTCGCCGAGACCAAGGAACAGTTGCTCGGAATCTACATCATCGACGTCGCCGACCTCGACGAGGCGCTGGCGGTGGCCAAGGACCTGGGCGACGCCAATCCCGGCGGAGCCTATGAGATCCGCCCGCTGGCGCTCTATAACGAGGGCTCGCGCGACGCGGTCGCGAAGGGGGCCGTCACCGCATGAGCGACCTGGCCTGGATCAACGCGGCCATCTCGGCCGCGCGGCCCCAGGCCGTCGGCGCGCTGCTGCGCTACTTCCGCGACCTGGACACCGCCGAGGAGGCCTTCCAGGACGCCTGCCTGCGCGCGCTGAACAACTGGCCGAAGAACGGGCCGCCCCGCGATCCGGCGGCCTGGCTGATCATGGTGGGCCGCAACGCCGCGCTAGATGGCGTACGCAAGCGCTCGCGTCAGACCGAACTGCCGTCCGAAGACCTGTTGTCCGACCTGGACGACGCGGAGGAGCGGGTGGCCGACCGCATCGACGCGGCCGACTATCGCGACGACGTCCTGCGGCTGCTGTTCATCTGCTGCCACCCCGACCTGCCGGCCACCCAGCAGATCGCCCTGGCCCTGCGGATCGTCTCCGGCCTGTCGGTGAAGCAGATCGCGCGCGCCTTCCTGGTGTCCGAGGCGGCCATGGAACAGCGGATCACCCGCGCCAAGCGGATCGTCGCCGAGGGCGACGCCGAGTTCGAGACGCCAGGCCCCGTCGAGCGGGCCGAACGCCTGGCCGCGGTGGCGGCCATGCTCTACCTGGTCTTCAACGAGGGCTATTCCGCCGGCGACAACCCGGCGCGGGCGCAGCTCTGCGGCGAGGCGATCCGCCTGACGCGCCTGCTGTTGCGGCTCTACCAGACCGAGCCGGAGATCATGGGGCTGCTGGCGCTGATGCTGGTCCAGCACGCCCGCACGCCCGCCCGCTTCGACGCTGACGGCCAGATCGTGCTGCTCGACGACCAGGACCGCAGCCTCTGGATCGGCCCCATGGTCAACGAAGGCCTGGCGCTGATCGACAAGGCGATGCGCCATCGCCGCCCGGGCGCCTATCAGGTCCAGGCCGCCATCGCCGCGCTGCACGCCCGCGCCCCCACCCCCGCCCAGACCGACTGGCCGCAGATCGACCGCCTGTACGCGGCCCTGGAGCGACTGACCCCGTCGCCGGTCATCACGCTCAACCGCGCCGTGGCCGTCAGCAAGGTCGCCGGGCCGGAAGCCGCGCTGGAGATGATCGCCCCGCTGGCCGACCGGCTGTCCGGCTATTTCCACTTCCACGGCCTGACCGGTGCGCTGAACCTGGAGCTGGGCCGGCACCGCGAGGCCCGGGTGGCCTT
This sequence comes from Phenylobacterium sp., assembly GCF_024508875.1. Taxonomy (GTDB): domain Bacteria; phylum Pseudomonadota; class Alphaproteobacteria; order Caulobacterales; family Caulobacteraceae; genus Phenylobacterium. Next base: position 65,201 of record NZ_JANINU010000003.1, read on the forward strand.
CGACCGCGCCATCGCCCTGGCCAACACCGCCGCCGAGGCCGCGCACATCCGCCAGCATCTCGATCGTCTGGCGCACGATCACGCGCCAGCCGGCGGCGCTGCGAAATAATCTCCGGTCCAATGTCGGAACGGCGACGCCTGGACCGTCCTCGTGACAAGCAACTCACCCAGGAGATTCAGATGTCGGACGCGTCCGCCGCGGAAATGCCCAAGGTCGAAACGAAGGGCGGCGTCGTCGCCTACCTCGCCATCGACGGGGCGATGAAGGCCGCGCAGTTCTACGAGAAGGCGTTCGGCGCCGAAGTCGCCATGGCCCATCCGGTCGACGACCGGGGCCGGACCATGCACATCCACCTCTACATCAACGGCAGCTCGGTCATGCTGGGCGACTTCTACGAGGAGCACGGCCACGGCAAGGTCGCGCCCCAGGGCTTCACGATGCAGCTCATCGTGGACAACGCCCAGGCTTGGTTCGACCGCGCCGTCGCCGCCGGCTGCGAGGGCCTGATCCCGCCGCAGAAGATGTTCTGGGGCGACACCTGGGGCCAGGTCCGCGATCCGTTCGGCGTCGTCTGGGCCTTCAATCAGCCTGCGTAGGCGCGTCGGCCCGCGGCCGCCCTCCCCCCGGCCGCGGATCCCACGAGCGAGGAAACCAGAACATGACCGCCATCGCCGCCACGAACGCGCCGCAGGGCAAGGCCATGACCATCGCCGGCTGGACGCTGACCGGCCTCTTCACCGCCTTCATGGCCTTCGACGTGGGCATCAAGCTGATCCGGCTGCCGATCGTGGAGCAGACCGGCGCCACGCTGGGCCTCCCACCCGGCAGCGGGTTCGCCATCGGGATCCTGGAGCTGGCGATCGTGGCGCTCTACCTCGCCCGACCGACGGCGGTTCTGGGCGCCATCCTCGTCGCCGCGCTGATGGGCGGGACCTGCGCCGTCCACTTCGTTAACGGCAACCCGCTCTTCAGCCACATGCTGTTCGGCCCCTACCTCGCCGCGTTCGCCTGGGGCGGCCTGTGGCTGCGCGAGCCGGAGGTGCGGCGTCTCGTCCCGATTCGGCGTTAACCAATCCCGAACCGGCGGCATGGTTAATGAATTCGACTAGCCTGGACTCCGCAGCGGATACTCCGGGTGATTCGGAACAGGACCCATGCGTCGGCTCACTCTCGCCCTGCTCTGCGCGACCTATCTCTGCCTCTCGCTGATCGTCGCGCTCAGCCTGTGGCGGAACGGCATGGGCTGGGGCGTCGCTATCTCGTCGATGATGGGCTGCTTCGGCCTCTGCCTGGCCTCCCACGGCATGATCATGCGCTTCCTGGAGATGCGCGAGATTCGCGGCGAGGTCGAAGCCGTCCGCGAAGGCCACCGCATCCTGCTGGACCAGATGGTCCGCCTGGATGGCCGCGTGACCGACATCGCCTCCATCGTCGAGACCGACAAGTCGCGCTCCGAGACCCTGACCGGCGAGGTCCACCTGCTGGAGCGTCTGGTCCAGAAGATGACCCGCCGTTTCGAGGAACAGCCCTACGCCACCTCGGCGCCGCACCTTGCCGCGCGCGGCGGCCACGACGTGCGTCGCCCGGTCAGCCTGCTGGACGTGGTCCGCGAGGCGCTGACCGAGAACCGCGTCGACCTCTATCTCCAGCCCGTCGTCGGCCTGCCGCAGCGCAAGACCGTCTTCTACGAGAGCTTCTCGCGGCTGCGCGACGCCTCGGGCCAGGTGATCATGCCCGCGGAATATCTGTCGGTGGCGGAGCCAGCCGGCCTGATGACCGCCATCGACAACCTGCTGCTGTTCCGCTGCGTGCAGATCGTCCGCCGCCTGGCCGCCCGCGATCGCCGCGTCGGCGTCTTCTGCAACATCTCGATGTCCAGCCTTGGGGACGACGAGTTCTTCCCGCAGTTCCTGGACCTGCTGCGCGCCAACCGCGACCTTGCGCCCGCCCTGATCTTCGAGGTCGGCCAGGCCGCCTTCGACGGCCGCAACGCCGTCCAGGCCCGCAACATGGGCCGGCTCGCCGACCTCGGCTTCCGCTTCTCGATCGACAAGGTCACCAACCTCGACCTCGACCTGCAGGACCTGACCCGTTCGGACGTGAAGTTCGTGAAGGTCGCCGCCCAGGCGCTGCTCGACGAACTGACCGAGGTGGACAACCGCCTCGTCCTGCGCTCGATGCCCGATCTGGCCGCGGAAGACTTCGCTCTCCTGCTGCGCCGCTACGGCGTGGACCTGATCGCCGAGAAGGTCGAGAACGAGCGGCAGGTGGTCGACATCCTCGACCTCGACATCCAGCTCGGCCAAGGCCACCTGTTCGGCGAGCCGCGGGCTATCAAGAACGACGTCCTGGCCGAGGCCGGCGCGCCCGCCCCGGCGTCCAACGTCGAACGGATGCGTTTCCGCGCCGCCTGATCCGCCCCTCCCCTCTCGCTTCGCGGGGGGAGAGGAGTGTGTTACCCGGCGCCCCATGACCTCCCCGACCCCGATCCAAGGGCTCTCCGAGCTCGCCGGCCGCTACGACGTCCTGCTCTGCGACGTCTGGGGCGTGATCCACAACGGCCGGGAGAGTTTCCCCGAGGCCTGCGCCGCCCTGGCGCGCTTCCGGGCCGAGGTGGGGCCCGTCATCCTGATCTCCAACGCGCCGCGCCCGCATCCGCCGATCGTGGAACAACTGGACAGCCTGGGCGTGCCGCGCGCCGCCTGGACCCGGCTGATCACCTCGGGCGACGCGACCCGCGCCCTCCTCGCCCGGCGCGCGCCGGGCCCGGTCTGGGCTATCGGACCCGAGCGTGACGGCGTGCTGTACGAGGGCCTGGGGCTCGCGATGGGCGGCCCTGAGGACTCGACCTTCATCTCGGTTACGGGGCCGTACGACGACGAGAACGACGAGCCGGCCGACTACCGTGACCGCTTCATCGGCTGCGTCGGTCGTGGCCTCGAGCTGATCTGCGCCAACCCCGACATCGTCGTGCAGCGCGGGGACAAGCTGATCTACTGCGGCGGTGCGCTCGCCCAGCTCTACGAGAGCCTCGGCGGCAAGTCGGTGATGGCCGGCAAGCCCTACGCGCCGATCTACGAGATGGCGCTCGCCGCGGCGGAAGCTGAGCTGCAGCGACCTATCGACGCGGCGCGGGTGCTCTGCGTGGGCGACGGTCTGCCCACCGACGTACGCGGCGCCAACGCCCGGAACCTCGATATTCTCTTTGTCGCCAATGGCATACATGGCGCCGAGACGGTCGGCCTGGACGGACTCAACCTCAGCGTGGTTTCCGACCTCCTGCGTCAAGAAGGCCTAAAGGCGAACTGGACCATAGCCGATATGGCATGGTGAACGGCGCGAATCGCACCGCTGGCGGCACGGGTCGGCGATGCGGGGGGAACGCGTCGCAACGAACGGCCTCAGGGGAACTGCCGTGCAAGGCTTCTTTTTTGACGAATTGTCCGTCGGTCAGGCGGCGGAGATGAGCCGTGTCGTGGGCGCGGCCGACATCGAGGCGTTCGCCGAGGTGTCCGGAGACAACAACCCCGTCCACCTGGACGAGGCCTACGCCAAGACCACTACCTTCGGCGAGCGCATCGCCCACGGCATGCTCTCGGCCGCCTACATCTCGGCCGTCCTGGGCTCGAAACTGCCGGGTCCCGGGGCGATCTACCTGTCGCAGTCGCTGCGCTTCCGCCGGCCCGTGAAGATCGGCGACCTTGTCGTCGCGAAGGTCACCGTCAAGGCGCTCGACGAGGCGCGCGGACACGTGACGCTGGACACCACGTGCGCGGTCGCCGGCAAGACCGTGGTCGATGGCGAAGCTCTGGTGATTGCGCCGCGCCGCCCCGCATGACTTAACGGGGCGCATGAAGCGCATCCGTGTCATTCGGGGTTGGAAGGATCTGTCGCAGGACGACCGCGGCGCCGCGGTCGCCATGGGCAGCTTCGATGGCGTGCACCGCGGCCACCAGCAGGTGATCGAGCTAGCCGCGAAGGCGGCGAACGAGATGGGGACGCCCCTGGGCGTCATCACCTTCGACCCTCACCCGCGCGTCTATTTCCGCCCCGACGAGCCGGCGTTCCGCCTGATGAAGACCGACCAGCAGGCGCGGGCGCTCGAAAAGCTGAACGTCGATATGTTGTACGTCCTACCGCTCGAGGCCGAGCTGGCGGAGATGACCGACCGCGAGTTCGCCACCCGCGTCTTGCACCAGGGCCTCGGCGCCCGCCACGTGGCCGTCGGCTTCGACAATTCGTTCGGCAAGGGACGCACTGGCACGCCCCAGACGATGCGGGCCTATGGGCAGGAGCTCGGCTTCGGCGTCAGCGTCGCCGACCCGGTGGGCGACGTGGACGGCGACAAGTTCTCTTCCACCTCGGTGCGCGAAGCCCTGCGCGCGGGCCGGCCGCAGGACGCCGCCGAGATCCTGGGGCGGCCGTTCGCCATCGAGGGCCCGGTCCAGCGCGGCCGGCAGCTCGGCCGCAAGCTGGGCTTCCCGACGGCCAATGTCGACCTCGCCGACTACGTGACCCCGAAGTTCGGCGTCTACGCCACTCGCACACGGCTCTCGGACGGCCGGGAGTTTTCCGGCGTGGCCAACATCGGCGTGAACCCGACGGTCCAGGGCGTCACCCGCCCCCTGCTCGAAGTCTGGCTCTTCGACTTCGACGAGGACATCTACGACCGCGTCATCGAGACCGACCTGATCGCCTTCCTGCGCCCCGAGGAAAAGTTCGACAGCCTGGAGGTGATGACCGAGCAGGTGATGAAGGACGCGGCACGGGCCAAACAGGTGCTATCGGCCTAGGCGGATCTATCTCGTTGATTTTGAGCGCGATCCCTTCGCCGGACCGGCGTCTTCTTTCGCGGATCGCGCGCTAGCGGGCGACCGTTATGTCCTTGATCAGCGCCTGCACCGCGGTCTTCTCGCCCGCACTCCAGAGCGCCTTCAGATAGGCCAGGGTTCGCTGGGCCGCCTCATCCTGCTTCCACTCGCAGCCGTAGAAGCGGCAGTTCTCGAACACCGGCGGCGAGCCCCCGGAGAAGATCATCCGCGAGTCGCGGAACTCGCAGTCGGTGAAAATCTCGCCGTCGAGCGCGACGGTCTCGTGGTTGTACATGACGCCACTGGGCATGGGTGTTCTCAGGTCTCTTCTGTGGAAGGCTCAGAGGCCGTTTGCGCGCGGTCGCGCTCGCGCTGTTCGCGCTTCGCCGCGGCCTTTTCAGCCGTCTTCAGGGCCTTGAGCCGCTCGCGCTCGCGCCGCTCGAAATCGTAGTTGGGCTTGCGCGCCATAACTTGGGCTCCTCTGGAGTTGGGACGAGGGTCTAGAGCCCCCCGCCCTCAAATGGGATCATCTGAGGGGGACAAGAAGGCTCCGTGTCCTGGATTTCGAGAGGGATCTCTCCGCCGAACCGGCCTTAACCTCGGGGGGCCGCCCTCTAGCGAGCTTTCCGGGCCGCGTAGCGCGCGTCCCGCTTCGCCTTCTGCTCGGCCTTGGTCAGCGCCTTGCGTTCCTTGCGCTGCCCACGCTTCGCGTCGAGGGCCTCAGCCGCGGTAGCCTCCTCGGCGAGCCGCAGGGACTCCGCCGCATCGGCCGCGGCCTGCTTTCGGGCGATCTTCTCCCCAGCCCTCGCCAGGCGGACCTTCGCGAGTTCCGCAGCGCGGGTCACGGCGCTCGGCTGAAAGTCCGCGGCTGGAGCGGTCGGCCGGGGCCGGAAGCCCGCCAGCAGCGCCTTCCGGGCGTCGGCAGCGGTCTTTAAGCGCTCGGCGAAGCCGGTTCGCTCGAATTCATTCATGGGGGCCTCGGGGTTTCGTGGCGCCGGCGGCTGCGAACGTGGCCGCGCAGATCGCCTCAAGGTGCCCCCGGATGCTGCGGGGCGCGAGCAGCGCATCGACGGCGCGATAGCCGTCCGCCTTCAGCCGGCGCTTCAGCGCGTCGACATCCGGCGCTTGCCCAGCGCGGGCAAGTTCATAGGCGCGTTCGATTGTTGATGGACTCATCGCGGATTGAGAGACGCATCCCGCAGGGTTTGCCGGCGGGATGCGCTTCGCACGTCAGGCGGCTTGAAGCTGGCCGGCAGACGTCTTGCCGCTGCGCGGATCGCGTTCCAGCTCGAACGAGACCTTCTGGCCTTCGTTCAGCGAACCCAGGCCCGCACGCTCGACGGCCGAGATGTGGACGAACACGTCAACCGCGCCGTCGTCAGGCTGGATGAAGCCGAAGCCCTTCGCGGGGTTGAACCACTTCACAGTGCCAGTCGTCATGTTTTTCACTTTCAGAAATTAATCTTCGCAGCCACCGGACGGCGACCCGCACCAAATTATCGGAGATGATTGTGGGAAGTCCGGGCTCGATCCGAAGAAAAAGCGTGGAGAGCGACCGAACCAAATCGATATTCGATTTAGCTAAGATAACAGCATAACGATCGAAATGCCAGGATATTCGGAAGTTCATTGCGCGACGCCGATGGCCGCGGGGAAAATTCCGACAATTCCAGCCTATGCCGCCCTGACGCCGCGCCGCCCCCACCGGGGATGACGCCCCGCGCCCGCTCTGTTAGAGCCTCCGCCATGACTTCGGTTCGGACGAGCCTGCGAATTACCCGCCCGGCGTGACGCCGCCGGACGTTCTTCCAGCGCGCGCCGGGTGACACCCGCAATCTCGAATCCACCGATCCAACGGACAGAGTTATGGCCGACGACGCCGAAAAGCCCCCACGCGACTATCGCGAGACCGTCTTCCTCCCCGACACGCCGTTCCCCATGCGGGCGGGCCTGCCCCAGAAGGAGCCGCAGACGCTGGCGAAGTGGGCCGAGCTCGACCTTTACAACGCCATGCGGGCGGAACGTCAGCGCGCCGGCGCGCCGCTGTTCGTCCTGCACGACGGCCCGCCCTACGCCAACGGCGCCATCCACATCGGCCACGCCCTGCAGAAGACCCTCAAGGACTTCGTGGTCCGCTCGAAGTTCCTGCTGGGCTACGATGTCGACTACGTGCCGGGCTGGGACTGCCACGGCCTGCCGATCGAGTGGAAGATCGAGGAAGAGCTGCGCAGCCAGGGGCGCCGCAAGGACGAGGTCTCAAAGGCCGAGTTCCGCACCCGCTGCCGCGAATACGCCAGCCACTGGATCGACGTGCAGCGCAACGGCTTCAAGCGCCTGGGCGTGATCGGCGACTGGGAGAACCGCTACGCCACGATGGACTATGCGAGCGAGGCCGCGATCGTGGCCGAGTTCCACAAGTTCGTGGCCTCGGGCCAGCTCTACCGCGGCTCGAAGCCCGTGATGTGGAGCCCTGTCGAGCGCACCGCCCTGGCCGACGCCGAGGTCGAGTACCACGACCACGTCAGCCCCACGATCTGGGTGAAGTTCCCGGTGG
>NZ_JANINU010000004.1 GCF_024508875.1 Phenylobacterium sp.
GCGGAGGTAGGCGGTGAGGAACGCGCTGACCTCGGCCACGTGCACCCAGACCAGCAGGTCCGGATCGTTGGCGGAATAGGGCCGTCCGTCCGGGAGCGCGCCCGAGACCCTGTCGTGGATCGACCGGACGTGGTCGATCAGCGCCTGGGCTTCGCGGCGGTCTCCATAGGTGGTCCCGGCGATGAAGCGGGCGGTGCGCCGCAGTCGACCCAGCATGTCCTTGCGGAAGTCCGAATGGTCCCAGACCCCCGCCAGGGCGGCGGGGTGGAGCATCTGCAGGTAAAGTGCGGCGATCCCGCCCACCATCATGCTGGTGAAGTCGCCGTGCACCCGCCAGCAGGCGCTGTCGGGACCGAACAGGCCGGTGTCCTGGCGGTTGCGTTCCACCGTATCGTCCCCGGCGCCGCCGACCAGCTTGCGGACCTGCTGGACGACGGCCAGGCGGATGGCGGACGGGGCGGTGGCGGGGAGGGCGGGCATGGGCCCGCAACATAGGCGGACTTTGGACCGGCGGAAGGCGCCGGCCTGGGCCTGCCCACGACAAGCGCAGGTCGCGCCTCCCCGTCGAGGTCTCGCCGCTCCGGCGGCCTTGTCGTCGCCAGTGGGCGGCCCTCGGGCGATCGGGCGACTTGAGCGATCGCGCCCGGCGCCGTCGCCCCGCGCCGTCGCGAGGGCGGACGGCGCAAGACGCCCTCGCGCCACAGGGGATTTTGCGGACGCTCGTCGACCCAAACCTGACCTTCGTCGGAACGGGCCGGACGGGGCGACGGCCAGCGATTTAGCCCTGCGCCGAAATCTTGGAGACGAACATGCGCCACACGTTCCTGGCTTCGATCGCCAGCCTGGTCATCGCCGGCGGACTTGCGCCGGCCGCCCATGCCGCCGCGATGATCACCTCGACCTTCGATACAGGCGCCGAAGGCTGGAAGTTCGGCTCGCCGGACTTCCGGAACCAGACACCGGACTGGGACCCGGCGACCCAAAGCCTCACCAAGTCGAGCGGCGTCGCCGCCTGGGGATACCTGGCGTCGGACGCCTATCTGGGCGACAAGTCCGACTATATCGGCGGAACGTTCAGTTTCGACTTCGCATCCGCCACGCTCGATCCGAGGTATCTCAACCGGCCTTTTCTCGTCCTGCATGGGGCCAACAATAAGACGATCTATGCCGACTGGGGCCCGACGCCCACACGCGACCTGAGCCGCTTCACCTTCGACCTGACCGCCGCGAACTTCTACAAGGGCACGACCACGGAGGTGGCGGGCCCCGTCAGCACCGCGGAATTCGCGGCCATCATGTCCAACCTGAAGGTCATCGAGATCTTCGCGGACTGGAGCGGGAACGTCGACAGCACCCGGTTGGACAATGTGGCGATGGCGGCCAACACCGGGGTGCCGGAACCCGCGACCTGGGCGCTCATGATCATGGGCTTCGGTTTAACAGGCGCGCTCATCCGCCAACGCCGAGGCGTGCTGGCCCGCGCCTAGACGGCGGGGGGCGGCCTGCCTCAAGTGGCGCACGCGAGGGTCCTGGAAGGCCCGCCTCATCGCCCCCAAACAGCTCAAGCCCGACGGGCCGCCGCGCTTCCCTCGCGACGGCCCTTTTGGCGATTCAGAAGCGCGTCTCGAAGCTCGCGCCCACCCGCCGGACGGAGTCCGGGCTGAAGTATTGCAGGTAGCCGCCCGGGTTCAGGGTCGTCACCGGCGAGGGCGTGATCTGGGCCGCCCAGCGCTTGTCGAACAGGTTCGAGGCGTAGATGGCGAAGGTCCACCTCTCGTCCGGCCCGCTCACGCCCACGCGGCCGCCCACCAGGCTGTAGGCCTTCTGGATCGTGCCCGGATCGCCGTTGGCCGAATAGTTGGTGTCGCTCTGCCAATTCCAGTTCGCCTGGGCGAAGCCGCGGAGGGTCCCGCCGAGCTGGCGCTCGTACGACACGGTCGAGCCCAGAACCCAGGTCGGCACGGCGGCCAGCCGCAGGCCCTTGGCGTTGAAGAAGCCGTCGATGGACGTGGGGTTGGCCGGCGGGGCGGTGCAGGGACCGCCCTGGGCCACCTTGGGCTGGCCGAAGTAGCACTGCACCCCGTTGAAATCGAGGTAGCGGGCGTGGGTGTAGGCGCCGCCGAAGGTGATGTTCAGGTCCTGTGCCGGCCGGGCGACCAGGTTGAACTCCACGCCTTTGGTCTTGATCGAGCCGGCGTTGGTGATGCGGCTGGAATAGGTCGGGCTCGACAGGTCCGAGACCTGCGCCTGGAAGTTCTTCACCTTGGTGTCGTAGGCCGAGACGTTCACCAGCAGGCGATGGTCGAAGAACGTCGACTTCATGCCGATCTCGTAGCTGGTCGGAATCTCGGGCAGGACGCGCTGGTTGGCGCCGGCCACGGTGGCGCTCAGGCCACTGAAGCCCGGGCCCTTGTAGCCCTTCGACACCGTCGCGTAGACCATGACGTCGTCGCTGAAAGTGTACCGCGGGCCGATTCGCCACGACAGGTTGTCATTCTTGATCGACTGGTCGTAGCGCAGGGCCACCGAGCCCGGGATGAAGACCGTGCCGGCCACCGGGTCGCGGCGGTAGTCCAGCTTCACCACGTCGTGGGTGCGGCGCAGGCCGCCGATGATGTCCAGCTTGTCGGTGACGTGGAACGTGCCCTGGCCGAACGCGGCGTAGCTGTCCGAGCCTATGGTGTTGAAGGTCGAGGTCTGGAAGATCGTGCCTGCCGGCTGGGTCGGGACGACCCGCACCACCTGGCCGTTCGACGCGGGCAGGATCCAGGTGAGCTGGCCCCGCTGGGTGATCTCCGAGTGCGCCGTCGCGTTGTAGTAGTAGAGGCCGAGGACGTAGTCGAAGCGCGCGCCGATCGGCGAGGTCAGGCGCAGTTCCTGGGTGAACCACTTGGTGTCGCCGGCGCCGCCGTTCAGGTCGATGTAGCTGACCGGCGTCAGGTCGCCGTCGTAGAAGCCGACGCGGCGCGCCTCGCGGTAGGCCGAGATCGAGCTGAGCGTGAAGCCTGAGACGTCGTAGTCCATGTGCAGCGCCAAGCCCTGCGCGCGGCTGCTGCCGAAGAAATCGCCGTTGGCCGCGACGGCCAGGTTCTTCGGCCCCGCGACGATGCCGTACTGGGCGTTGGTGACCGCCGGCGCATAGCCGGGCGTGACCTTCCGCCAGGTGGAGGCGCAGCAGAAGGTGTCGCTCTGCGACCGGTCGGCCTGGGCGAAGATGGTCAGGTCCTCGGTGGGCTTCCAGAGGACCTTCAGCGCCACCCCGGTGACCTTGCGCGGGTCGGTGTCGTCGCCGGCGCGCGCGACGTTCTTGATGATCCCGTCGCGCTCGTTGTGGACCACCACCAGGCGCAGGGCCGCGGTCTCGCCCACCGCCACATTGCCGATGGCCTCGACGTTGCGCTCGCCGCGTTCGCCGACCTCGACCCGGACCTTGCCGGAGTTGTCGTCCAGCACGGGACGCTTGGTGACGAAGTGGACCAGGCCGGCCGAGGCGTTCTTGCCGAACAGCATGCCCTGTGGTCCGCGCAGGATCTCGACGCGTTCGACGTCGGCCAGGGTGGACAGGCTGCCGGGGTCGGCCAGGACCACGCCGTCCACCACGGTGGAGATGCTCTGCTCGATGCCGGCCGAGAAGCTGCTGGTGCCGATGCCGCGGATCAGGAAGCCCGACGCGCTGTTGCTGAGGCTCTGCTTGAAACGGACGGAGGGGTCGATCAGCGTCAGCTGCTGGGCCTGGGTGACGTGCAGCGCTTCCAGCGCTTCGCCCTTCACCGCGGTGATCGACAGCGGAACGTCCTGGACGTTCTCGGCGCGCTTCTGGGCGGTCACCACCAGTTCGTCGATGGCGGCCGGTTCCTGGCCCAGGGCCGGTCCGGCCAGGGCGGACGCCAGCGCCGCAACGGCGGTGCCGGCCAGGAGGGCCCGTTGCGGGCGCGTGCTCGTGCGAGCGGTCATCTGAAGTTCCTTCCCCTCATCGCCTTGAACGGCGTAGTTATGTAGAGTCACGTGACCGTCACTTAGTGGCGACGGCAAGGTTGGCCGGGTGGGGTTCAGCTAGGCGCTGGCGCTCGGGCGGGCCGCGACGCGGCCGTGCCAGGCGAGGACGTTCGCGCAGTCCGCCGGGATCGGGACCCCGATGAAGAGGCCGAAGTCGACGGTGGTCAGGGCAATGATGTCGGCCATCGAGTAGGCCTCACCGGCGATGAACGCCTTGCCGGCCAGCTCGCTGTCCAGCCAGCGGTAGACCTGTTCGATGCGCGGCCGGTTCGACTCGCCGAAGTCCTTGAACTGGGTCAGCAGCGTGGCGGTCAGCGGATGGGTGTGGCGCCAGATCTGGCCGATCGGGGTCATGAGTTGGAACTCGATCCGCCGGATCCACATGTCGACCTCGGCGCGCTCGCGGGCGGTCGCGCCGAACAGCGACGGACCGGGCAGGGTCTCGTCCAGATAGCGGCAGATGCTGACGCTCTCGCTGAGGAACGTGCCGTCGTCCAGTTCCAGCGTCGGAAGCTGGCCCAGGGAGTTCTTGGCCAGGAAGTCCGCCGCCTTGTGGCCGCGCTCGCGCATCGGCACGCGGACGTGTTCGACGCTCCCGCCCTTCTCGGCCAGGAAGATGCGGACGCGGCGCGGATTGGGCGCCGGATTGTCTTCGCCGTAGAGCTTCATCGCTTCCTCTCGCCGACCGCGTCATGGCGGCTCTCTATAGAGGGTAACGGTACCGTGACTTAATGCGTATGCGCAAGCCCCTTCGCGGCCCGGCGGAGGGTAGCAGCCTACGTTCTGGCGTGCCTCGCCTTGAGCGCCTTAGCCCCGGCCACGACCGCCACCGTGATGGTCTCGATGAGCGCCTCGTCGTCGCCGTTCCGGGCGGCGAGGAAGCCGGTGACGCCGGTCACCATGAACCAGGCGTATTGCAGGGCCACGTCGTCCGGCAGGCCATAGGCGCGCTTGAGGCCGAGCGCCCAGCCCTTGGCGTTGGCCTCCTGCATCTCCCGGGCCCGCTCGCGCAGCCGGCCGCTGTCGGTGACCAGGCGCAGGAAGAGCTCGCCGCTCTCGTCCGACCGGACGCACCAGTGGCGCAGCGCCGCCCGGACCGCCGCGGCGAAGGTGGCGTCCTGCGGCAGTTCCTGGGTCCAGCGGGCGGCGTAGTTGGCCTGCTCGCGGTCGAACAGCGCCGCCAGCACTGCGTCGCGGTCGGCGAAATAGCGATACGGCAGCGACTTGTTCACCCCGCACCGCTGGGCCACGCCCTCCATCGTCACTGACGCGACGCCCTGCTCGAGCACAATCGCGGCGGCGGCGTCGAGGAATAGGTTGCGGCGCTCCGAGCCTTTCAGCCGTTTCTGTACGACCTTGGCGCCGTCAGGCCCGGTTCGATTGGATGTCGTCACAAGCCCCCGCCGGTTCAGGCCGGCCCACGCTGGGCCAACCCCGTCATCATCCCGAGCCCGGGCCTGCGCGTCCAGCGTGCGATCAGTCGGCGACGCGGATCAGCATCTTGCCGCTGTTGAGCCCGGAAAACAGGCCGATCAGCCCCTCGGGCGCGCGCTCGAAGCCCTCCAGGATGGTCTCCTGGTACTTGATGCGGCCGTCCTTGAGCCAGCCGGTCATGTCCTCCACGAACCGCCCCTGCAGGTACGGGAAGTCGCTGGCCACGAAGCCTTCCATCCGGACCCGGCTGTAGATGAGGCTCGACAGGTTGCGCACGCCCTCGCCGCCGCCATTGTAGGTCGAGATCATGCCGCACACGGGGATCCGGCCCCGCACGTTCATCCGCGGCAGCACCGCGTCAAGGTGCGAGCCGCCGACGTTCTCGAAGTAGACGTCGATGCCCTTGGGCATGGCCTCGGCCAGGGCCGTCTTCAGCGGTTGGACCTTGTAGTTGATGACGGCGTCCAGACCGGCCTCGTCCTTCAACCAGGCGGCCTTGTCGTCGGCGCCGGTGGAGCCGACCACATAGCAGCCCTTGATCTTGGCGATCTGGGCCACGACCGATCCAACGGCGCCGCCGGCCGTCGAGACGAACACCTGCTCGCCGTCCTTCAGCGCGCCCACCTCCAGCAGGCCGCCGTAGGCGGTGATACCGGTGCCGCCCAGGGCGTGCATATAGACGCTGAGCGGCAGCGCGGGGTCGGGGCTCAGGGCCTGCAGGCTCTTGCCGTCCGAGATGAAGCGCTCCTGCATCCCCGCGCCGTGGCGGACCAGCGCGCCTTCAGCGAACTTCGGATTGCGCGACTGGACGACCCGGCCGATCCCGCCGCCGATCATGGCCACGTTCAGCGGCTGGTCGGCGGTCAGGCGCGGCCGCATGTAGGGGTCGACCGACATCAGCAGGTTCTGGATCTGCACCTCGCCGTCGCCGGCGTCGGGGACGTCCACGTCGACAACCGCGAAGTCGTCGGCGACCGGGACGCCGTCGGGACGGCGGACGAGGTGGATCTGGCGGGCAGGGGTCATCTCAGGTCATCCCGTTGGGGCTGGAGCGCGATGGCCGGACCTGTGAGCGGTTCGGCGGCCGTCGCGCACGGACTATTTTGGGGGACTAGCGGACCGCGCCGGGCGCGCGGGGGCCGGAGGGCGCGTGCTGGGGCAGCGGCTTCAGCGCGCCGATCATCCCGTCCGGCCGCGCTTTGGCAAGCATCCGCTGATAGGCCGGCCGGCCTTCGATCCGGGTCTTCCAGGCCGCCACCTTGGGAAATTGGCTCGTCTCGACCAGGTTCAGTTCGGTCGCCACGCGCAGCGGGAAGGCCATCATGATGTCGGCGGCCGAGAAGGCGGCGCCGCCGAACCAGGCGTGGGTCTTCAGGAAGTCCTCGGCGAATTCGACGACCGCCTCGGAGTCCACGAGCCGCGAGCGCTCGGTCGGCGGCTGCTGCATCCAGGCGCGGTAGTCCGAGAACAGGCGGGCGGCGAGCGAGCCCTCCGCGAAGTGCATCCACATCAGGTAGTGCGGATAGTCGGTGCTGGCGAAGTCAGGCTGCAGCTTGCCGGGGGCATGGCGGTTGAGGATCAGTTCCATGATCGCGCCGGACTCGACCAGCACCTGGTCGCCGTACTTCACGGTCGGCGCCATCGGCACGATCGGGCTGAAGGCCTTAATCAGCGCCATCGATCCCATAAGGTCGCCGCGTTTGAACTCCAGCTTGTAGGGGAACCCCAGTTCCTCCATCAGCCAGACCACCCGCTCCGAGCGGCGGCCTTCGAGATGATAGATGGTGATGGGCGGCAGGGGCGAGCCCTCGCCCTGTGTCGCAGCGGCGGCCGCCGGCGCAGCCGCCAAGCTGGCCAACGCCGCGAGACCGGCGCGCCGGTTGAGTTCGATTGTCATGTCTGTCCCCTGCCTTGTCATTCCGGCTGGCCGACCGGCTGTTAATTAAGTAACGGTATCGTCACTAACGGGTCGGCGCAAGTCGGGCGCCGCGTCAGGCTGCGTCTCACGAATAGGTCCGTCGTTCGATCCTTCGTTGCTCCGCCAAGCGGCGGCGGACGGAGGAGACTCAGAATCGACGGTGGCTCCCCCAGGCGCCCGACCGGAGGCCGCGACAATCGTCGAGGGGGAGAGCTGATCCATCGTGGCGTGGGAATTGTCCGGAACCAGGCCAGTCTCGGGCGCGTGCAACCACCCAGTCGCGCAAGTCGTGGACGCGACGGCTGGTCCCGGCAGTGCGGGAGCGGCCTAAGGCTCCGACTCCTCATCGCTCAGGGGCCTGATCTTGGGCCGCGCGCCATGGCGGGCTGACAAGGACACCGGTTGTCCGCCCAACCAGAGCCGCTCGACGTCTATGCCGCGCCAGCCCTTGGGCAGACTTGCGTCGCACTCGACCCAGTCGAAGGCCTCCCCGGGACCCGGCCGCAATCCGGTGAACCCGAAGAGCAAGCCAGTCAGGAAGCCGCCGATGTTGGCGAAGAAGGGGCCCGCGCGCGGCTGCTCGGGGAAGCGATCGGCGCGGTATTCGAGCGTTTGCAGAAAGCGACCTTGAATGAACTTGCCGTAGCCCTCCTCCAGCAGCCGCAGCGCCTGCCTCCGATCGCCGAGACGTGCCGCCCAGGCGCCATAGAGCGCCGAAAGCATGGGGCTGCCGATGTAGCTCTCCGCCTGCGCGAGGTAGAACTGCAGCGTTGCGGCCTCGTGCTCCGGCGACAGGCGGTAGCCGAACGGGAAGATCCCCATCAGGGGGTCCGGTGTGCCGCCCTTCTCCTCGTCCCGCCGGTAGCCGTCGTGCGAGATCACGGCCGACCCGCGGCGCGGGAGAAACATCTGCTCCGCGATCTCCGACCAAGCGCCGTTGGAGGAGCGACCCAGCCGTTCAGCCGCGTTGATCGCGTCCCGCAGAACCACCGCCGCAGCCATGTTCGTGAACGCAGCGTTCTCGACCGGTTCCTCGCGCTCGGCGATCCCCATGGAGGCGCCGATCTCGTAGCCGCGCGCAGTTCGTGTCACCCGCGAGGTGATCCAGTCGGCGACTCCCGACAGAACAGGCCAAGCCCAAGCCCGGAGGAACTCTTCGTCCGCGGTGAGCCAGGCGTGCAGCGCGAAGGCGTGCGCGACATCGAGCGAGACATGGTCCTCGTGCCAGGCTGCAGTCCCCGGGACCGGCGCGCTCTCCTCGCCGCTCCGCGGTGCGCTTTCCCACGGAAATTGTAGGCCCTTGCGCCCGAAGAGCCGGGCGTTGTTGCGAGCCCCTTCCAGGGAGCGGCTGCGATAGTCGAGGAAGCTGCGCGCGGCGTCCGGCTGCAGCAGGCAGAGCGGCGGGACGGCGAACGCCTCAATGTCCCACATCACGTGCCCGTAGTAGTAGTGATAGTCGTGCCATGTCGCCAATCCGAAGATGGAGGTGGACGCCGGCGACGCGCGGTGCGCGGAGCAGTTGAGGTAGAAGACCGCGGCGTCGGCCAGCCCCTGCCAACGTTCGCTGGCCCCCAAGAGCCGGATGCGGCCCTTCCAGAGTTCGTCCCACATAGCGCGGTTGGCGGCGCGCAGGGCGTCGAAGCCGTCGTCCGCCGCCTTGGCCGCCAGGCGCGCCGCATGCTGGTCGGGTGTCGCGTGCATGACGTGGGGGACCAGGCTCACGATCTGACGCAGGCGCACCGTCTGAGCGGCCCGTACCCGACCGCGGAATTCGGCGTGGAACTGGCCATACTGGAAGGCCGGCCGCGCCGGGTCGCCGAAATCCCCGCCCTTCACCGAAGCAACGCTGGCCAGCCCGCACGTGGAAAGCGCTCCGCCGGACATCCAGAGCAAGGTCCCGTCGACCGCCGGCGCATCCTCGCCGGGAGTTCCGCGACCCTCCCGCACGAGGTGGCCGTCTGCACCCCGGGCGTCGATCGTGGCCCGCAGAGCGAGCTCCCCGCCGCTCGACGACGTGACCGCAATCTCCTGGCAGGCGAGGGTGGGGTCGTGACGCGAGCAGAACGTGAGCACCGCGATGTGGGCGTCCCGCCCGCCGAGCTTCGCCTGGAAGCGGCTCGTCAGCTCACCCGATCCGAAGTCGTAGTCCTGCTGGAGGTCCGACACGGCCGTATCGGCGTCGGACAGCCACGCACCGCCGAGGCAAACGTCGGCCGCGAGCGGGTAAGGGGCGTTGGCGGCCGCTTCGATCCGCCGGACCGGATGCTCTCCGCTGTAACCGCTGACCAAGGCCATCCCGGCCCTGAGCGCCAAGGGGCGGACGCGCAGGCCGATCAGACCATTCGAGACATAGGCGGGCAGCTCTCCGTTCAGATCGCCATATGCTGTCGGCGGATTGAGCGGGCGGGACGAGGCTTCCGACATGAGCGGCGCTTTCGATGTATGATCCCAGGACGTGACGACAACGCGTGAACGGGATCTCAGGCCTTGCCGCTCGGCGTGCGGCTAAGGGAGACGCGGGCCAGATCCTCCGGGCCAAGTGCTTTGGGATCCTCGACCGCACCGTTCTCGATCGCGGTTCGCGAGAACACCTCCTCCTGCCCGTCATCCAGGACCTCGGAGTCGTCGGGATTTTCGCTCGCGCAGGGGGCAAGGCGATCGGTGGCGCGGCAAAAGGCCTGGGCTTGATCGTCGGCGTAGCCACCGCCGTCAGGGGTTTCTCGGGGCATGGGGCCTCCACGCTTCGCAAGACACTGGAGCGCATTCAGTTCCCGCAACGCGCAATTCCTGCCGAGAATCGCGACGGACGCGGCAGGGCCGACGCCGAGGGTCCGCTCTCCGCACCGGTCCCAATGTCAGCGAGAGGCGCGGGACGGACCTAGGTGGTGGTCGGGATGCCGCCTAGGGTCATGCCCGGCGGGGCGTCCCCGGCTTCAACGGTACGACTGCGAGATGATCGGGCTGGCCACGCCGGCGCCCTAGCTCCCGGCGTAGACGGTGGCGGCCAGCGCGGCCGCGGCAAGGACGGCGAGGGCGACGACCCCCCACCCGGTGGCCTGGGCCTGGAACCAGCCCCCGATGCGGACACTCAGCGTGCTGGCGCTGAGCCTGATGGCGGTGCGTTTCATCCTGCCAGATTACCCCCGAACGAGGCTGCGGCCCGAGGTTCAGATTCGCTTGGACGTCCGAAGTTGACGTGAGCATGCGTCCCGCGACCAGGATCAACGGGCGACCCCGGCCACGCCGGCGAGGTCGGTGGGCGCAGGACCTCGCCGCCCGCAGGCCGCATCGTTGGCTTCCAAGCGGCTGATGCCGGACGCACCGGGCCATTTCGGCGCGGGACGCTCGGTCGGCGGGAATGTTAAGGTGGCCGCAGGAGGCCGCCATGCCTGCCACACCCTCGCGCCGCGCCGCGCAATACGTCCGCATGTCGACGGACAACCAGCGCTACTCCATCGCCTATCAGACGTCCGCCAACGCCAGCTTCGCCCTCGAGCACGGCTTCGAGGTCGTGAAGAGCTACGAGGACGCGGGGATCAGCGGTCTTGGTCTCCGACGGCGGAGCGGCCTGCAGCAGCTTCTTCGCGATGTCCTCGGCGGGACGCCCGCGTTCGAGGCGGTCCTCGTGTACGACGTCAGCCGCTGGGGGCGTTTCCAGGATACCGACGAAAGCGCCCACTACGAATTCCTCTGCCGCTCGGCCGGGGTCGAGGTCATCTACACGGCCGAGCCGTTCTCGAACGACGGGAGCCTGGCTTCCGCTTTGGTGAAGCACCTGAAGCGCGCCATGGCGGCGGAGTTCAGCCGCGAGCTCTCCGTAAAGGTCTCGCGCACGAAGCTCGGCATCGCCGGCCAGGGCTACTGGGTCGGCGGGCGCGCGCCCTTCGGCCTCGTGCGCACCATGGTCGCGCCCGACGGGCAGGTGCGCGGCGTACTCCAGGCCGGCCAGCGCAAGGATATCAAGGGCCATCGGGTCGTGCTCACGCCGGGGCCTCCGCACGAGGTGGCGCTCGTCCGCCGGATTTTCCAGATGTTCTCGCGCGGCCTCATCTCCACCCGGGAGATCGCCCGCCTGCTGAACGCCGAGGGCGCGTTCGACAGCGACCGGCCCTGGACCACGCTGCGGGTGCGCCTGTTGTTGAAGAATGAGGCCTATGCCGGCGCCGTGGTCATCGGGAAGTCCACGTACCGGCTGGGCGAGGTGACGCGTCGTTCGCCGGCGGACTGGGTTCGGGTGCCGGACGCCTTCGAGCCGATCGTCTCGCCCGGGCTGTTCGCCGCCGCGCAGCGCCGCTTCCGGGTGTCGCATGGCGACGCCACCGACGCCGAACTGCTGGCCGAACTGCGGGCGGCGCTTCGCCGGCATGGCCGCTTGTCGGCGGCGATCATCGACGGCGACCGGGACTGCCACTGCACGGAGATCTTCCGCCGGCGGTTCGGCAGCCTGCTCCACGCCTACCAGGCCATCGGCTACCAGCTTCAGCCGTGGCACGCGGCGATGTGCGCGAACGCCCTCAAGCGCCTGCCGCCCGACAATCGCCGACGCCTCCGGTACCAGGACGACGAGGACCTGCTCGAGGGCCTGCGCGCGCTGCTGGCGCGCGAGGGGCGCATCAGCACGATGATGATCCACGACACGCCGGGCCTGCCGCACGTGGTGACGCTGAAGCGCCGGTTCGGAAGTCTGGCGAACCTCTACGCCAGGCTGGGCTACGAGCCCTCGGCCTTGCAGCGCGTGCATCTCGGCCGAACGAACAGCGAGCGCCGCGCGGGCCGGGTGCGCATCCAGGACATCCTTCCGGCCTGACGGAAGCGGCTGTCTCGCATGGCGACGAGATGCGGCGACGCGCGCTCGTGTCCGGCCGGCGCTGGCTCAAACGAACCCGAATTGCGCGAGGTACGGAAAGTCCTTCACGCTCGAGGGGCGCGGAGAGGTTGGCACGGCCCGGTACATGCCCTTCGGCTGCGGCCGTTCCGCCGGAATAGCCAGGACGTTGATGTCGCCTTGGATCCGCTCGGCGCCGCCATTACGGGGGGCGAGCGGGGTGAAGAAGGGCGTGAAAAACCAATAGGTGACGTAGTGCTGCGCGATCATCAGCGCCATGACCTCCTTGCTCTCGGGCGTGTCCGGACACTCGATCAGCCACGCCGGTCGCACGGACCTCAGCACCCTTGCCGCGCCGCGCAGCACGCGCAGCTCGTGGCCCTCCACATCGATTTTCACACACGCGGTGTTCCCGGGGACAACCTCGTCGAGGGTGACCATGGGCACCGCTTCCACGGGGTAGGCCGACCGGAAGCCGCCGGCTCCGTAGTTGAGCGGCTGGTCCAGCGGGGCGGTCGGGAACTGAGCGATGCCGGTGGTGTCGCTCGCCGCGGCATGCACGACCTGCACATTGGCAAGACCATTGCGTGCGACGTTCGACGCAAGCAGCCGGGCGAGGCCCGGGTGGGCCTCTATGGCGACGACCTGAACCGCCGATGAGGCGACCGGCAGAGCGAACGCCCCGATATTGGCCCCCACGTCCACGAAGCCTCCGCCGCGGCTGAGCTGCGCCGCGAGCTCGACGCCAGGCCTGGCGAATTCGCCGTAGTCGCGCAGGTAGCGCCCGACGGTGGTGTCGAGCGGCGGAATCTCGAAGGTCAGCCCGTAGGCCGTGGTCGTCTCCTGCACGGTATCACACCTTGAAAGCCTGCTGCGCCTATACGCCGATCCGAACGCAGAGCAGCCCTATGCGCCTCGGTCGCTGGCCGCGTCGGCCCGCGTTCAGACGTCTCTGAGAGCCGCGGCGCTGCCTTGCGGCGCAAGGCGGGAACCGGTCGAACGCGGGGCGGAAGGTTGTCGTTTACGGGAGACGTCATGGGGAGCAAAAGCAGAGCTACAGCCGCCCATCAACCGATCTGACCATCCCGCCCCGGGGCGTCGGAGTCCTCGCCGCCGGACGCGGGTGGCCGGCGCCGCGCGAAAATTGGCCAATCCGCAGCTGGTCGGCGGGCCGGCGGCCTGCTTCCCTCTCACCGCAACGCTTCGCTTCCGGATGAGACCCCGAGATGACTCCGTCCAAGACCCCCCTTGCGAAAGCGACGATGGCGGCGCTTCTGGCCGGCGCGACGCTCGCGCTCGGTCCGGCGGCCCCGGCGGGGGCGGCGGCCGCCCCGCCCTCGGCGGCCCCGTTGACGATCGGCCTGACCTACCGGCTGCCCTCCGCCGTGCTGGGCGACGTGAGAGAACTGAACGTGCGGCTGCCCGCCGGCTATGCGCCGGGGAAACGGACCTATCCCGTGCTCTACCTGCTCGACGGCGCCGCCGATCAGGACTTCGAACATATCGCCGGCCTCGCCCAGCTCGGGGACGTGAGCGGGACGTTCGGGCCGTTCATCGTGGTGGGCGTACAGACGCGCGCGCGCCGCGCGGAGCTGACGCCGCCGGCGACCGACGCACGCTATCGCCGGGCCTTTCCGGAGGCCGGCGGGGCGGCGCGCTTCCGCCGCTTCCTCGCGGAGGAGGCGATGCCGTTCATCGCCGCCCGGTACGGCCAGCCCTCCCGCCGCGCCATCCTGGGAGAGTCGCTGGCGGGCCTGTTCGTCGTCGACACCCTGCTGCGTGCGCCGGACCTGTTCGACGACTATGTCGCCGTCAGCCCGAGCCTGTGGTGGGACGACCGGGCCGGCCTGCGCGATCTCGGCATGAGCCTCGACCCCCGCGCGATGGCGGGGCGGCGGCTGGTCCTGGCGGTGGCGGACGAGGGCGGCACGATGCAGGCGGGGATCGATCTCTTGCGCGAGGCGCTCGGCCCCCTCACGGCGTCCGGCTTCAGCCTCACCTACGACGACCGCAGCGCCACGGAGACGCATGCGACCGTCCTGCACCCGGCCGCGCTCGCAGCGTTCCGCAAGCTCTATCCCGCCCCGCCGGCCGATTACGGCCCGACGCCTTGGTTCATGATCGAGGGCGGTCGGCCAACGCCTGATGGCGGCCGGCGCTAACCGGCTTCCGCAGCCCGCGCAGAGCAGCGCCGGGCGGTCGCGCACTTTCACAGGTCGCCGCCTCAGTCGGCGACCTCGAGGACCAGGCCGTTGCGCTCGATGGCCGCCGGTTGTCATGGCCATCGGGCTCAACGACCGGGGGCCGCGGTACGTGGCCGGCTCGGACCGGAGCCGAGTCGTGCGTCAGGCTGGCTGCGCGGCGGCCGCCAGCTCAGCGGCGCGCCGCCGCGCGCGGGCTTCGGCGCTGTTGGTGAGCGCCCAGCGCATGCCGTGGGCGAGCGCGCGGATGGCCCCGCGGGTCGCGGCGTGCCGCGGCGGCGAGAGGCGGAAGCCGTGCAAC
>NZ_JANINU010000005.1:0-9156 GCF_024508875.1 Phenylobacterium sp.
ACGAGGGCGACGCCATCACGCCCTTCTACGACCCGATGATCGCCAAGCTGATCGCCCACGCCGACACGCGCGACGAGGCGATCGCCCAGCTGGCCGAGGCGTGCGGCGAGGTCGAAGTGTGGCCGGTGAAGACGAACGCCGCCTTCCTGGTGCGCTGCCTGGAGACGCCGGACTTCATCGTCGGCAGCGTCGACACGGGCCTGATCGGGCGCGAGCTGGAGACGCTGACGGCGGCGGCCGAGCCCTCGCCCGAGGCGCTGGCGACGGCCGGATGGGCCTTCCGCGAGGCGGTCGAGCAGCGCGCCGCCGAAACCACGCCGTGGGTGGACCTGAAGGGCTTCCGTCTGAACGCCCCCGCAGTTACGACGACGCGCCTGTTCTACGGCGACCAGGTGGTCGAGGCCGAGATGCCCGGCGAGCCGACACGTTTCATCCACGTGGAGAGCGAGGAAGCGGTCGTCGTCTTCGAGGGCGGCGAGGCGTTCGTGTTCCGCGACCATCCGCCGGTGGCCGACGCGGGCGGCGGCGCGGGCGACGGGCAGGTTCGCGCGCCGATGCCGGGCAAGATCACCCAGCTCTCGGTCAAGGCGGGCGAGACGGTGACCAAGGGCCAGCCGCTGCTGACCCTCGAGGCCATGAAGATGGAGCACGCCCTCAGCGCGCCGTTCGATGGCGTGGTCGAGGACCTGGCGGCCGAGCTGGGCGCCCAGGTCAGCGAAGGCGCCCTGCTGGCGAAGCTGACGCCGGCGCGCTAGCCCCCGCTACCAGGCGTTCTCCACTTCCTCGGCGAAGCCGAGCAGGTCCTGGAAGGCCACCTTGCGGCCGTCATCGAGGATCGCCGTACCCGAGAAGCGGCCGAACACCTGGTGGGTGATCGATCGGATGATCTTGAAGTCCGAGGCGTCGGCCCGGTCGAGGATCGGCTCGAAGGTCATCTCCAGCCGTCCGTCGTTGCTGGAGAAGCGCCAGGGGGCTCCGTCGTAGGTTCCCTCCGGCAGGTGGAAGGTCACCTGGTCCAGCTTGTCGGCCACGCCGTCGTGGAAGACCATGTTCTCGGACGCGGCCGAGGTGTCGCCGAAGCCGTAGCCGATGTTGAAGCCGAAGGGGACGCCGTCCACGAGGCCCGAGGCCGAGCCCCAGTACCAGACGTTGCGATAGGTCCAGACGCCCCGGCCCCAGTCGAGCACGCCGAAGGCCCTGTCAGGGGTAAAGGCGTAGGTCTGATCGCCCACGACGACCTCGCCGGTCGCCGGCATGCAGTTGATCTTCTGGTTGTAGTAGAAGGCCTTTGGCGCGTTCGGCCAGGGCGTGGCGATCACCATGCGATCCATCGGCGGCTGGGCCAGATGCAGCGTCCCGCGCAGTCCCTTGCCGCCCATGAAGCCCGGGCAGTCGAGGGTCAGGCTGCGGCCGCCGTCGGTGTGGCGGAAGGCGAGCTTCAGCTTCGGGTGATCCTGCACGATGTCGCCCGCGTCGGCGCTCGGCGGCATCCGCATCCGCCCCAGCGGGAAGGGCGTCATCACGCTCTCGGCGACCGCCGAGCGGGCGCGGAAGTCGAACCAGGTGGCCGACAAGAAGCCCATGTAGCCGTTGTCGGCCACCACCGCGGCCAAGCCGTAGTCGCCGGCCAGGACGCAGTAGTAGTCCCACTCCTTGATCCGCAGCGGCGAGGCGGCGATGGCGGCGCGGTCGTAGCGCCGGACCTCGCGCCGGGCCCAACCCGGCTCTGCGAGGCGGCCCTTGCGGTCCAGCAGGTCGCCCGGTCCCAGTTCGTTCTGCGCCACGTCGGCCCCTCCCCCGAATCTTTCCGTGCATCAGAACAGGCGGGGCGGCCCCGGCCTAGCTGTTGCGCAGCAGCGCCATGGTCCCCTGGCCGCCGTCGGCGCAGATGGAGACCACCGCCCAGGTCCCGGCCGGCATCGCGGCCAGCTCCTTCACCGCCTGGGACAAGATCCGCGCGCCGGTGGCCCCGAACGGATGGCCCAGCGCCGTCGAGCCGCCGTTGGGGTTCATGCGCTCGACAGGGAAGCGGCCGAAGGTGTTCGCGACGCCCGCCTTGTCGCGCAGGAAGGCGTCGTCCTGCAGCGCCTTGATATGGGTGGCGACCTGGGCGGCGAACGCCTCGTGGATCTCCCAGAGGCCGACGTCATCGTACTTGAGGCCGTGGCGCGCCAGCAGCTTGGGGATGCCGTAGGCCGGCGACATCAGCAGATACTCGTGATGCAGATCGATGGCGTTGATCTCGTAGTCGACGAGGCGCACGCGCGGCGTCGCGGCGGGCAGGCGGTCCAGGCCCCTGGCGGTGGCCACCCAGAGCCCCGCCGCGCCGTCGGTCAGCGGGCTGGAGTTGCCGGCCGTGAGGGTGCCCTTGCCGCTCATGCGGTCGAAGGACGGCTTGAGGGCGGCGAGCTTCTCCAGGCTGGTGTCGGCGCGCACCGTCGTGTCGTGCCCGGCCTCGGCCATGCGGATCACCAGGTCGTCGAAGAAGCCGGCCTTCCAGGCGGCCGCGGCGTTCTGGTGGCTGGCGAGCGCGATCCGGTCCTGCTCCTCGCGGCTGATCGCCCAGCCCTTGGCCATGTCCTCGGTGTGCTCGCCCATGCTCTTGCCGGTGACCCGGTTCTGGATCTTGGGCACGTGCAGGCGCACGTCGGCGAGGCGCGTGTGGCTTATGGCGGTTAGCCGGTCGCCGAAGCTGCGGGCCTCCATGATCTTCCGCAGGTCGTCGGAAAGGTTCTGTGTCAGGCCGATCTGCACCCGACTCATGCTCTCGACGCCGCCCACGAGGGCCAGGTCGCGGCCGCGGCCGTCCAGCATCCCCGCCGCCTGGAATGCGCCGGCCATGCTGGTCGAGCACGCCATGACAGTGGAAAAGGCCGGGATCGAGGGATCCGCGCCGGCGTCCAGCAGGGCCTCGCGGGCGATGTTGCTCCAGGCCAAATTCGGGATCACCGCCCCCCAGACGGCGAGGTCGGGCTTGGCCCCCTCGGCGAGCATGGCCTGGATGACCGGGACCGAAAGCTGGAGCGCGTCCTTGCCGGCCAGCACGCCGCCGGCCCGCGCGAAGGGCGTGCGCTTTCCCGCCGCCAGCCAGATGCCGTCACCCGCCGTGGATTTCACCGCCGCCCGCGCCATGGAAGTCTCCGCTGCTCAAGCGCAAGAGATGGCCCTTCCGGCGCCGACCTACCAGCCAGACGAAGGTGTTACGCGCCCGCCACGATCCCCTTGTCGTGCAGGCGGGCGATCTCGCCGCCGTCCATGCCCAGGACTTCGGCGAGCACCTCGTCGGTATGCTGGCCCAGCTTCGGGGCGGGGGCGACCGGCCGGCGTGCGTCCTGCGGGATCGTGCCCATGGCGCCGGGAGCCGGGTAGCTGAGCCCGCTGGGATGGGTGATCGTCTCGAACAGCGGGTTGCCCTTGAACAGGCGGGAATCCTCCAGCGCCTGTTCCAGCGTCTGGTAGCTGCCCCAGGTCACGCCGCCGGCGTCGAAGGCGGGGGTGAGCTCGGCCGCCGTCCGGGCGGCGAAGGCTCGCTCGAACAACGGATACAGCCGGGCGCGGTGCGCAAAGCGAAGCCCCTCGTCCTTCGCGAACGAGACGCCCAGCTCGGCCTCCAGCGCGGCGGCCTCGGCGCCGATACCCAGGGCCTCCAGCGCCTTGCTCCACTGCTTGGGCGTGATGGCCAGCAGCATCAGCTTCACGCCGTCCTTGGTGGTGAAGTCGCGGCCGAAGGCGCCAAAGACGTCGTTGCCCATCCGCTCGCGCTGATGGCCGGTGAGCCAGGTCTCGGCGGTGAAGCCCAGGTTGGCCATGGTGGCGGCGCCGATGTCGCTGAGCGGCGCGCGGATCTCCCGGCCGCCCTGCCCGCGCATCCGGGCCAGCAGCGCCGAGACCATGGCGAAGGCGCAGTAGGCGCCGGTGAGCAGATCCCACGCGGCCAGGACGTGGTTCACCGGCCGCTCGTCGCCGACCGGGCCGGTCATAAGCGGCAGGCCGAGGGCCGAGTTGATCGTGTAGTCCATGCCCTGGGAGCCGTCGGCCCAGCCCATGACCCGCACGCAGATCAGGTCGTCCCGCAGCGCCTTCAGCTTGTCGTATGACAAGAAGCCGTCGACCGGGAAGTTGGTGACGAACAGGCCGCCGTCGTCGCCCGGCGCGGCGGCCAGGCGCTGGGCGATCTCCCGGCCCTCGGGCGCGGCGAGGTCGATGGCGATCGACTTCTTGCCCTTGTTCAAGCCTTCCCAGTAGAGGCTCGACCCGTTGTCGGCGAGCGGCCAGCGGCGGAAATCGGGGCCCCCGCCGATGGCGTCGAAGCGGATCACCTCGGCGCCCATCTGGGCCAGGTAGAGGCCGCAGGTCGGCGCCGCCACGAAGGCCGAACCCTCGACGACACGGAGGCCCTTCAGCAGATCGTACATGGTTCCTCCGCGAGCTGACGGACGGTCATCGCAGGCTGACGTTCCGTACGCCAACCGTCCCTCTCCCGAATGGGGAGGGTGGCAAGCGAAGCGAGACGCGTGGGGACGTGTGGGCCGGGCGCCCAGCCTGATCCAGCACGCCCCACCCTGACGGCTCCGCCGTCTGTCCCTTCCCATCAAGGGAGGGACTGGCGCTAACCCACCAGCTTGCCGACCTCGTCCACCTCGTCGGGCGTGAGTCGCCAGTCGGCCGTGGCCGCGTTCGTGCGGACCTGCTCGGGGGTCGTGGCCCCGGCGATGACGGAGCTGACCACGGGGTGGCCGAGCAGCCAGGCGAAGGCGAGCTCCAGGATCGTGTGATCCCGCTCCTTCGCCCAGGCCTCCAGTTTCTCGACCCGGTCGAAGTTGGCGTCGCTCATGGCCGCCTGGCCGCGCGCGCCCCAGGCGGCGAGCCGGGTGCCCTCGGCCGGGGCCACGCCACGCTGGTACTTGCCGGACAGCAGGCCCGAGGCCAGCGGGAAGAACGGCAGGAAACCCAGGCCGAAGTGCTCGCAGGCCGGAAGCACCTCGCGCTCCACGTCGCGCTCCAGCAGCGAGAAGAGGTTCTGCGCCGAGACGAAGCGGCTCTGGCCGGCAGATGTCCAATCCGCATCCGCAATCTGCCAACCACTGTAGTTGGAATTGCCCAGGTAGCGGACCTTGCCCTGCGTCACGAGGTCGTCGAGCGCCCGCAGGGTCTCGTCGACGGGGGTGTCGGGGTCGGGCTGGTGATGCTGGTAAAGGTCGATGTAGTCGGTCCCGAGCCGGCGCAGGCTGTCCTCGACGGCCTGCATGATCCACTTCCGGGACCCGCCGCGCTTCTTGGGGTCCTGGCCGATCTGCATGCCGAACTTGGTGGCCAGCACCACCTCGTGCCGCCGTTTGCCGAGCGCCTTGCCCAGGAACTCCTCGGACTTCGTGCCGCCGTAGATGTCGGCGGTGTCGAAAAGGGTGATCCCGGCGTCGATGGCGGCGTCGACCACGGCCTGCGTCTGGGCCGCGTCGATCCGCATGCCGAAGTTGTTGCAGCCCAGGCCGACCACGCTGACCTTCAGGCCCGAATTCCCCAGGCGCCGCACCTTCATCCCGCATCCTCCGTCCGTCTTGTTCTGGCGGCGGGACGGTAGCCCCGCGCGAGGGGCGGAGGCCAGCGGATAGCGGCGGTCTTCAGAATGACTACCGCGCCGTTCACCTTGCAGATTCAGGATATCGCAAGGCGGGCGTCCTTAACGTGCCGAGATAGAACAAGAATTGTCGGTCGGGTGTCGCGGATGCGCGTCGTAACCATTGTCAGCCTCGCCGCTTCCGCGGTCCTGGGGCTTGGCGCTCTCTTCGTCGCGAAGATCGCCCTGCCCAACGCGGCGGCGGCGAAGAGTCCGATCCGCCCCGAGGCGGTCGGCCAGCCGGTCGTCGTGGCCTCGCGGCCGCTGAAATACGGCGAGAAGCTCGACGCCGGCATGCTGAAGATCATCAAGGTCCCCGAGACCGCCGTGCCCGAGGGCGCGTACACGACCGTCGAGCAAGCCCTGGCCGCCGACCATGGCGGCGCGCCGGTGGTGCTGACCCCCATCGCGGGTAAGGAAGCGGTGCTGCCGACCAAGCTGTCGGGCCCGGGCTCGCGCCCGATCGTCTCGGCCGAGGTGGCCGAAGGGATGCGCGCCTATACGCTGAAGGTGAACGACGCCTCGGGCGTCGGCGGCCACGCCCTGCCCGGCGACCACGTCGACGTGGTGCTGATGCGCGACCTCACCCCGCGCGGCGACCAGCGCAACTACATCTCCTACGTGGTGGTCCAGAACGCCCGGGTGCTGGGCATCGACCTGAACGCCGACCCCACGTCGAACAAGCCGGCCACGCCCAACACGGCCACGATCGAGGTCTCGGTCGAGGACTCGCAGAAGCTGGCGATCGCCTCGACCCTCGGCGAGCTCTCGCTGGCCCTGCGCCGCAACGGCCAGGCCGATATCGCCAAGGCGCCGCCGATGCGCACCTCCGACTTCCTCGGCGGCGCGCCGGCCGTGCGCACCTCCGGCCCGGCGCGCAGCGGTCCGGCGCGTCCGTTCTCCGCCATCCTGATCGTCGAGGGCGAGGCCAACAAGCGTCCGCGCGTCTCGAAAGCCCCGGCCCCGCCGCCGGCGGCGGCGCCCGTGCCGCAGTTGCCGACCGCGACGAGCTGAGGCCGCCCGCATGTTCCAGATCCCCCGCCCCGTCCTCGCCGCGCTCAGCGGCCTGTCGCTGGCCATGGCCGGCCTGATCGCCGCCGCGCCGGCGCACGCCCAGGTGATGGCGAGCGAGCCGGTGATGCGCCGCACGATCCACGTGCCGCGGGACAAGTCGCTGCAGTTCCGGCTGCCCGGCCCCGCCTCGCGCATCGTCATCGCCCAGCCCGAGATCGCGAAGGTCACGGCGACGTCGAATTCGAGCTTCTATGTCCAGGGGATCGAGTTCGGCTCGACGAACATGCTGGTCTACGGCCCCGGCGGACAGCTTTCGCAGGTGATCGACGTGCGCGTCGGCTACGACGCCGACGGGCTGCAGCAGGACCTTACCGCCGCCTTCCCGAACGAGCCGATCCGCGTCCGGAACCTGGGCGAGGTGTTGATGCTGACGGGCGAGATCTCGAACTCGGGCGTCCAGGCCAGCGCCGAGAAGATCGCCGAGAAGTACGCGCCCGAGTCCGTGATCTCGCGCCTGACCATCACCAACTCGCAGCAGGTGGTGCTGGAAGTCCGCATCCTGGAGGCCAGCCGCTCGGCCATGCAGGACCTGGGCGTCAACATGAACCTGCTCAACAACTCGGTTTCGATGCTGACGGGCGCGGGCCTGGTCGGCTCGACCCCGCCGCATGGCGCGATTTCGCTGCGCAGCCGGTTCGGCGACACCACGACGCTCGACAGCCAGTTGCAGGCGCTTGAGGAGAAGGGCGCGCTGCGCACCCTGGCGCGGCCGAACCTGGTGGCGATCTCGGGGCAGAAGGCCAGCTTCCTGGCCGGCGGCGAGTTCCCGTTCCCCGTGCCACAGGACCTCGACAAGATCTCGATCGAGTTCAAGCCCTACGGCGTGAAGCTGAACTTCACCCCCCTGGTGCAGGACAACGGCTGGATCCGCCTGAACGTCGAGCCCGAGGTGAGCCAGCTCGACTTCAACAACGCCCTGACGATCCGCGACTTCATCGTGCCCGCCCTGACCGTGCGGCGCGCGGCGACCACGCTGGAGCTGAAGCCGGGCGACACGTTCGCGATGGCCGGTCTGTTCCAGCACAACTACGAGAACGGCATCCAGCAGTTCCCCGGCCTGGCCAACCTGCCGGTCCTCGGCTCGCTGTTCCGCTCGGCCCGTTGGAAGCGCTCGGAGAGCGAGCTGCTGATCATCGTGACGCCGCGCCTCAGCACGGCCGCCGACCGCCAGATCGCCCCCATCGACTCCCTGCCGGGCAAGGAGGTCTCAAAGAGCGACCTGTTCCTGTTCGGCAGGGCCCACGACAAACCGCTGCCGCGCGACGACGGCAAATCCGACCCGGTGAAGTGACTCCCATATGCTGCGTTCGAAGCCCGCCGCCTCTTCCGCCAACCTGATCCCGGGCCGCCGGATTCTGGCCTTGGGCGCCCGCCTGGGGGCCCTGACGGACGGACCTCTGGCCGGCGCGCTGCTGGAGATGGGCGCGGTGGCCCAGGTCGAGGCGCTGACCCCCGGGGCGTTCGACCTCGTGCTGATCGACGCCGACGCGTGGGACGCCTCGGCCCTGGCGACCTGCGTCAAGGCGTTGTCGTCGCTGCGTGGAGCCCCGCCGCTGCTGATGGTGGGCGAGAACCTCGCGGCCGGCCTCGTGCGCAACGTCCTGCGCCTGTCCGCCGCCGATATCCTGGAGGCCCCCTATTCCGACGAGGACCTGAAGTCGGCGGTGGAAGCGCTGCTGGCGCAGGCGCAGCCCGCCGCCGCGGCGGCCACCGGCGCCACGTCGCGCTGCTGGGGCGTCACCGGCGCCGTCGGCGGCTCGGGCGCAACCACCATCGCGATCGAGATCGCCTACGCCCTCGCCGCCCAGTCCGGGAAGGATCGCTCGGTCTGCCTGGTCGACCTGAACCTCGCCGACGGCGCGTCGGCCGCCTACCTGGGCGCGCAGCCCACGACCCGCCTCGCCGATTTCGGCAACGTCGCGGACCGGATGGACGCGGCGATGCTGCAGGCCTTCGTGACGCCGGTGTCCAAGGGCCTCGATCTGATGGCCGGCGTCCGCGACCCCAACGCCTTCGACGCCGTCTCCCGCGAGACGGTGCTGCGCATGCTGGAAGTGGCGTGCGAGGTCTACGAATGGGTCATCCTCGACCTGCCGCGCCACCGCCGGCCCTGGACGCTGGACGCCCTCGCCGGCTGCGACGAGGTGCTGGTGATCTCGGAACTGACCGTGCCGGCGCTGCTGGCGGCCCGCGCCTATTCCGACGAGATCGAGGACGCGCTGTCGGCGGGCCTGCGCCCGCGGATCGTGCTGAACCGGCTCGCGAGCCGGATGTTCGGGCCGGCCCCGTCGATGGCCGAGGCCGAGAAGGCCCTGCAGCGCAAGGCCGAGGCCGGCGTGAGCTCGGACTGGGAAGCGGCGGCGGCGTCGGCCAACCTGGGCGGCCCGATCGCCCAGCACCGGCCCAAGTCCAAGATCGTCAAGGACGTGCAGAGCCTCGTCGAACGTCTGGCGGCCCAGCCGCCC
>NZ_JANINU010000005.1:9166-14522 GCF_024508875.1 Phenylobacterium sp.
TTCGCAGAAGGCCGCGTAGATGGGCCGCTTCAGCCTTGCGCGGCAGGCGCCGCAACCGGCCCCCGCGCCCCAGGCGCCCGTCGCCGCGGCCGCGCCCGCGCCGGCTCCGGCCCCGGCGCCTACTCCCAAGGCCGAGCCGAAGAAGGCCTCGCCGCCCCGCGACGCGCACCTTGATCTGCGCCTGCGCCTGCACTCGCGCCTGATCGACGAGCTGGACCTCGCCAAGCTGGACAAGCTGGACGAGGGGGAAATGCGCCGCCAGGTGCTGAACCAGGTCACCCAGTTCGCCCAGGCCGAGCGGATGGCGCTCAACACCAAGGAGCTCGCCGAGCTCGGCGCCTCGATCTACGACGAGATGGTCGGCCTGGGCCCGATCGAGCCTCTCCTCAAGGACGAGGCGATCAACGACATCCTGATCAACGGCCCGTTCCAGGTGTACGTCGAACGCCGCGGCGAGCTGGAACTGA
Source organism: Phenylobacterium sp. (assembly GCF_024508875.1). GTDB lineage: Bacteria > Pseudomonadota > Alphaproteobacteria > Caulobacterales > Caulobacteraceae > Phenylobacterium. Next base: position 9,634 of record NZ_JANINU010000005.1, read on the forward strand.
CCCCGATCCGGTTCCGCGACAACGACCACCTGCTGCGGATCGTCCAGCGGATCGTCGCCGGCGTGGGACGCCGGATCGACGAGAGCCAACCCATGGTGGACGCCCGCCTGCCCGACGGCAGCCGGGTGAACGCGGCCATCCCGCCCATCGCCATCGACGGCTGCTCGGTCTCGATCCGGAAGTTCTCCAAGAAGCCGCTGACGCTGGAGAAGCTGGTCGACTTCGGCGCCATGACCCAGGCCATGGCCGACTTCCTGTGGGGCGCCTCGCGCGCCCGGGTCTCGACCGTGATCTCGGGCGGCACCGGCTCGGGCAAGACGACCCTGCTGAACGCGCTCTCGGCGGCCATCAGCGAGGGCGAGCGCCTCATCACCATCGAGGACGCGGCCGAACTGCAGCTCCAGCAGCCGCACGTCGTGCGCATGGAGACGCGGCCGCCGAACATCGAGGGCAAGGGTGAGATCCGCCAGCGAGAGCTGGTGAAGAACGCCCTGCGGATGCGTCCCGACCGCGTGATCCTGGGCGAGGTGCGCTCGGAAGAAGCCTTCGACATGCTGCAGGCCATGAACACGGGCCACGAAGGCTCGATGGCCACGATCCACTCGAACAATCCGCGCGAGGCCATCAGCCGTCTGGAGCAGATGGTGGCCATGGGCGGCATGAACATCGGCCCGGAGGCCGTGCGCTACCAGATCGCCTCGGCCGTCGGCCTTGTGGTGCAGGTGAACCGCCTGTCGGACGGCAAGCGCAAGGTGACCCACGTCACCGAGATCGTCGGCATGGAAGGCAACGTGGTGCAGATGCAGGACATCTTCCTGTTCAACCGCACCCACACCGACCCCGACGGCACGGTCCACGGCGAGCATCGCGCCACCGGTCTGCGCCCGCGCTGCCTGGACGAGATGCTGCGCCGGGGCATTCCCTACGACACGGCCAACTTCGATCCCACCAAGGTCCTCTGACCATGGAGATCGACGTCAAGACGATCGTGATGGTGATGATCGGGGCGGCGGTTTTCGCCGGCGTCCAGGGCCTCAGCGGCCTGCTCACCGTCGCCACCCAGAAGCGCAAGCTGAACCAGCGCCTGAAGGTCGGCGAGAAGGTCGAGGGCATCTCGGCCCTGGTGGTGGAGCTGCGCAAGCAGCGCGGGCTGAACGCCAGCGGCGCGCGCAGCGAGCGCCTGCGCTGGCTTTCGAACCTGATCGTCGCCTCGGGCCTGCCCTACGACCAGCGCAAGTGGCTGACCTACGTCGCTCTGGCCGGCCTGGTGGGTTGCGTGGGCCTGGGCGTGCTGAGCCGGACGCCGTTCGGGTTCGTGGGCGGCGCGCTGCTGGGCGGCGTGATCGCGCCGCTCGGGTTCCTGAAGCTCAAGGCGAACAAGCGCAACAGCGCGCTCGGGTTCCAGCTGCCGCAGGCGCTGGACATCATCGTGCGCAGCCTCGAGGCCGGTCACCCGGTGCCCGCCGCCGTCGCGCTGGTGGGCCGCGAGATGAGCGACCCGATCGGCACCGAGTTCGGCATGGCGGCCGACGAGATCGCCTACGGCGCCACGCTGGAACAGGCCATCGAGCGCATGTCCGAGCGCTGCCAGCATCCCGACATCGACCTGTTCGCCGCGACCGTGCGGCTGCAGGAGCGGACGGGCGGCAACCTCACGGGCCTTCTCAAGCTGAACGCCAACACCGTGCGCGACCGGCACAAGATGCGCCTGAAGATCAAGGCGGCGTCGTCCGAGGGACGTGCGTCCGCCATGATCCTCACGTCCGCGCCGTTCATCGCGATGGGCGCGATCATGATCATCAACCCGCATTTCTACGGCGACGTGATCGACGAGCCCATGGTGCGGTACGGACTGGCCGGCATCGGCTTCTGGATCTTCCTCGGCAACATGATCATGCGGCGCATGATCAACATGCGGCTCTGACGCCATGTCCCTCGAGAACATCATCTACCTGGGCGGGCTGGCGCTGACCCTGGTGGCGCTCTGCGGGTTGACCTACATGGGGGTCGCCGAGCTGCGCGTTCGGGCGCTGCGCCGCAACCGCCTGGCCGGCGCCACCGCGGGCGGCCGTCCCGGCGGCCCGATGGTGGAGAAATCGGGCGGCGCGCTGGGCGAGCAGGTGCTCTCCACGATCCGCCGCCTGGGCCAGCAGAGCGCCGTGCGCGACCCGGCCAAGGTCTCCCAGCTCCGCTCACGCCTGATGCAGGCCGGCTTCTACAGCCGCGAGGCTCCGGTGGTCTTCCTGGGCGTCAAAGCCATGGCCCTGCTGGTCGCCACCATCGCCGTGATCATGACCCTGCCCATGATGATGGGCCACAAGGGCGGCAACGTGGGGGCGCTGGCCCTGGCGGTGGGGGTGTCGCTGCTCGCCCTGTACGGACCGGAGTTCGTGCTCAACAGCCGCAAGACCAAGCGGGAGCGCGAGTACAGCGAGGGTTTCCCGGACCTCCTCGACCTGCTGGTGGCCTCGGTTGAGGCCGGCCTGTCGCTGGACGCCGCCGTCAGTCGCGTGACCGAGGAGCTGGAGCGGCGCTACCCGTCGCTGACCGACCACCTGCGCTTCCTGGTTCTCGAACTGCGCGCCGGGCGGGCCCGCAAGGACGCGTGGACGGCCTTCGCCGACCGCCTCGGCATCGAGGACGCCCGCGCGCTGGCGACCATGCTGCGCCAGGCGGAAGAGATGGGCACCAGCCTGGGCGAGACGCTGTCGGTGTTCTCCACCGACATGCGCCAGAAGCGGATGCTTCGCGCCGAGGAGAAGGCGCTGGGGCTGTCGGCCAAGCTGACCGTGCCCCTCATCCTCTTCATCTTCCCGTCGCTGCTGGGCGCCCTGATGCTGCCGGCCATCGCCCGCATCATGCAGATGATGGCGAAGTAGCTAGACCCCCAGCGGGCGGTACGGCCCCAGGATCAGTTGTTCGAACACGCCCACGCCCTGCTGGTCTGGGCGGCCGGGGACGGACAGTGTCGCCTTGCTGATCGCCTGGATATGCAGGTTGCCAAGGTCGTTCGGGTCGAAGTTGGCGCAGTCGATGTCCTCGCGCGCGACGGCGAGCTCGCCCTTGAAACCGCCATGGCGCCAGTCGCCGCCGTAGCCGATGCCGCGCATCAGGAAGGTGTTGCCGGTGGGCTCGATCCTCACGGTGGCCGCCCCCTGGTCCATCGGGATGGTCAGCACCCCGCCGGCGGCGTGCTTGGTCCCGGGGACGAGGGTCGTCTCCATGACAGCCGCCTCGGTGTGGAAACCGCCCTCCGGGCCGGCGCCGTCCTCCAGGATCACCGCGCGGGTGTTCCACGGCTTGCCGTCCTGGTCGGCGTTGATGTGGAAATAGACGCTGCGGTCCTCGAAGTTCAGCGGCGACCACTGCCAGAAGAACTGCGGGAAGCCCGCGCCCGGCAGCGGCTGCGGATCGGCCGCGCCCACCGGTCGGATGCCCCAGGAACGGTCGCGCGTGCCGACCCAGCCCGAGACTTCGATGCGCTGGCCGTCCACCTGCAGCCAGCCCGAGGCGCGGACGTTCTGGGTCAGGCGGGTGTAGTCCATGAACAGGCGCGGACCGTTGCGCTTGACGAAGCGCGGCTCCTCGATGGGGAAGGCGCGGCCCTCGAAGGTGATCTCGCCCGCCACGCCCTCGGTCCCCGCCAGCGTGACCTTCAGGATCCGCAGCGGCTCGATGACGTCGATGCTGATCGGCCCCACCCGCAGGTCCATCCGCTCCATGCCCAGCACGCGCGAGGCGTGGATGCAGGTCTCCTTGCCGTCCTTGACGATGGCCACGTGGGCGTCGGCGACGTTGAGGGCCGGATACACGCCGTAGGCCACGGCGACGAACGCCGAGCCGTCAGGGGCGTAGGAGTTGAAGAAATAGCGGTCGTAGAAGTTGCGGTCGGACCCGGCGTAGGCGATCGGCTCCGGCGTCTGGTGGATCGGGTATTCGTCGCCCTTGGTCAGCATCGTCTCGCGCCCTCCGGTTGACGCGCGGTCATGCTTGCGGGCCGTCGCGTGCGGGTATCAACTCGGGCCACGATAAGAACAACGGGAGGCGCCGTCCTGCATGACCTCGCGTCATGCCGGCGACGAATTTGCGATGAGCGTCATGACCTCGGCCGACCACCGCATCCCGCAGGGCCATGCCGACAACCTGGCGGACCCGGCCGCCTACGCCGACGGCCGCATCCATGAGACCTACCGCTGGCTGCGCCGGAACGAGCCGTTCGGCGTCGCCGACATCGAGGGCGTGGACCCGTTCTGGGTGGCGACCAGGCACGCCGACATCCTGGAGATCAGCCGGCAGAACGACCTGTTCCACAACGGCGACCGCAACCCGGTTCTGACCAGCCAGGTGGCGGACCGCAAGGTGCGCGAGATGATGGGCGGCAGCCCGCACCTGCTTCGCACGCTGATCCACATGGACGCGCCCGACCACCACAAGTACCGCGCGCTGACCCAGGCCTGGTTCATGCCGCAGAACCTGAAGTCGCTGGAGGACCGCGTCCGCGGCATCGCCCGCTCGGCCGTCGAGCGGATGGCGGCCAAGGGCAGGGAGTGCGACTTCGTGAACGAGGTGGCGCTGCACTACCCGCTGCACGTGATCATGGAGATCCTGGGCGTTCCCGAAAGCGACGAGCCGCGGATGCTCAAGCTGACCCAGGAGCTGTTCGGCGCCACCGACCCCGAGCTGGGCCGCAAGGGCGAGGACGCCGACAAGCCGATGGAGGAGCGCCAGATCGACTTCGGCGTCATCACCGACTTCTTCGACTACTTCCGCAGGCTGTCGGAGGCGCGGCGGGCGAACCCCACCAGCGACCTCGCCAGCCTCATCGCCAACTCGAAGATCGACGGCCAGCCGATCTCGGACCTGGAGGCGATGAGCTACTACATCATCGT
>NZ_JANINU010000006.1 GCF_024508875.1 Phenylobacterium sp.
CTGTGGGGCAACCCGTGGAAGTTCGAGTCTTCTCGACCGCACCATCCTGCTTCGCCCCCTGGGCTTCGCAGGATCCTTGAGTGAAATGTCTGGGCCCGCGGATGCCGCGAAGCCTCGACCGCGTAAGTGAATCAGGGCCTTAACCGAGGAACGAGCAAAGCCGTTCACATATAGATCGGGAGGTCCGCATGGCACGCGAAACGGACGACCTCGCCGACGTCGTGGACGCCGAGGAAGACCTCGAAGACCTCGCCCTCGAAGACGACTACGCCCTCAATCCCGAATTCGTCTCGGACGTGGCCGACGCGCTGGACCGCGGCGACGCCGAGCGCCTGCGCGAGCTGCTGAGCGCGCTGCACCCGGCCGATGTGGCCGACCTGATGGGCTTCCTGTCGGCCGACGCCCGGGAAGAACTGATTCCCCACCTCGATCCCGAGACCCTGGCCGAGATCCTGTCCGAGCTGGACAGCGAGATCCGCGAGGAGGTGCTGGAGCACGTCCCGTCCGCCACGCTCGCCAAGGCCATCGGCGAGATGGAATCGGACGACGCCGCCGACGTCGTCGACGATCTGGAGGACGACAAGCGCGCCGAGGTCATGGCCGCCATGCCCGAACTGGAGCGGGCGGCCATCGAGACCACCCTCAGCTACGAGGACGAGACCGCCGGCCGCCTGATGCAGCGCGAGGTGGTGGCCGCACCGCAGTTCTGGACCGTCGGCCAGGCCATCGACCACTTCCGCAAGGACGGCGACGAACTGCCCGAGCTGTTCTTCGACGTCTATGTGGTGGACCCGGCCTACAAGCCGGTGGGCGCGGTTCCGGTCAGCATGCTGCTGCGCAGCGGCCGCCAGACGCCCCTGGCCCAGATCATGGAGCCGGTGACGGAGATCACCGTCGACCTGGACCAGGAAGAGGTCGCCTACATCTTCGACAAGTACCACCTGATCTCGGCGCCCGTGGTCGACACCGCGGGCCGGCTGGTGGGCCAGATCACCGTCGACGACATCGTCGGCGTCATCCAGGAGGAGGGCGAGGAGGACATCCTGGCCCTCGCCGGGGTGACCGACGCCGGCCGCGACGCCGGCGTGTTCGACATCGTCAAGTCGCGTCTGCCCTGGCTGGTCCTGAACCTGGCGACCGAGGCGGTGGCGGTCCAGGCGATCAACGTCTTCCAGAACGAGATCGCCAAGCTGGTCACCCTGGCCATCCTGATGCCGATCGTGGCGTCCGTCGGCGGCAATGCCGGCACCCAGGCCCTGGCGGTGGCTGTCCGCGCCCTGGCCAACCGCGAACTGACCGCCGCCAATTCGATGCGCATCGTGACCCGCGAGATGACCGTGGGCCTAGCCAACGGGGCGGTGGTGGGCCTGATCATGTCGACGGCCACCTGGTTCTTCTTCCACGACATCCGACTGTCGGTGACCATCGCCCTGGCCCTGGTCATCAACATCTTCGTCGCCGCCCTGGCGGGCGTGCTCGCGCCGCTGACGCTGGAGCGCTTCGGCCGCGATCCGGCCGTGTCCTCGTCCGTGTTCGTAACTTTCGTCACGGACCTCATGGGTTTCCTGTCTTTTCTGGGATTGGCGAGCCTTATCCTGTTGTAAGTGGCGTCAGGCTTGCGCCTGATCATGTCGGGCGCATGCCGCCTGTGCCGATTTGGGACGATTGGGAGCCATGCTCTCGCGCCACCGCGTTTCCCGGGCGGCCATCGAACTGATCAAGCGGTTCGAGGGCTGTCGCCGACACGCTGTCCAGCTCCCCGACGGGCGCTGGATGATCGGCCATGGCCACACGCTGACCGCGCGCGAGGGCGCCGAGGTCTCGGACTCCGACGCCGAGGCGTTGCTGGTCTACGACCTGATCGCCGTGCAGCACGCGGTGAACGAGAACCTCTACGCGCCGGTCACCCAGAACCAGTTCGACGCGCTGTGCAGCTTCGCCTTCAACATCGGCATCGACAACTTTCGCCGTAGCCAGGTGCTGAAGCGGATCAACGCGGGCGCCGTCGTGCAGGCCGCCTGCGCCATGGAGCTCTGGCGCAAGGCCGACTTCGAGGGCGAGCGCATCGTCGTCGACGCGCTGGTGCGCCGCCGGGCCGCCGAGAAGGCCCTGTTCCTGACGCCGCCCGGCGACGACTTCGCTGCGGCGCCTTCGCCGATCATCCGACCGGTCATCGACCTGGACGCCCTGGACCTGGTGCCGCTGCGCCGTCCGGTGGAACTGGAGGCTTCGGTCGAGCAGGACCGCATGCGCGTCCGCCGCGAGGCCGCGCTGGAAGAGGCGCTGCCGCCCGAGCCGCCCCGCGAGCCGACGCCTCAGCCGGCCGCCCCCGCCATCACCGCGGCCGCGGAAGCCGTCTCGTCGCGGCTCAGCGCGATCTTCGCCGATCCGGGCGTCGAGCCCGAGCCGCCCCCCGAGCCGGAAGCGCCCCGCGAGCCGGCGATGGTGTCCGAGCCCGAAGCCTGGCCCGAGGACGACGGCCTCGCCCCGGGGGGCGAACCGGACGTGATCGCCGCCGGGGAGGGCGGCGAGCCGCAGATCGACGAGGTGTCGGACCTCGCGCCGGCGTCGGAACCCGCGCCTGAGACCGAAGTCGAGCCTGAGCCCGCGCCTCAGGCCGAGCTGGCCGCGGACGTCCGGCCCCAGGCCGATTTCGCCCCGCCCATCACCGCCCATCCCGATGAGATCGAGGCGGAGGCGCAGGCCGAACTTGAGCCGGAGGCCGCCGTCGACGCCCTTGTCGAGCCCCTGCCCGACGCCGAACCGGCGGACACCGAGCTCGACATTCCGCACGCGCCTGCCGCCGCCTTCGAGGCGCCCGAAGCCGAACCGGCGCCGATGGAGACGCCGTTCATCCCCGCCCGACCGCGACCGGCGCCGCCGCCGAAGGAAGCGTCGGTGGTCTGGGACCTGCTGTTGGCTCTGTTCGGCCTGGCGTTCTTCGGCTTCGGCATCTTCTGGGGCCTGAGCGCCCGCGCGCCCGCAGGGGGCCTCGTCACCCCGCTGATGGTGGCCTGGCCGGCCGGCCTCGCGGGCGTCGGCTTCGTGGCGGTCGCGGTCTATCGCCTGCTGCTCCGCCTGGGCCGCGAGGCCGAGCGGGACTAGTTCGCACCGCCGCGCCGCGCGTGCTAACCAGCCGCGCATGATCCCGAACCACGGTCCCAACATGGATTTCGGCCTCGGCGAGACCGCCGACGCCATCCGCGACACCACGGCGCGCTTCGCGGCCGACCAGATCGCCCCGATCGCCGCCGATATCGACGCTGCCAACAGCTTCCCGCGCAGCCTCTGGCCGCAGATGGGCGAACTGGGCCTCCACGGCGTGACGGTGGAGGAGGAGTACGGCGGCCTCGGCCTGGGCTACCTCGAACACGTAGTGGCGATGGAGGAAGTGTCCCGCGCCTCGGCCTCGGTGGGGCTCAGCTACGGCGCCCACTCGAACCTCTGCGTGAACCAGCTCCGCCGCTGGGGCACCCCGGAGCAGAAGCGCCGCTACCTGCCCAAGCTCATCAGCGGCGAGCATGTCGGCTCTCTGGCCATGAGCGAGGCCGGCTCGGGCTCGGACGTCGTGTCCATGCGTCTGAAGGCCGAGAAGCGCGGCGACCGCTATGTCCTGAACGGCACAAAGTTCTGGATCACCAACGCCCCGCACGCCGACACCCTGGTCGTCTACGCCAAGACCAGCCCCGACGACGGCTCGCGCGGCATCACCACCTTCATCGTCGAGAAGGGCTTCAAGGGCTTCAGCGTCTCGAACAAGCTCGACAAGATGGGCATGCGCGGCTCCGACACCGCCGAGCTCGTCTTCGAGGACTGCGAAGTCCCGGAAGAGAACGTCATGGGCCCCGAGAACGGCGGCGCCGGCGTGTTGATGAGCGGCCTCGACTATGAGCGCACGGTGCTGGCCGCCGGCCCCCTGGGCATCATGCAGGCCTGCCTGGACGTGGTCCTGCCCTACGTCCGCGAGCGCAAGCAGTTCGGCAAGCCGATCGGCACGTTCCAGCTCATGCAGGGCAAGATCGCCGACATGTATGTCGCGCTGAACTCCGCGCGGGCGTATGTCTATGCGGTGGCCCGGGCCTGCGACGCGGGCCAGACCACGCGGTTCGACGCGGCGGGGGCGATCCTGATGGCGAGCGAGAACGCGGTGAAGGTGGCGCTGGAGGCGATCCAGGCCCTGGGCGGCGCCGGCTACACCAAGGAATATCCGGTGGAACGCCTGCTGCGCGACGCCAAGCTCTACGACATCGGCGCCGGCACCAACGAGATCCGCCGCTTCCTCATCGGACGGGAGCTGATCGGCGGATGAAAAAGGCCTCGACCCTTCGCCGCCCTGCGGGACGGCATGGCCTGAAGGCGAAGGGTCGACTCTTGCTTGCGGTTCGACAGATTGCGCTGCGCAATCTGTCGGGGGCAGCGGGTCTGATCGCCATGCTCGGGCTGGCGGGCTGCAGCAGCGCGCCGAAGCCCTTGGCCTGTCCGGCCGGCCAGGCGCCCCTGCGCACGGCCCAGCTCTTCCTGGGCGGCGCGCCGCCGCGCGGCGCCGACGAGCGCGACCTCAGCCGCTTCGTCGACCAGGAAGTCACCCCGCGCTTCCCGGACGGCGTCACCGTCGTGCGCGGCGGCGACCGCTGGAAGGGCTCCGAGAACCGGCTGATCCGCGAAGCCTCCAAGGTTGTGCTCGTCGTCCTGCCGACGGCCGGCGACGGCCCGCGCAAGGTCGAAGCCGTCCGCCTCGCCTACCGCACCCGCTTCAAGCACGACCCCGTGGTGGTGCTCCCGCCGCCGACCTGCACGGCGCTATAGGCGCGGCGAACATTTCGTCCGCGAGGTCATGTTGCAAGGCCTGCTCCTCTCCCGGGCGGGGAGCGCGGTGGGACAGGAGCAGCGCCGTCGCCGCCTAACCCGTTTGCGCCGCCCGCGCCTCGTGGGCGAGGCGCAGGATCTCAGCGGTCGCCGCGTCGGCCGGGAAGAAGGTCTCCAGGGTCAGCTCCGACAGGGTGATGTCCACTGGGGTGCCAAAGACGGTGGTGGTTCCGAACAGCGATAGCACCGCATCGCCCATCATCAGCTGCAGCGGCACGACCACGTCGCCGTAGTCCTCCGGTCGCCGATCCGGCGCGGGCGGCTTGGGATAGCTCCGGACTTCCTCGACGAGCGCGAGCAGGCCCGGGTCGGCGGTCAGTTCGGCCTGCCGGCGAAGCCGCTCGATGATGTGCCCATGCCATTCGCCGAGGTTGGCGATCCGGGGCGCCAGGCCCTCCGGATGCAGCGAGACGCGGATCACGTTCAACGGCGGGGCCAGCAGGTGCGCAGCCACCCCCGCGAGCATCGGCTCCAGCGCCGCGTTGGCGGCCACCAGGTTCCATTGCAGGTCCACCACCAGGGCGGGGTAGGGCTCGTGCGCCTTCAGGATCACCTCGACCGCCCGGCGCGCCGCCGCCAGCTCCGGCGCCTCCAGGCTGCGCTCGGGAAAGACCGGCGCGAAGCCGGCCGCGACCAGGATGACGTTGCGCTCGCGCAGCGGGATTTCGAGCTGTTCCGACAGGTGCAGCACCATCTCCCGGCTGGGCTGGGCCCGGCCGGTCTCCAGGAAGCTCAGGTGCCGCGTCGAAATCTCGGCCTCCAGCGCCAGGTCGAGCTGGCTCATCCGCCGCCGCGTGCGCCAGTCCCGGATATGCTCGCCGACAGGCTTGCCGCTCTTGATCATGCGGCGACCTTAGACCGGTCGCTCAGGCCGTCCATGACCTCGGAGGTAATGGGGCCTGTGCGCAGCCTCACCGCCAGCCACACGCCACCGAGCGGACGCCGGCCAGGGCCTGCAACCTCGCGCGCAAGTGCTCGGCGCGGTGCGCGCCCAAGCCCGCGGTCTCGATCTCCAGCCGGGCGGTGGGCCCCTCGGTGTGCAGATCCACGCGCTGGACGTCGGCGCCCTGGACGGGGAAGGGGGCGAGCGCGCGGAGCAGGGCGTCGCCGCCGGCCGCCATCTCCACCACGAACAGCCATTTCCGCTCGGGAAGGCTCGCTTTCTCGTCGCTCATGGGCGGCTTCGCAGGTGTTCGAGGCGCAGGGCCTGGACGCCGACCTGGGTCGCCAGCCGGTCGGCGGCGACGCGGGCCGCATCGGGGTCGAGGCCGCGCAGCGTGAGCGTGGCCTCGACGATCCGCCCGACGGGCTTCAGTCGAAGGGAGGCCAGCTCGCCCGTGGTGCGGGCCAGGGCGTCGTCGATGGCGTTGAGCGCGGCGCGGGGGTGGGGCGCGGCGAAGACGAAGACCTGCAGGGCCTCGGGCGGGACGGGATCAGCCAGCGACATGGGCGGCTCTCCATCGGCTGGCGGCCGGGGCGGCCTTGCGCATGCCGGGCGCGATGCGGGCGATGGCGGGAATGGCGGTGCGGATCATGGCGGGGTCCTTTTCGAGAGAGACGGCCGCGCATGAAAAAGCCCCGCGGCCTGGGGCTGCGGGGCGTCGATCGTTCGATCGTGGCGGCGTCTCTAGGACGTGCGCCGGCGCCCCGCGTGGCGGGTGGTAATCATCGACATTTTGATCATGGCGGAGGCGCGCGCGGCCGCGGCGGCCAGCAGGCCGGTGGCGGTCAGTGCGACGATGGACAAGGTCAGGCTCATGGCCGGATCGGTCTCCTCTCCCGCTTGCTTAGCCCATCCGGCCGGCGGAAGCGAGCCCCGCTGCGACGAACTGCCCCAGGGGCAAGCTGCAGCATAACGGTGGAATTCGACCCGCAGTTAACGGCAGGAGGCGATGTTCCGCACTCTTAGCCTGCGAAGGAACGTCCGTCCTTGTCCACCGACGTCGAGACGACGCCCGTACTGGAGCCGGCGCTGCCGCCCGAGCCGGAGGCCTATCGCACGACCGTGGTCGGCCTGCTGCAGCCGTGGCCGCTCTCGCTGCTGTTCAACGTCCTTGCGACGGCGGCGATCGGCTGCTTCGGCTTCCCGGTGCTTGCGACGATCTGGGGCGCGGCGTCCTTCGGTCTGGATCAACTGCTGCAGGCGCTCTATCGGCGATGGAGCGCGAGGGCCGCCGAGCGACTGTCGCCTCCGAACGGGCTCAACGTCGTGGCGGTCTGCCAGGTGGTGCGGGCGGCGTTCTGGATGGGGCCCGCGGTATTCGTCGCCCTGCGCGTCGGCGGCCCCGCCGCCTACGCGTTGCTCGCCCTCAACGCGGCCGCGATAGCGGCGACGGCCGGCGCGGTCGGCTGGATGTCGAAGCGGGTCTGGGCGGCGACGGCGGCGCCGGCGGCGCTCGCTGTGGTCGTTGCCGCCTGGCCCGAGCTGCGGACGGCCGCAGCCGTCGGGCTGGGATTCAGCCTGCTCTCCTTCGTGCTGGCCTGCAGCCTGATCGTCATCGCCACCCAGCGGATGATCGCGAGCGCGGCGCGCGATCGGATCAACAGCAACGCCGCGATGCGCAGACTTCGCGACGCCCTGGAGCGGTCCGAGGAGGCCGAAGTCCGCGCCGAGGCGGCCAACCACGCCAAGTCGCAGTTCCTGGCCAGCATGAGCCACGAGATCCGCACGCCGATGAACGGGATCATCGGCATGAGCGAACTGCTGCTGCGCACCGACCTATCCGAAGAACAGCGGCGCTTCGCCATGACGGTCAGCCAGTCGGCCGACGCGCTGCTGGGCATCATCGACGACATCCTCGACATCTCGAAACTGGAGGCGGGCAAGATCGAGGTCGAGACGATCGACCTCTCGCTGGAGGCCATCCTGCGCGACGTGGCGGCGCTGCTGGAGCCCCGCGCGGCCGAGAAGGGCCTGCGGCTGGCCTGCGTTATCGACGAGGCCGCAAGCCGCCCGCTGAAGGGCGATCCCACGCGTCTGCGCCAGGTGCTGCTCAATCTGATGGGCAACGGCGTGAAGTTCACCGACAAGGGCCACGTCGTGGCCGACGCGCGGGGCGTGGTCACGCCCGACGGCGTGCGGGTGCGGATCGAGGTGCGCGACAGCGGCATCGGGGTGACGGACGAGCAGAAGTCCAGGCTGTTCCAGACCTTCGAGCAGGCCGACAGCTCGACCACGCGGAAATTCGGCGGCACCGGGCTGGGGCTCGCGATCTGCCGCCAGCTCGTCGAGTTGATGGGCGGGCGGATCGGCGTGGCGGATGCGGAGGGCGGTGGCGCGGTCTTCTGGTTCGAGCTCACGCTGGCCGTGGGCGCCGAGCCCGTGGAGGGGGAGCCGCCGCCGGTGTTCGACCCGGCCAAGGGGCCGATCTGGGACGCGTATGTGCTGCTGGCCGAGGACAACGACGTCAACGCCCTGCTGGCGACCGAAATCCTGCGCCAGATCGGCGTCGGCGCCGAGCGGGTCGTCAACGGCGTGCAGGCGGTGGAGGCCGCGCGCGGCCGGATCTTCGACGCCATCCTGATGGACGTGCACATGCCGGAGATGGACGGCCTGGAAGCCACGCGGCAGATCCGCGCGCTCCCGGCGCCGTTCGGCGCGGCGCCCATCATCGCGCTCACCGCCAACGCCATGAAGCATGACGAGGCCGCCTGCCGCGCCGCCGGAATGGACGCCTTCGTCGCCAAGCCGTTCCGGCCGGCGGAGCTGATCGACACCCTGTCGGGGGTGCTCACGACCTCCGAGAGCGACGCCGCCTGAGCGGCGATCCCGCCCGCGGAAAAGCGAAAGGCCGCCCCATCGCTGGGACGGCCTTTCCATAGTCGGACCGCTTCGCGGCTCGCGACCTTGCCGAAGGCTGGAACCTGTCCGGTTGGACGGGCAGGTCGCCTGCGGCTCGGAAGCCTTTCCGGCCTTGTCGACCGGCAGGGCTCCTAGGCGCGGACCCCGTACACGGAGGTCCAGGTCGCGCTCACCGCTAGACGGTTGAAACTATGAGACACTGGATCACCTCCTTTCTGATGGTTGGCAGACAAACGAAATATGGGGGCCGTTTCTCGAGTCTGCCAACGGTTCATTCCGCCGCAGCGGTGGCGGAGGCCATGAATGGCGTCATCAGCGCCCCGGTCGCCGCCTGTTCGCGCAGCGAGGCGCGGCGGCGCAGCTCCGGGATCGGCCGCTTGGCCCCATCCAGGGCCGCCAGGGTCGCGCGGTAGCCAGCCTCCACCGCCTCGTCGTAGGCGCGCCAGTCGCGGATCTCGATCTTGGAGACGTCGGGCTGGATCAGCACGTCCGTCGCCTCGCGCGCCGCGGCCAGGTCACGCCCGGTGGAAACGGTCGCCGTGCGCATCAGCAACGAGACGATCGGCGGCCCCAGGCGCCATTGCCCCGAGCGGATCCAGCGCCACACCGACGACGGCCGCGCCACGTCCTTGGCGGTGATGCTGCGCGCCGTGGTCACGTCGACGCCGACGATGGGGCCAAGGTGCGCCGCCCGCATGATGTCGGCCGGGAAGTTCTTCATCACCGCCCCGTCGACCAGCACGTTCGGCCCGTCCGTCGCCGGCGGCATCACCCCGGGCAGGGCGATGGAGGCCCGCAGCGCGTGACGCAGAAGGCCGCGCCGGTGCAACTGGTAGGCGCCGGTCGTGAGGTTCGACGACAGGCAATAGAACGGCAGCCACAGGTCGGAGATCTGTGTCTCGCCGAAGTGCTGGGCCAGTCGCGCGCTCACCTTCACCCCGTGGGTCATGGCCAGCAGCGGCAGGGCGATGTCGTCCAGCGGGCTGGAGTCCACGAACGCCTCGTGCAGGCGCGCGTCCATCTCGGTCTCGTTCCAGCCCATGGCGAGGCCGGCCCCAACGATGGCGCCCATCGACGAGCCGCCGACGAAGTCGACGGGGACGTTCCGCTCCCGCAGCGCGCGGATCGCGCCGACGTGAGCGTAGGCGCGCGCTCCGCCGCCGGACAGCACGAGCCCCACGGACTGCCCCGTGAGCACCCGCGCCAGGCGCTGGAAGTCGGGCGCCGCCCCGCGCCGCAGGTGGAAGATCCGCGCCGCGCGCGTGGTGTCGAGCCAGGCCTCCGAGCCGTGCGGCCGCTCCAGCTCCACGGGCTGCATCAGGATCAGGTCCACCAGGCCCTGTTCCATGAGGGTCGCCGCACCCGCCGGCACGACCTCACCCTCGGCGGGCCGGTCGCCGCGTCCCACCCGGAACAGCCGGTCCACCTGGCGCGGGACGAAGGGAGCCCAGGCGGTCTCGTCGCGCTCGGCCACGTACAGGACGAAGTCGTGCACCCGCTCGACCTCGGAGAACCACTCGGTCGGCGCCGCGGCGGCCTCTGCGCCGACGGTGGTGACGGCATAGCCCAGGGCGGCGATCTCGCGTTCCAGTCGCTCCACCAGCGGGCGGATCGCGCCGGGCCGGCCCACGGGCACGAAGCCGAACACCGACGGCTCGCCGACGGGCCCGCGCCGGGCCGTCTGACGACTGCGCAGGATCATCAGCTTGGCCAACTCGGTCATCACCGTCACGTCTTCCTCGCAGGCCTCGAAGAAGGCCTGCTTGGGCACGGCGAAGATCTCGGAATCGCGAAGGGCGTAGACGTCGGCCGAGTGCGGGATGCCGGCGATCAGCGCCATCTCGCCCGCGGGTTCCCCGGGCCGGATTATGCCGAGGAAGTGCGGCTCCTGGCCGTCCTCCCGACGGAACGCGCCGAGGCGGCCGGTGCGCACCACGTAGAGCTGGTCGGACGGATCGCCCTGGCCGAACAGCTTGGAGCCCCCGGGGACGGAGAACCAGATGGTCGCATCCCTCGCGCGCGGCTGACGGAACAGCCGCGCCAGGGCGGAATCGACCGGAATCTCGGGTAGGGCGGCCACGACGGCGCGCAGGGTAGCGTCCCGGAACCGCGAGGGCTATGGCTGCGCTCGACGCAAGGAGTCCGCGCATGACCAACGAGATCGCCCATCCCCTGGTGGAATTCCCGGACGTGAGCGCCACGACCGATCTGGTGCATATCTCCGCCACCCAGGCGGGCGCGGTGACCGTCACCATGAACCGGCCGGCGAAGAAGAATGCGTTCGAGGAAGGGCTCATCTCGGCCCTGGCCGAGGCGTTCGACACCCTGGCCGGCGCCGAGGGCGTGCGGGTGGTCTTCGTGCGCGGCGCGGGCGGCACGTTCTCGGCGGGCGCCGACCTCGACTGGATGCGGGCCGCCGTCGACCGCACCGAGGCCGACAACCGCGCCGACGCCATGGAACTGGCCAAGATGCTGAAGGCGCTGCACGACCTGCCGGCGCTGACCGTGGCCCTGGTCGAGGGCGCGGCGTTCGGGGGCGGGGCGGGCCTGGCCGCGGCCTGCGACCTCGCCATCGCCACCGAGGACGCGAAGTTCAGCTTCTCCGAGGTGAAGCTGGGCCTGGTGGCGGCCACCATCAGCCCGTACGTCGTCGAGGCGGTCGGTCCGCGCACGGCGCGGGCGCTGTTCGCCACGGCGAAGCTGTTCGACGCGGCCTATGCCGAAAAGGTGGGGCTGGTCACCGAGACGGTTGCCGACGTCGCCGGCCTGCGCGCGGCGGCCCATCGCATCGCCGCCGACATCCTGGCCTGCGCGCCCGGTGCGGTGGAGGCCTCCAAGCGCCTCGTGGACGACGTGGCCGGCCGGGTGATCGACCGCGACCTTCTGGAACTGACCGCCCACCGGATCGCCGCGGCGCGGGTCGGCGAGGAAGGGCAGGAGGGCGTCCGCGCGTTCCTGGAGCGCCGCAAGCCCGTCTGGGCCCAGTAGCCGCACTTCCCAAGCGCGCAACCTGGCCCTAAGCGAGGGCCATGGCCCTGCATATGATCAAGCTGGTGGTCGGCGCCGAGACCATCGAGGACCTGCTGGACTGGCGCAAGACGCACTATGCGCCCGGCCAGCCCTGGGTGCTGCGAACCCGCATGACGCCCAAGCGCCAGGCCGAGATGCTGGATGGCGGCTCGATCTACCGGGTCTTCAAGGGCGTGATCCTCTGCCGCCAGAGGCTGCTGGCCATCGACTCGGTGGGCGAGGGGCCGAACGCCCGATGCGAGATCACCCTGGACGAGGACGTGGTGCGCGTGGCGCCGACGCCGCGGCGCGCCTTCCAGGGCTGGCGCTATCTCGAGCCGAAGGACGCCCCAGCCGACCTCGATGCCGAGGCCTTCGGCGACGTGCCCGACGAACTGGCTCGCCAACTCCGTGAAGTGGGGGCGTGGTAGGGGATCAATCCCCGATGTTGTCGATCAGTCGCGTGCGGCCAAGGTGCGCCGCGCCGAGCACCCGGACGGGCCCGTTCGCCGGTCCCGGGCCGACCCGCTCCAGCGTGTCGGGAACGCGCGCCTCCACGTAGTCCACCTGCCGGAAGCCCGCCGCGAGCAGCGCGGCGACGGCGGCCTGTTCGGCAGCTTCCACGGGCTCGCCGGCGCGAACCTTCGTCAGCACCTCGCGCAAGGCGGCGTTCAGCTTCGCCGCGACCGGCCGCTCGGCCTCGGTCAGGTACGCGTTGCGGGAGGAGAGGGCGAGGCCGTCATCGGCCCGCGCCGTCGGGCCGCCGACGATCTCGACGGGGATGTCCAGGTCGCGCACCAGCCGGCGGATCACCGCGAGCTGCTGGAAGTCCTTCTCGCCGAACACCGCGACGTCGGGCTGGCACTGGTTGAGCAGCTTGGTCACCACGGTGGCGACGCCGGCGAAGTGCCCCGGACGCGCCTGGCCGTCCAGCGGCTCCGAAACCCCGGCCACGGTCACTGTCGTCGACGCGCCGGGCGGATACATCTCACCCACCGAGGGGGCGAACAGCAGGGCGCAGCCGGCGCCCGCCAGCAGCCCGGCGTCGCGCGCCTCGTCGCGGGGATAGGCGTCGAAGTCCTCGTTCGGGCCGAATTGGGTCGGGTTCACGAAGACGCTGGCGACCACGCGGTCCGCCCGGGTCCCCGCGAGGCGCACCAGCGACAGGTGACCCTCGTGCAGGGCCCCCATGGTGGGCACGAAGCCGATCCGCAGGCCGTCGCGGCGCCAGGCCGCCACCTGCGCGCGGAGATCGGAGACCGTCCGGACGGTGGGGAGCGGGGCGGGCGGAGAAGCTGACATGGGCGCGGCTTATGGTCGGGGGCAGGGCTCAAGTCCATCCACAGGCCGCGATCATACGCGCGTTGACGCTGCGGCGTCCGCCGCGCTCACCTACGATCGTTAATGAGTCGGCCTATGCGGCCGGCGGGGAGCTGAAAATCATGAGCCAGGCCAGCGTGATCGTGGTCGGCAACGAAAAGGGCGGGGCGGGCAAGTCCACCCTCGCGATCCACATCGTCACGGCCCTCCTGCACGGCGGCGCCAAGGTCGCGGTGCTGGACCTCGACCTGCGCCAGCAGACGCTGGGTCACTTCTTCGCGAACCGGAAGGCGTGGCTGGCGGCGAACGGGGCCGAGGCGCCGATGCCGATCGAGCATCCGATCAGCTCGGCCGGCGACGCGCTGGCCAAGGCGCCCGACGCCGAGCAACTGGCGCGCTTCGAGGACGCCTTCGCCGAGGTGGTCGGCCAGGCCGACTTCGTGCTGATCGACACGCCCGGCGCTGACACGGCCATCAGCCGCGCGGCCCATGTTAAGGCGGACCTGATCGTCACGCCGATGAACGACAGCTTCGTCGATTTCGACATGCTGGGCGTCGTCGACCCGGTCACCCTCGACCTCAAGCGCCACAGCCTCTACGCCGAGACGGTCTGGGCCTGCCGCAAGGAGCGGGCGACCCGCGAGCGCAAGCAGATTGACTGGGTGGTGCTGCGCAACCGCCTCGCGCCGACCGAGGCCCGTAACCGGCGGCGCCTGGACGAGCGCGTCTCGGCCTTGGCCAAGAAGGTGGGCTTCCGCGTAGGCCCTGGCCTCCGCGACCGGGTGATCTATCGCGAGCTGTTCCCGTTCGGCCTGACGGTGGCCGACCTGTCGCCGACGATCCGTCCCGTCGCCATGGGCCTGCAGCACGTCGCCGCCCGGCAGGAGTTGCGCGCGGTGATGGTCGCCCTCGGCTTCAACGGTCTGGACGACAGCGAGCGGATCGCGGCGGAATAGCCGGATGCTCTACCTCGCGCTGGGCGGCGTGCTGCTCGCGGGCTACCTCTGGCTGACCGGCGGCAAGACGCCGATCCTCAAGCGCCGCGAATGGCGCATCCTGACGGCCGCCGTCGCCCTGGCCGCCTTTACGGCTGCGGCCTTCGTCGGCGTGCGCGGCTCATGGGGTTCCGCGATCGTGCTGGTCGTCCTGGGGCTCTGGTTCGCCGCGTCGTCGCGCAAGACCGCCGCCCCAGCCGCGCCCCCGCCTTCGGCCCGCATGAGCGAAGCCGAGGCCCGCCGAATCCTCGGCGTGGAGCCCGGGGCCTCGTCGGCCGAGATCCAGGCCGCCTACACCCGCCTGATGCGAGCGGTTCACCCGGACAAGGGCGGCACAGCCGGCCTCGCTGCCCAACTCAACGCCGCCCGAGATCGCCTGCTGAGCCGATAGGGCGTTCCGCCACGCCAAGGGCCCGCCGGCCGCCCCACGCCCTCCCGCTCGTCATCCCCGGGCTCGTCCCGGGGATCCAGACACGCCGGCGGCGAGGCCGC
>NZ_JANINU010000007.1 GCF_024508875.1 Phenylobacterium sp.
TCGGGCCTCAGCCTGCTGGAGTTCTTCGGCATCTCGCTGCCGGCCTTCCGGATCGCGGGGGGCGTGATCCTCTTCCTGCTCGGGCTCGAAATGGCCCGCGACGACTTCACCGCCACCTACGCCGAGGCCGCCGACGCCCCGGTGGGCGAGGGCCGCGCCTTCGCCCGCAAGCGGTTCGAGCGGATGATCGTGCCGTTCGCCATGCCGCTGCTGATCGGGCCGGGCGCGATCTCCACCGTCGTCATCTACGCCAGCCAGGCCCGCGTCTTCGGACTCCAGGGGGCCGCCGTCGGGGTGGGCGTGATCGGCGCCGTGGCGGTCGCGACGCTGCTGTCGTTCCTGGCCACGCCCATCCTCACGAAGATCCTCGGCCGCATCGGCCTCACCATCGTGGTGCGGGTGCTGGGCCTGATCCTGTGCGCCCTGGCGATCCAGTTCATCCTGGCGGGCTTCGCCGAGAGCACCAGCGGCTTCATCCGCCCCGGCGTCGCCAACCCTTACGGACACTGAGCGCAATCCGCCGCATCGCCCGGCAGTCTAGCCCTACAGCCGCAGGAGGTCGCCGTAGACCTGCCGCTCCATGTGGGCCCAGATCGGGTTGGCCTCGTAGAGGCCCGCCAGCTCGCCGGGCGTGAAGTAGAAGTCCAGCGACTTCACGTAGTCGAGGGTCGTGGGGTTCACGACCTTGCGCAGCCTCTGGGCGGCCGAGCGCACGCGCGGGCCCAGTAGCCCCTCGAACTGGTCCACGAAGTCCTCGGCCAGGTGCTCCAGCCGCACCCAGCCGTGGATGGTCTGGGTCGACAGCCGGCCCACCTGGGCGTCCGCGTGGTTGATCCCGCCGTCCCGCTCGTAGAACTGCCCTCGGCACAGCATCTCGCGGGTGGCGCAGCGGTGCGGCGGGCGCGCCGCCTCGTAGTGGATCCGGCTCAGCACCCACCACGGCAGGCGGCGGATGCCCGAGATGATCCGCTTGTCGCCGGGGTCGAAGCTGCGTTCCTGCGCCTGCCGCTCGGCGACCGAGTCGTGCCAGCGGTGGTCGTCCGCCCCGGCCACGTCGTAGACGATGTCGTCCCGGCCCCGTCCGGCATGGCGGATGGCGGCCTCCACCGCATGTCCCCCCGTCTTGGGGAAATGCATCCAGACAAAGCTACGCCCGACGATCACGCCGCAAGGCTAGGGGCGCGGGGCCGCTCCCGGTAGCGGGCCGCCATCGACAGCCCCGTTCGACGCCGTCGAACAGTCGGGCGCTCAGCCGCGCCGCGCCGACCACAGCATGCCGGCGCCGGTGTAGACCACCACCGCGATCACCAGCATGCGCAGACCGTCCAGCGGCAGCGACTTCACCAGATAGGCGGCGACCAGCACGGCGGGCAGCCCGCCCAGCGTCAGGCCCAGCGCGGCCGGCAGGCTGTAGCGGCCGCTCGCCACGAAGCGCGAGCCGCCCACCGGCATAAGGAAGGCGCACGAGCCCATCATGATCGGAAAGGCCACCAGTGGGCTCATTCCCAAGAGGCTCACCAGGATCAGGCACGGCGCATAGAGCCCGACGCCCAGCATCATCAGCGCCCCCAGCACGAAGTTCGCCGCCACCGCGAACGCCAGCGCCCCGCCCGAGAGCCCCCGGGCCTCGCCGCCGCCGGGCGTCAGCCCCAGGACCGCCGACAGGAAGAGGCCCGCAGCGACCAGCAGCGCCGCGCCCATCGCCACCTGGATCGTCCGCCGCGGGGCCCGCGCGACAAAGCCGACGCCGATCCAGGCTCCAGCGACCGCGGCGGCGATCATGCTCACCAGCGTCAGCGGCTCCACATCCACCACCGCGATGAAGATCAGCGCCTGGGCCACGGTGGGCAGCGCATGGCCCGCGTTCAGCGTCCCGGGGATCTGCTCGTCGGGCACGCGGCGCAACAGCCTGAACGCCGCCGTGGTCGGGGCGAACGAGCCGACGCCCAGGGTGTCGAAGAAGTTGGCCACCGCGCCGATCGCCAGGTCGACGAGCCGCGGACGCCAGGTCCCGCCCTCCCCCCGCCGCGCCCGCTCGATGCGATACCACTGCGCCGCGAACGCCAGCGCCAGCATCGCCAGCACGGCCAGGATCACGGCGCTCACCGGCAACCCGGCGAGGACGCCGGCGATTGGCTCGGAAGTTTTCAACGGCGGCCCCCCGGCCCGTGACGGACACGCCCCAGCCTCCCTCAACCCGAGCCGGGCGTTAAGGGGCGACCGCGCCGGTCGGCGCAACTTTCCGCGCCTGCCTCCGCCGCGCCCGCCCGAGCGCGGCGCTAGGGCGTCTTGAGCGCCACGATCAGGCGGTGGACCCCCGCGGCCGGGTCCGACGACTGGAGCTGGAAGGCTTCCACGCCCGGCGCGGCCGGCGTGTGCGTCTCCACCACCAGCCGGGCGCCGAAACCGTTGGCGAACAGCCGCGCGTCGCGCCGCGCCGCCGCCACGTCGGGCCGCGCCAGCCGGTAGCCGCGGGCCTCGACGATCCGCCCCACGCCGGGGTCGATCTGCAGCCGCAAGGCCTGGCCCTCCGCGACCCCCAGCCAGTCGGCCCAGCCGCCGAGCACCACGCCCCATCGGGACGGTCCCAGCGCGACCGCCTCGAACCGGTCGACCTCGCCCAGCCGGGACAGCGCCGCGGGCGCGCCGATCTCGACACGGAGCGGCGTGGCGAACGGGTCGGCCGGGACCTCTACCAGGTCCTCCTGCACGACGAACGGCGCCCACCGCGGCTTCGGCAGGATGTGGGCGTAGCGGTTGAAGGTGTGGTCGAACGCCGCCTGCGGCATGTCGGGATAGGCCCGCCGGAAGAAGGCGAGCTGCGGCTGCAGCAGGACGTGGTTGATCGCCGGCACGCCGCGCCCGTTGACCGCTGCGCCATAATGGATAGGCGCCACCGCCCAGCCGTGCGGATTGGTCTCGGCGTACCGCCGCATCACCTCCAGCACGACGCCCGGCCGGTCGGCGAAGATGCGCGACGCCGGCTGCACCGGGTTGAACTGGCCGAAGGTCAGGTAGGCGCACGCCGCGACGGCGATCAGCACCGCCCGCCGCGGCGGCAGCGCCCGCGGCGCGAACCGGCGCGCGAAGAGCGCGACCAGCACGATCAGCGGCGCGGCCAGGTCGAAGCCGTCCAGCTCCAGGGGCTGGTCCGCAAGGACCAGCTTCGACGCCGCCCAGGCGAGCACCAGCAGGCCCAGGAAGACGCTCCGTCGAAGCGGCGTATCGCGCCAGGGCGCCGCCGCGCCGGCGACCGCGAACCCGCCCAGGATCAAGAGGCCGCTGCCCCACGCCAGCCGGTAGGGCGGCACGCGGTTGAGCAACGGCGCGGCCTCGGCCGGGATCGGCGCCAGCATCCAGGCGAGCACGAGGAGAAGGCCCGCGAGCCAGGCGCCGATCGCCACCGGCCGCGCGCGCGCCCAGGCGGCGAGGGCGCGGTGGTCGCAGAAGACAAGCACCGCCAGCGGCAGCAGCGAGCCCACCACCCCCACCTCGCAGGCGTTCGTGTTCCACAGCTTCAGCGGCTGGAACCCCTGGGTCGCGACGTACGGCAGCACGTGCGCCGCCAGCCAGGCCGGCGGGAACCCGCCCCCGTCCGAGAGCCGCTGTCCGGGATAGGCCGTCTGCGCCATCAGCGGGATCAGGTCGCGGTAGTGCAGCCAGGCCACGGCCGCGCCGAGGGCGGCTGCCGCCAGCCCAGGCGCCAGGCGCGCCGGCGGCAGGACCTCCGGCCGGAAGGCCGCGAACAGCACCGCGAACGCCAGGCCGGCCGCGAGGATGAACGGCGGATAGAGCTGGCCGATCAGCCAGACGGCGGTGGCGTAGGCGATGGCCGGAAGCCGCGCCCACCACGGCCCACGCCACAGGTAGGCCAGCACGGGCCACGGCGCCCACGCCAGCACCGGCGCGTTGCTGGACCACCAGACCTGCACGAACTGCGAGAAGAACAGGATCGAGGCCACGGCGAAGGCGTAGCCGCGGCTGCACCCCAGGCGCCGGAACAGGAGCGCGAAGCCCGCCACGAAGGCCAGGGACAGCGTCGCGAAGTGGATCGAGAAGGCATGCGCCGGATCGACGACCAGGAAAGCCCAAAGGTCGGGCTTGAACGCCATGCTCCAATCGCGTGACGGCAACGCGAAAACGGCCTTGAGCGGCTCGCGGTAGGGCGAAATCTCGTCGCGCGGACCGAGGTCGTTGGCGACGGCGATCTGGAAATAGGGTGTGGCCACGGCCCAGTCGTCGGACCGGACGTTTCGCGCCTTGCCGGCCACCGGCCCCGCCCGAGGGACGGCGAGGGCCTGCGTCGCCGAGCCGTAGTTGCTCGGGGTCCAGCCAGCGGCCGCGTACAGGGTCGCCAGCGCCAGCGCGGCGACCAGCAGCCATTCGGTCCGCGCCACGCGAAGGAGGTACGCCACACCCATGCGCGGCCTTGCCGCCACTCGGCCGCCGTCGAACAAGCCCGACTCCACCCAGACTCGGAGAATTGCCCCGAGTTGCCCGCGCCCAGGACCACTACGGTAGGATTGTAACGTTTTTATGCAACTCGCATGCGGCGGGCGGTCTGCCCGATGCGGCGCCTACGCCGCCACCGGCTCCGGCCGGCGATCCGCCAGCATCGCGATGACCTCCGGCCGGCGCACATATTCCACCAGCGCCCGCAGCGGTCCGGTCATGTTGCGGCGGCTGGGGTAGTAGAGGTGCCAGCCGTCGAAGGGCAGGGCGTTGTGCTCCAGCACGATCTTCAGCCGTCCGGCGTCCAGGTGCGGCTGGGCGTGGGCCTCGTTGGTATAGGCGATGGCCACCCCGTCCAGGGCGGCGCGCAGCACCACCTCCATGTTGTCGGTGACCAGCGCCCCGTTCACCGGGATCTCCACCCGCCGGCCGCCGTCCTGGAACTCCCAGCGGTAGATGGCCCCCGAGCCCAGCCGGAACTGCACGCAGCGGTGCGCGCCGAGGTCCGCCAGCCGCCGCGGCGTCCCATGCCGGCGCAGGTAGTCGGGCGAGGCCACCGCCACCTGCCGGCCCGGCGGGCTGACCCTGACGCTGATCATGTCCTGCGGAATGAGGGCCAGGCCCCTCACCCCAGCGTCCTCCCGCCCCTCGACCAGCTCGCCGGTCTCATTGTCCACCACCGCCTCCAGCGTCACGTCGGGATAGGCCTTGGCGAAGCCGGGCAGGATGCGCGAGACCACCATCTCCAGCCCCAGGCTCGACACCGACAGCCGCAGCCGCCCGCGCGGCTCGTCGCGGAAGTCGTCCAGCGAGCCCAGGGCGTCGCCCAGGTCGGCCAGGATCGGCCGCACGCGGGTCAGCAGCCGCTCGCCGGCCTCGGTCAGGGTCACGCTTCGCGTCGTGCGGTTCAGCAGCCGGATCTTCAGCTCGTCCTCGAGCGCCTTGATCGCATGACTAATCGTAGAAGTTGTGCGACCAAGCTGGCCCGCCGCGCGGGCGAAACTGCCCCGTTCGGCGACGGCTACGAAGGCCGTCAGGCGGCTGAGATCGGCGGATGGCATCGCCCTGGCGTCCCGGCAGGTGGCCCGCCCGCGCTGGAAGCGGACCAGCACAACCTAGCGACGTCACGCTTCCGCAATATTGCAGACCCGCGTTGTGCGCGCCCTCAATCGGTCACGGCGGCGTAGGCGCCCAGTTCCTCGGCCAGGTGGTCGAACATCAGGCGCATCCGGGGGCTGCCGCGCAGCGTCTCGTGCATGCAGATCCAGATTTCGAGCTTGAACGAGAACACGTCAGCCATCACCGGGACCAGGCCGAAGCGCCGGCCGATCTGCTTCTGGCAGGCCCCGATGCCGAAGCCCGCGCGCAGGGCGGCGAGCTGCGCCACGTCGTTGTCGGTGCGCAGGGCGAAGAGGTCGCGGGTGATGGGCCGGCCGATCGCCAGCTCGTTGACCAGCTCGGGCAGGTCGCGGTCGAAGCCGATCAGGTTGTGGCCGACCAGTTCCTCGAATGTCGTCGGCGTCCCGCGCCGCTCCAGGTACTCGGCGGTGGCGTGGAAGCCGATGGTGAGTTCGCCGACCTTCTTTGCCACCAGGCTGTTCTGGGTCGGCCGCTGCATCCGCACGGCGATGTCGGCGTCGCGCCGGGTCAGGTCCTCGATCTTGTTGGAGAGGGCCAGCTCGACGTCCACGCCCGGGTGCTTCCGGCGGAAGCTGGTCAGGATGGACGGCAGCACCTCGATACCGATGACGTCGCTGGCCGCCACCCGCACCACGCCGCCCTCCCCGCTGGCCACGCCCGAGGCGTCGCGCCCGGCAGCCTCGGAGGCCGCGGCCATGTCGGCCAGGTGGGGACGGAAGGCCAGCGCCAGGTCCGTGGGCCTGAGGCCCCGCGGGCTGCGCAGGAACAGGGGCGCCCCGAGTTGCCGTTCGAGCTGGTCGATGTGCCGCCCCAGCGTAGGCTGCGTCAGCCGGCGCAGGCGCGCCGCCGCCGAGAAGCTGCCCGCCTCCAGAACGGCGTGCAGGCTCTGCAGAAGGTCCCAGTCCAGCTTTCCGGCCATGCGCAAAGGCATAGCTCCATTCGGCCGCTGCTGGAAATCACGGCGCGTCGTAGGCGATCAGCCAGCTTCCGTAGCGCAGCGCGCCGGCCATCGCGTCGCGGAAGTCCTCGGGCATGGCGCCGGCGTCGATCACCTCGGCCATGCGCAGCACCTTGGGCTGCGAAAAACCGTCGCGCAGGGTCTCGCGGATGGCGATCTCCGCGGCCTCGGCTTCCTCCTGCGCGCGGACGAAGGCGAGGACGGTCAACCCCTTGCCCGCCTCGAACGCGTCGAGCGTGACCACGAAAACCCCGACCGGCGCAGCGTCCATGCCCCCATATTCCCCGATCCGGAAAAACTCTGAAGGCCCCTTCGCTGTCGATATACTTAGTATTCTAATGAATTGATGCGTCGCAGCACTAGACGCGCCCGCCCTCGCGGACCTACATGCACCGCCATGGCCGGCAAGACCCTCTACGACAAGATCTGGGACGCACACGTCGTCGACACGCAGGACGGCGAGTCCATCCTCTACATCGACCTGCACCTCATCCACGAGGTCACCACGCCCCAGGCCTTCGCCGGGCTTCGCGCCAACCGCCGGGGCGTGCGCCGCCCCGACCGCACGCTCGCGGTGGCCGACCACAACGTGCCGACCGAGGGTCAGGCCCTGGGCGTCGACGCCGTCGCCGACGAGGAGGCGCGCCTGCAGCTCCAGACCCTGGGCAAGAACGTCGCCGAGTACGGCATCGAGTACTTCCCGATGGGCGACATCCGCAACGGCATCGTCCACGTGGTGGGCCCCGAGCAGGGCCGCACCCAGCCGGGCATGACCATCGTCTGCGGCGACAGCCACACCTCCACCCACGGCGCGTTCGGCGCCCTGGCGCACGGCATCGGCACGTCCGAGGTCGAGCACGTGCTGGCCACCCAGACCCTGCGCCAGAAGAAGGCGAAGAACTTCCGCGTCCGCATCGAGGGCGAGCCCGCCCCCGGCGTCGGCGCCAAGGACTACGCCCTCGCCGTCATCGGCGAGATCGGCACAGCGGGCGGCACCGGCTACGTGATCGAATACGCCGGCTCGGCCGTCCGCGCCCTGTCGATGGAGGGCCGCATGACCCTCTGCAACCTGACCATCGAGGGCGGCGCCCGCGCGGGCCTGGTCGCCCCCGATGAGACGACCTTCGAATACATCAAGGGCCGGCCCGCCGCGCCCAAGGGCGGGGCCTGGGAGATGGCCCTCTCCTACTGGAAGACCTTCTTCACCGACGAGGACGCCGTCTTCGACCGCGAGATCGTCCTCGACGCCGCCACGATCGCCCCGTCGGTCACCTGGGGCACCAGCCCCGAGGACGTGATCCCGATCACCGGCGTGGTCCCCTCGCCAGACAGCTTCGACACCCCCGACAAGCGCGCCTCGGCCGCCCGGGCGCTGGAGTACATGGGCCTGACGGCGGGCCAGAAGATCACCGACGCCAAGGTCGACGTGGTGTTCATCGGCTCCTGCACCAACAGCCGCATCGAGGACCTGCGCGCCGCCGCGGCCATCGCCGAGGGCCGGCGCGTGGCCGAGGGCGTCCGCGCCATGGTCGTGCCGGGCTCGGGCCTCGTCGCCGCCCAGGCGGAAGAGGAAGGCCTGGACGAGGTGTTCAAGGCCGCCGGCTTCGAGTGGCGCGAGCCGGGCTGCTCGATGTGCCTCGGCATGAACCCCGACAAGCTGACCCCTGGCCAGCGCAGCGCCTCCACCTCGAACCGCAACTTCGAGGGCCGCCAGGGCCGCGGCGGGCGCACCCACCTGATGAGCCCCGCCATGGCCGCCGCCGCCGCCATCGCCGGCCACATCGCCGACGTCCGGGACTTCCTGAAGTGATCACGGGCCTGGACCACGTCGCCTATGTGGTCCGCGACCTCGACGCGGCCATCGACGGCTATGCGCGCCTGCTGGGCGTCACGCCCGACTGGATCGGCCGGGGCGGCGGCGTGCGCCAGGCCTGGTTCCAGTTCCCGAACATGGCGCTCGACCTGATCGCCCCCGAGGGCGAGGGCGCCTTCGCCGACGGCGTGCGCGCCCATCTCGACGCCACGGGAGAAGGCCTCTGGGCCCTGGCCTTCGCCAGCAACGACCTCGCCGGCGACGTGAAGCTGCTGAACCGCCGCGGCATCCCGGCCAGCGACCCCGCGCCTGTGCAGACCACCGCCGCCGACGGCGCGGTCCGCGACTGGCAGGCCAGCCGCCTGGATCCCGCCGCCACCGGCGGCCTGCGCCTGCTGCTGATGGCCGAGACTTCGCCGCCCTGGCCGCTGGCCCCGGCGTCCGGCCCTGCGCCGGTCACCCAGCTCGACCATGTGGTCGTCATGACGCCCAACGTCGACCGCGCGCTGGCCATCTACGGCGCCAAGCTGGGCCTCGACCTGCGGCTCGACCGCGAGAACCCGAAGTGGAACGCCCGCCAGCTCTTCTTCAAGGTCGGCGGGACCGTGATCGAGATGGGCGCGCGGATCGGCGCCGCCCCCACCGACGAGCCCGACCGCTCGGGCGGCCTGGCCTGGCGCGTGGCCGAGCCCCACGCCGCCCAGGCCCGCATCGCCGCCGCCGGCTTCGACGTCTCGGAAGTCCGCACGGGCCGCAAGCCTGGCACCCACGTCTTCACCGTCCGCAACGCCCCCGCCGGCGTGCCGACGATCCTGCTCAGCGCCGAACCTGCCCTGGAAACGACCTGATGGAAGCCTTCACCCGCCTCGACGCCAAGGCCGCGCCCCTGCCGCTGGCCAACATCGACACCGACCAGATCATCCCCAAGCAGTTCCTGAAGACGGTGGAGCGCAAGGGCCTGGCCAAGGGCCTGTTCTACGAATACCGCACCGACGAGCAGGGCCGCGAGAACCCCGACTTCGTGCTGAACCAGCCGGCCTACAAGGGCGCGGGCGTCCTGATCACCGGCGACAACTTCGGTTGCGGCTCCTCGCGCGAGCACGCGCCCTGGGCGCTGATGGACTTCGGCATCAAGGCCGTGATCTCCACCAGCTTCGCGGACATTTTCTACAACAACTGCTTCCAGAACGGCCTGCTGCCCGTCGTGCTCAAGGCCGAGGAGGTGCAGCAGCTCATGGACGAGGCCCGCGGCGGCAACCACGTCACGTCCATCGACCTGGAGGCCCAGACCGTCACCTCGCCGTCCGGCGCGGTGTTCAGGTTCGAGATCGACCCCAACCGCAAGGCCAAGATGCTGCGCGGCCTCGACGCCATCGGCGAGACCCTCCAGGCCGCTCCGTCCATCGACCTCTACGAGCAGAAGCGCGCCCTGGCCCAGCCCTGGCTGGAGGGCGCGTGAGCGTCGTCATCGCCGGCACGGTCCGCGTCCCGCCGGAGAACGTCGAGGCTTTCCGGCCGCACATGGACGCCATGCTGAGCGCCAGCCGGGCCGAGGACGGCTGCCTCACCTATTCCTACGCCGTCGACGTCCAGGACCCCGGCCTGGTCCGCGTGTTCGAGGCCTGGCGCGACGAGGCCGCCCTGCAGGCGCACTTCCAGGCGCCGCACATGGCCGCCTGGCGCGCGGCCTGGCCCCAGTTCGGGGTTTCGGACCGCCGCCTCACCCTGTACGAGGTCGCCTCCGAACGGCCGCTCTAGCTTCCCGAGGATACCGATGACCGACCTGCTGCTCCTGCCCGGCGACGGGATCGGGCCCGAAGTGACTCGCCAGGTGCGCCGCGTGGCCGAGGCGCTCACGCCGGATCTCACCCTCGACGAGCGCCTGTTCGGCGGCATCAGCTACGACACCCACGGCGTCCCGCTCACCGACGAGGCCCTGGCCGCCGCCAAGTCCGCCCGCGCCGTCCTGATGGGCGCGGTCGGCGGCCCGCAGTGGGCCGACGCCCCGCGCGACAAGCGGCCCGAGGCCGGCCTGCTCAAGCTGCGCGCCGAGATGCAGGTCTTCGCCAACCTGCGCCCCGCGCTCTGCTTCCAGCCCCTGGCCGACGCCTCCAGCCTCAAGCGCGAGCTGGTCGAGGGCCTGGACTTCATGATCGTCCGCGAGCTCACCGGCGGCATCTACTTCGGCGAGCCGCGCTACATCGAGGACCTGCCGGGCGGCGGCCAGCGCGCCGTCGACACCCAGGTCTACACCACCGCCGAGATCGAGCGCGTCGCCCGCGTGGCGTTCGAGCTGGCCCGCGGCCGCCGCAACAAGGTCCACTCGGCCGAGAAGTCCAACGTGATGGATAGCGGCCTGCTGTGGCGCCGGGTGGTCACCGACCTGCACCAGCGCGAGTACGCCGACGTCCAGCTCGAGCACATCCTGGCCGACAACGCGGCCATGCAGATCGTCAAGAACCCCAAGCAGTTCGACGTCATGGTCACCGACAACCTGTTCGGCGACATCCTGTCGGACGCGGCGGCCCAGCTCACCGGCTCCCTCGGCATGCTGCCTTCGGCCGCCCTCGGCGTGGCCGGCGCGCCGGGGCTCTACGAGCCGATCCACGGCTCGGCGCCCGACATCGCCGGTCAGAATCTCGCGAACCCGCTGGCGGCGATCCTGTCGTTCGAGATGGCCCTGCGCTGGTCCCTCGGCCGGCCGGCCGACGCCGACCGCCTGTTCGCCGCCGTGGAGAAGGCCCTGGAGAGCGGCGCCCGCACCCGCGATCTCGGCGGCGCCCTCACCACCGACCAGATGGGCGACGCGGTCCTGAAGGCGCTTTAAGTCAGCGCCCCCTCCGTCAGCTTCGCTGCCACCTCCCCCGTTAAACGGGGGAGGAACTGAAACCGACCGTCTCCGCCAAGTTCCTCCCCTGCGAAGCGGGGGAGGGGGACCACGAAGTGGTGGAGGGGGCGTTGGGTTCGCAAGGCCTTAGAGGGAAAGCCGCCAGGTCTCGCTGACCTCCGGCTTGCCGAAGTCCTCGTGCGTCCAGCGGTCGGTGAGCTCGAAGCCCACGGCGGCGTAGATCGCCCGCGCCGCGGTCAGCACCTCGTGCGTCCAGAGCACCATCTCGCGGTAGCCGGCCGCCCGCGCGAACGTCACGCACTCGTCGACCAGCCGCCGCCCCAGCTTCTCGCCTCGCGCCGCCGCCTCCACCATCAGCAGGCGCAACCGCGCCACGCCCGGCTCGGCGTCCTTCACCACGAACACCGACCCCACCCGCTCGCCGCCGCGTTCGGCGATCCAGCAGCGCTCCAGCGCCGGGTCGAAGTTGTCCAGGAAGTCCGCGCAGATCCGCGCCGTCACCGCCTCGATGTGCGGCGCCCAGCCATAGGTCTCGCCGTAGAACACGCCGTGGCGCTCCGTCACCCAGCCCATGTCGCCGGTCTGGTGCCCGCGCAGCACGATCGGCGGCCGCACCGCCTGGGGCGCCATCAGCGCCTGCGCCGTCTCCAGGGCGCCGGCCAGCTCGGCCCGCTGCGCGCCCGACAGATCGCCGATCAGCGCCTCCACCCGCTCGACGGTCTTCGCGTTCAGCCCCGCGAAGAACGCCTGGCCCTGCGGCGTCAGGCTCAGAGTCACGCTGCGCCCGTCGCTCGGCGAGCGCGCCCGCGCCACCAGCCCGTCCCGCTCCAGCCGCGCCAGCATGCGGCTGAGATATCCCGCGTCCAGGTCCAGGCCCTGGGCGATGGCCCCCGGCGTGACCGCCCCGCCGCCGTGCGCGATCTCGTACAGCACCCGGTTCTCGGCCAGCGTGTAGGGCCCGCCCATGTAGCCCCGCTCCAGCACGCCGATGGCGCGGGTGTAGAAGCGGTTGAAGCGGCGGACGGCCGCCACGGTGTCGGTCTGGCTCATGCCGGGATTGGGCGCCAGATAGTTGCCTGCGTCAAGTATCTTCGCCGGTAGGCCACCGTTAAGCCGCCTCGTGCATAGTTCCTCGCGAACCCGTCCGCGTTGATCCGATGACCCACGACGAAGACGCCCCCAAGCCCAGCCGCCGCGCCGGCGACGCCGCCGTGCTGGGCCTGGCCGAGGGCCTGCTGGCCGCTCTGCCGAAGACCACGCCGGCCTCCGACCTGCGCACTCTGCGCGACGTGGTCGAGACCTATCCCGACGACGGCCGCGACGGCGCGGGCGAGGTGGTGAAGAGCCTGATCGGCCTGATCGACGACCTCATCGCCGCCGGCGCCGCCGACCGCGAGGCGATCGCCGTCCACGTGCGCGCCTGGCGCTTCATGGTCTCGCGCAAGCCCTATGCCGCCGAGCGCGCCGAGATCCTGCACGGCCTGCAGGCGGTCCGCGAACTCTACGCCCGGCCGGCCGCGGCCTGAACGCCGGCGGCGGCTGTACGCGCCGCCTGCGCCGGGGCATGGTCCCACCGGCCATCCGGAGGACCGCCCCATGGGGAACCACTGGCTCGTGAAGTCCGAGCCCGCCAAGTACGCCTTCGCCGACCTGCAGCGCGACGGCAAGACCGTCTGGGACGGCGTGCGCAACAACGCCGCCGCCCTGCACCTGAAGGCCATGAAGGTGGGCGACGAGGTGCTCTACTACCACTCCCAGGAGGGCCTTGCGGTGGTCGGCATCGCCAAGGTCGTCAAGGAAGCCTTCCCCGACGCCACGGATCCGACCGGCCGCTTCGTCGCCGTCGAACTGGCGCCGGTGCGCGAACTGAAGTCGCCCGTCGCCCTCAAGGACATGAAGGCCAACCCCGCGCTCGCGTCCCTGGAGATGATCCGCCAAGGCCGGCTCTCGGTCTCCCCCGTGCGGCCCGAGGAATGGGCGGCGATCCTCAAGATGTCCGAGGCCTGAGCATGGCGTGGACCCGCCTCGCCCTCGCCGCCCTGGCCCTGGCGCTCGCCGGCCCCGCCTGCGCCCAGAAGCCCGAAGACACGGAGCAGGCCGGCCCCGCGCCGCCCGTGGTCACCCCGGCCGCCCAGCCCGGCGGCGCGCCGTCCGACGCCGTCGTCCTCTTCGACGGCAAGGACCTCTCCGAATGGGTCTCGGTGAAGGACAAAGGCCCCGCCGGCTGGGCGGTGCAGGACGGCGCGATGGTGGTGAAGCTCGCCGCCGGCAACATCGAGACCAAGCGCGCCTTCGGCAGCTACCAGCTCCACATCGAGTGGAAGGTCCCGGCCGACGTCGCCGGCTCGGGCCAGCTCCGCGGCAACAGCGGCGTCTTCCTGGCGTCCACCGGTCCCGGCGACGCCGGCTACGAGCTGCAGGTGCTCGATTCCTACCGCAACGCCACCTACGTGAACGGCCAGGCCGCCAGTCTCTACAAACAGGCCCCGCCCCTCGCGAACGCCATGCGACCGCCCGGCGAGTGGCAGGCCTACGACGTGGTCTGGACCGCGCCGACGTTCACGACGGACGGCAAGCTGGAGACCCCGGCGAAGGTCACCGCCTTCCACAACGGCGTGCTCGTCCAGAACGATTTCGCCCTCGCCGGACCCACCCGCTACATCGGCAAGCCCGAATACGCCCCCCACGGCCGCGCCCCGATCAAGCTCCAGGCCCACCCCGGCGGCGGCCCCGTCAGCTTCCGCAACATCTGGGTCCGGCCCCTCGACTGAGCCCCCTTCCTCTCCCTCACCGAGGAGGGGGAGACCACGCCGCGAAGAGGGCGTGGTCGAGAGGGCAGGCCTCCCCCACAGCGCCGGCCGTCTCGCTCCCCCCTCTCAGCTCGTCATCCCCGGGCTTGACCCGGGGATCCATTCCAGGGCGCCGGCCAGGTTTCCACGGCTGCATGGATGGCCGGGTCAAGCCCGGCCATGACGGGCGGAGACAGGGGCACGTGAAGAAAAATCACGAACAACTTTGACTCCCCGCGGGGTCGCATGTTCTTCTTTCGTTCATGTCGCAAC
>NZ_JANINU010000008.1 GCF_024508875.1 Phenylobacterium sp.
CCGTGGAAACCTGGCCGGCGCCTGGAATGGATCCCCGGGTCAAGCCCGGGGATGACGAGCCAGAGAGGTGGGGGGCGGGCGGGGCGGGTGCGCGCGGCCTGGCCATCGGCGCTTCTGGATCCCCGGGACAAGCCCGGGGATGACGAGCCGGAGAGGGAGGGGTTTCCCTTCCCATGCTCATGAGAAGGGGGGGAGGGCGGGGATTTGGAACGAAGTTGTTGCGAGCGGTTCGCAGTTGGGTCCTACTGGCGGCGGGAGGCCGAGCCATGACCGATGACGACAAGGCGCAGCTCGACGTGCTGTACAAGCCGCCGCACCCGCTGACGGTCGCCAAGTGCCTCGATCATGTGGACCCGCACGGCCGCCGCTTCATCGCGCTGTCGCCGTTCGCCTGCCTGGCGACGGTGGGACCCGAGGGGCGGGTCGACGTCTCGCCGCGCGGCGGCGGGCCGGGGTTCGTCCGGGTCGCGGAGGATGGGCGGAGCCTCGTCATGCCCGACCGGCCGGGCAACAACCGCCTGGATTCCCTGCGCAACATCGCCGAGGGCTCGGGGGAGGTCGGGCTGATGTTCATGATCCCGGGTGTGGACGACATCTACCGCGTCAACGGGCCGGCGCGCCTGGTGGTCGACGACGCCCTCGCGGCCGACTTCGAGGAGTTCGGCAAGGTCCCCAAGACCCTGTTGAGGATCGAGGTGCGCGAGGCGTACCTGCACTGCCCGAAGGCGCTGATGCGCGCCGACCTCTGGGGCGACAGCCACCGGGTGG
This sequence comes from Phenylobacterium sp., assembly GCF_024508875.1. Taxonomy (GTDB): domain Bacteria; phylum Pseudomonadota; class Alphaproteobacteria; order Caulobacterales; family Caulobacteraceae; genus Phenylobacterium. The sequence continues at coordinate 769 of NZ_JANINU010000008.1, forward strand.
ACCGCGCCAGCCTGCCGACCCTCTCGGAGATGGTCATGGACCAGTTGGGGATGGCCAAGCCGCAGGTGACCCAGGCCCAGGAGGTCGAGGGGCTGCGGCAGACGCTCTAAGTCGCCGGCTTGCGACGTCCGCTCGGTCGCGACGCGACGATCCACTTCGCGCTGGCCTCGCGCGACATGGCCGCACCGCCGTTTGCTCGCCACAAGTGGTGGTGTAGAAGCGACTCTCCGTGCGGGGGCGTGCGCGCTGTCTTGAGGTGAAGGTGTCTTCGGTTCGAAATTCCACCCGTGCGGTGCTCGTCGTCACCGCCTGCGCGCTCGCCCTCAGCGCCTGCGCCGGCAACAAGAAGAACAAGCCGCGGCTGGCCTATGAAGAGCGCCCGGTGGAGCTGCTGTACGCGACGGGCGCCGACCGGCTGGACCGCCGCCAGTGGAACCAGGCGGTCAACTACTTCCAGGAAGTGGAGCGCCAGCACCCGTATTCGGAATGGTCGCGCCGCTCGATCCTGATGCAGGCCTACGCCCACTACCAGGGCAACGACTACGCCGAGGCCATCGGCGACGCCGACCGCTTCATCCAGCTCTATCCGGGCAACCAGACGGCGGCCTACGCCCACTACATCAAGGCCATCTGCTACTTCGAGCAGATCGTCGACGTGAACCGCGACCAGGCAGCCACCGGCCAGGCGCTGGAGGCGCTGCGCGACGTGGTGCAGCGCTATCCGCGCACGGAGTACGCGGCCGACGCGCGCCTGAAGATCGACATGGTCAACGACCAGCTCGCCGGCAAGGAGATGACCATCGGCCGCTGGTACCTGCGCCAGGGCGACACCCTGGCGGCGACCAACCGGTTCAAGACCGTCGTCGACCGCTACCAGACCACCAGCCACACGCCCGAGGCGCTGTACCGGCTGGTGGAGGCCTACCTGACCCTCGGCCTGCTGGAAGAGGCCAAGCGCAACGGCGCGGTGCTGGGCTACAACTACCCGGGCGATCCCTGGTACGCCGACGCCTACAAACTGCTGACCGCGAAGGGCCTGAAGCCGGCCGTCGAGCCCAAGGCCAGCGGCGCGCGCGGCATCTTCCGCATGCCGTTCCGCCGCGACAAGGACAAGACCGTGGCCCCGCCGGGAGCGAGCGATTCCAACGTGGCCGTGGAGCAGAGCAAGGCGGCCGACCAGCGCACCCTCTTCAAGCTGCCGCTGGGCAAGAAGGAAGAGAAGCTGCCGCCGGTCGACCCGGCGCCCGAGCCGAAGTAGGCCGCATGCGCGCGACGGGCGGAACAAAAGCCGTCCGCCCCCTTCTTTCCCGCCTGATTCCATACGATCTTCCGCAGCGATGCTGATCGGCTTGCAGATCCGCGACGTGGTGCTGATCGAGGCGCTGGACCTGTCCATCGGGCCGGGCCTGACTGCGCTTACCGGCGAGACCGGGGCCGGCAAGTCGATCATCCTGGACGCCCTGGGCCTGGCCACCGGCGCGCGCGGCGACGCTGGGCTGGTGCGGCGCGGGGCCGGCCAAGCGGTGGCGACGGCCGCCTTCGCCCCGGCGCCGGACCATCCCGTCTGGGACCTCCTCGAAGACAAGGGCCTGGCCTACGCCAAGGACGAGGACCTCGTCCTGCGACGGACGCTGAGCGCCGACGGCCGCAGCCGCGCCTTCGTCAACGACCAGGCCACCGGCGTCGGCGTGCTGAAGGAGCTGGGCGAGGCTCTGCTGGAGGTGCACGGCCAGCACGAGACCGTGGGCCTGCTGGACGCGCGCACCCACCGCCCGCTGCTGGACGCCTATGGGGCCCTGGACGGGCAGGGGGCCGCGGTGGGCGCCGCCTGGAAGACCTGGCGCGAGGCGCGCGAGCGGGTGGACCAGCTCCGCGCCGAGGTGGCGCGCTCGGCGGCCGAGACCGAGGAGCTGACGTTCCGGCTGTCGGAGCTGGACCGGCTGGACCCGCGCGAGGGCGAGGAGACCGAGCTGGCCGAGCAGCGCGCCGTGCTGGGCGCCGCCGAGAAGGCGCTGGCCGACATCGCCGCGGCGCGCGAGACGTTCGACGGGCTGGGCGGCAAAGTGGCCTCGGCGATCCGGGCGCTGGAGCGGGCGCGCGAGCGGGCGGTGAGCGCCGGCGCGGCAGAGGACGGGGCGGCGGTGTCGCGGCTGGCGGCGGCGTCCGAGGCGCTGGACCGGGTGCTGGTGGAGGCCGGCGAGGCCGAGGCGGCGATCGACGGCGCCGCATCCGCCTTCGACTTCGAGCCAGATCGCCTGGAGAAGACCGAGGAGCGGCTGTTCGACCTGCGGGGCCTCGCCCGCAAGCTGAACGTGGCCGTCGAGGAGCTGCCGGCGCTGCGCGTGCGGTTCGCCGAGCGGCTGCGGGCGGTGGAATCCTCCGAGGAGACGCTGAAGGCGGCCGAGGCGGCCCAGGCCGCGGCCCGCGCCGCCTACCTGGAGGCGGCGACCGCGCTGAGCGCCGCGCGCCGCGCCGCCGGCGAGCGGCTGGCCGAGGCGGTGATGGCCGAGCTTGCGCCGCTGAAGCTGGAGAAGGCGCGGTTCCGGGTGGCGGTCGAGCCGCTGGACGAGGATCGCGCAGGGCCGGCCGGCGCCGACCGGGTCGCCTTCGAGATCGCCACCAACCCCGGCGCGCCGTTCGGCGACCTGGGGGCCATCGCCTCGGGCGGCGAGCTGGCGCGGTTCGCGCTGGCGCTGAAGGCGGCGCTGGCGGGCCGGGCGGCCGGCGCCCAGCCGCTGATGATCTTCGACGAGGTGGACCAGGGCGTGGGCGGCGCGGTCGCCGATGCGGTGGGCCTGCGCCTGAAGCGCCTGGCCCAGGCGGCGCAGGTGCTGGTGGTGACGCACAGCCCGCAGGTGGCGGCTCGCGCCGAGGCCCACTGGCGCATCGCCAAGGCCGGCGACGCCGAGCGCATCCGCACGGCGGTGGAGATCCTGTCGCCGGCCGACCGCGAGGAGGAGATCGCCCGGATGCTCGCCGGGGCCCAGATCACCGACGCGGCGCGCGCGGCGGCGCGGGCGCTGATGGACGCCTGAGGCCGTCGTGCAGGAAGGCGAGATCGTCCTGGCGCGGTTGAACGCGGCGTTCTCGGGCCAGCGGCACGACCTGGCGATCGGCCGCAACGTCTCGCCGGACCGCACGGAATGGATCGAAGGGCTGCTCGCCAAGGGCATGGACCGGCTGGACGGCCATGACATCGACCTACTCGTGTTCCGGGCCATCAGCACCGTGGGCGGCGTGGCGACATTCAAGTTCGCCCTGGCGCGCTTCCTGAGCGTGATGATCCAAGCGCCCGCCTACAGCTCCATGACGACGAGCGACGCGCATATGATCCTGCCCAAGCTTGAGCATGCCGCGTTCGAGACCTGGCCGAAGGAAGAGCGCCGCGCGATCCTGGAGGCGCTGGAGCTCTGGGCCGACCGTCGGATCATCGAGGCGACCTCCGAAGGCTACGATCCCGAGGCGAAGGCCATGCTGGAGTGGGTCGAGGCGCGTCGCCACTTGATCTAGGGTCGCAGCATGGATTCCCGGACCCCCGTCGCCGATCTGACCGAAGCGCAGGCCGTGGAGGCGCTGACCTGGCTCGCGGACGAGCTGGCGCAGCACGACATCGCCTACTATCGCAACGACGCGCCGACGATCTCGGATGCCGAATACGACGCGCTGAAGCGCCGGAACGACGAGATCGAGGCGCGCTTCCCGCACCTGGTGCGGGAGAATTCGCCGTCGCTGAAGGTGGGGGCGGCGCGCTCGGACAAGTTCAAGGCGATCGAGCACGGCGTGCCGATGCTCAGCCTCGACAACGCCTTCGCCGACGAGGAGGCGGTGGAGTTCGACGCGCGGATCCGCCGGTTCCTGCGCCTCGGCGCCGGCGAGACCGTGGGCTACACGGCCGAGCCGAAGATCGACGGGCTGTCCTGCTCGATCCTCTACCGCGGCGGCGAGCTGGTGCGGGCGGCGACGCGCGGCGACGGTCGGGTGGGCGAGGACGTGACGGCCAACGTGCGGACGATCCGGGAGATTCCGCATCGGCTGGCGGGCGCGGGCTGGCCGGACGAGATCGAGGTGCGCGGCGAAATCTATCTCGGCCACGAGGAGTTCGCCGCGCTGAACGCCTCGGCCGAGGCGGCGGGGCAGAAGACCTACGCCAACCCCCGGAACGCGGCCGCCGGTTCGCTGCGCCAAATCGATGCTGCGATCACGGCGGCGCGGCCCCTGCGCTTCTTCGCCTATGCCTGGGGCGCGCATTCCGCCCCGTTCGCGCAGACCCAGTGGGAGGCGCTGCAGACGCTGAAGGCGTGGGGCTTCCAGATCACGGCCGACAGCCAGCGGGTGGAGAACGCCGCGGGCCTGCTGGCCGCCTATGCGCACATGGAAGCCCGGCGGCCGAAGCTGGCCTTCGACATCGACGGGGTGGTCTATAAGGTCGACCGGCTGGACTGGCAGCAGCGGCTGGGGTTCGTCAGCCGCGCGCCGCGGTGGGGGATCGCGCGCAAGTTCCCGGCCGAGCAGGCGCGGACGGTGCTGGAGGCCATCGACATCCAGGTGGGCCGGACCGGCGCGGTGACGCCGGTGGCGCGGCTGCGGCCGGTGACGGTGGGCGGGGTGGTGGTCACCAACGCCACGCTGCACAACGCCGACGAGATCGCGCGCAAGGACGTGCGGGTCGGCGACACGGTGGTGCTGCAGCGCGCCGGCGACGTGATCCCGCAGATCGTGTCGGTAGTGATGGACGAGCGGCCGGCGGACGCGCCGCCGTTCGCATTCCCGACGCACTGCCCGTGTCCGCTGCACACCGAGCTGGTGCGCGAGACGACCGCGTCGGGGGCCGAGACGGTGGTGCGGCGGTGCTCGGGCGAGTTCGCCTGTCCGTTCCAGAAGCTGGCGCACCTGCGGCACTTCGTGTCGCGGCGGGCCTTCGACATCGAGGGGCTGGGCGAGAAGCAACTGACGCTGTTCACGGAGCGCGGCTGGCTGAATTCGCCGGCGGACATCTTCCGGCTGCACGCGCGGCGCGACGAGCTGCTGGAGACCGAGCGGTTCGGCGAGACCAGCGTGGGCAACCTGCTGGCCAGCATCGAGTCGCGACGCGAGACGACCGGGCTGGACCGGTTCATCTACGCCCTCGGCATCCGGCACGTGGGGGAGACGACATCGCTGGCGCTGGCGCGGCATTTCGAGACCGTGGAGGCGTTCGTCGGCACCGCGACCGCTGCGGCCGCGCAGATGGCGGGGCCGGTCTATGCCGAGCTGTCGGACCTGGACGGGCTGGGGCCGACCGCGGTGGCGGCCGTGCTGGACTTCGCGCGGGCGGGGCAGGGCGTGCTGGCGCCGCCGGGCCTGTCGCTGGACAGCCACCTGAAGCTGGCGATCCCGAAGCTGAACGCCAAGGCGCGGGCGGCGCTGGAGGCCCGGTTCGGCGACTGGGCCCCGTTCGAGGCGGCGGCGCGGCAGGCGGCGGCGGAGACCCCTGGAGAGGCGTTCCTGGAGGTGGCGGCGGTGGACGCCGTGGGCGTGGTGGCCGCGCGGATGATCGCCGAGTTCTTCGGGGAGGACCACAACCGGACGCTGGTCAGCGACCTGCTGTCCGAACTGAAGGTCGTGCCGGCCGAGCGGCCGAAGACCGACACCGCCGTGGCGGGCAAGACGATCGTCTTCACGGGCGCGCTGGAGAAGATGACCCGCGACGAAGCCAAGGCGCAGGCCGAGGGGCTGGGGGCGAAGGTCTCGGGCTCGGTGTCGAAGAAGACCGACCTCGTGGTGGCCGGCCCCGGCGCCGGCTCGAAGCTGAAGACCGCCACCGAGCTGGGCATACAGGTGATGACCGAGGACGAGTGGCTGGCCCTGGTGGCGCGCTGAGCAGGCGGCGGCTCAGGGGGCCTTGGCGGCCTTGAGCTCGGGGCAGGCGTCGGCTTCGGCGGTCCAGGTGGCGGCGGCGATCTTCCACCGACCCTCGACCTTGGCGAGGTCGAAGACGTCGATGCCGCAGTGGGTGGTCTTACCGTCCAGCTTGAACTCGTAGGGCGCGGTGACGGTGGCGAGGAGGCCCGCGCGGACGACCACGCGCGGCGACCACATGGCCTCGTGCAGGCCCGGGCGCAGGTTCTTGATGAAGTCCTCGACCGGGATGCGGCTGACCTTCGTGGCACCGCCGTCGGCGGGGCGGATGGCGGTGTAGACGCTGCCGGGCAGGGTGACGGCGGCCAGCGCCGCGCGGTCCTGGGCGGCCATGGCGTCGAAGAACGCCTGCACCGCTGCGACGGCGGCGGTCTCGTCGGGCGTGGCGGCCGCTGCGGGCGCCGCGAGCGCCACGGGGGCCAGGATGGCGGCGAGGGTGGTGGCGATCCGGCGCATTGGGCTCCTCAGGCCGTGGCGGTGACGATCCAGGTGGCCGAGCCCAGCTTCACGCCGTCGGGCGTGACGTGCGGGGCGAGGGCGGCGCGGACGGCGGCGATGACGGCGTCGCGCTTGTCGGGGTTCTCGCGCAGCAGGCCGCCCAGCGGGCCGACGCGCAGGGCCAGGCCCAGGGTGGTCTCCAGGTCGCCCGGGCCGATCGCCTCGTCGTGCGGCGTCAGCGTCACGCCCGAGAAGCCGGCGTCGGCCAGGATGGCGTTCACCCGCGCGGGATCGGCGAAGGCGAAGGGGCCCGGTGCGCCCGGCTCCGGCGGCGGGGGCGGCGCGTCGATGTGGGGAAGGGCAGCCTGCATCGGCAGGCTCATGATCGGGTTCTCGGCCGGTGTGCGCCAGCAGACGAACGCCAGCTTCGCGCCCGGCTTCATCGCCCGGCGAATATTGGCGAAGGCGGCCGGCGGGTCGGCGAAGAACATCACGCCGAAACGCGAGAAGACGGCGTCGAAGCTGGCCGGCTCGAAGGCGAAGGTCTGGGCGTCGGCGTTCAGGAAGGCGACGCCCGAGAGACCCTCGGCGCGGCGGCGGGCGACGCCCAGCAGCGTCCCGGAGATGTCGGCGCCGACCGCCTCGGCGCCGGTGGACGAAAGGGCCAGGGTGCTCGCGCCGGCGCCGCAGCCGATGTCGAGCACCCGCTTGCCGGCCCGCAGGTCGAGCTCGGCCATGGCTCTGCGGCCCAGGGGCTCAAGCTGGCGGTCGAGCGGTTCCTGGAGTTCGGCCCAGGTCGGGCCGGCGCTGTCGTTCCAGTAGGTCGCCTGCTGGGCGTTGGGCTCGCTCATCAGATCGGCGCCGTGACCTCGTCGAGCCAGCGCCGCACCTCGGGTTCGAGCTGCGGCCCCACCACCTCGCGCACCCGGGCGTGGTAGGCGTCGAGCTGGGCGCGTTCGTCGGCGGTCAGCAGGTCGCGGTCGATGAGGCGGCGGTCGATGGGCGCCAGGGTCAGGGTCTCGAAGCCCAGCATGGACCGCTCGCCGCCAGGGATCGGCGCGGCCGGGGTGACCACCTGCAGGTTCTCGATCCGGATGCCGTAGGCGCCTTCCTTGTAGTAGCCGGGCTCGTTCGACAGGATCATGCCGGGCTTCAGGGCGACGGAGTTCGGCGCCTTGGATATGCGCTGCGGACCCTCGTGGACCCCTAGATAGCTGCCGACCCCGTGACCGGTGCCATGGTCGTAGTCCAGGCCATGCATCCAGAGGGCTGCGCGGGCGAGCACGTCGAGGGCCGAGCCGGTGGTCCCGGCCGGGAAGCGGATCGCGGCGAGGGCCAGATGGCCCTTCAGCACCAGGGTGAACCGCTGGCGCATCTCGGCCGAGGGCTCGCCGATGGCGACCGTGCGGGTCACGTCGGTGGTGCCGTCGAGGTACTGGGCGCCGGAGTCGACGAGGAACAGCGAACCCTGCTCCGAGCGCTTGTTGAGCCGCTGGGTCGGCCGGTAGTGGACGATGGCGCCGTTCGAGGCGGCGCCGGCGATGGTGTCGAAGCTGAGGTCCTTCAGCATGCCCGTGGCCTCGCGGAAGGCCTCCAACTTGCTGACGGCCTCCACTTCGTCCGGCGGGTTCGCCTGGCCCTCGGTGGCCATCCAGTGCAGGAAGCGGGTCAGGGCGGCGCCGTCGCGGGCGTGGGCGTTGCGCGTCCCCTGGATCTCGACGTCGTTCTTCTGGGCGCGGGGCAGGGCGCAGGGGTCTTCGCCGCGGATCACGGTGGCGCCGGCCTGCTGCAGGGTGTCGAAGTACCAGGCCGAGGACTGGGCAGGATCGACCACCACGCTCTGGCCTTTCAGCTCGGCGAGGGCGCCGGGCAGGTCGTCGGGGGTTTCCAGCCGGACCTGGTTGCCCAGCCACGCGGGCAGCTCCTCGCTGACCTTGGCCGGGTCGAGGAACAGGCGGGCCGTGCCGTCCTTGTTCAGGATGGCCTGGCCAAGCGGCAGGGGCGAGCGGATGACGTCGCCGCCGCGGACGTTGAACAGCCAGGCGATCGAGCTGGGGGCGGTCAGGACGGCCGCGTCGCCGCCCTTCGCGGCCACGGCCGCGCCGACGCGCGTGCGCTTGGCGCTGGAATCCTCGCCGGAGAACTCGGCCGGGTGCGGGACGACCGGTGCGGTCGGCTGCGCGGGACGGGCCTGGCCCCAGGCCTGGTCCAGCGGGTTGTCGTTGACGGCGACGAGCTCGGCGCCGGTCTTCGCCGCGGCGGCCTTGAGGTGGCCCAGCGCGTCGGGACTGTGGAGGCGCGGGTCGTAGCCGATCTTCTGGCCCCGCGCCGTGGCGGTTTCGAGGTAGGCGGGCACACCGCCGTCGACGAGGTCGCGGATCTCGAACAGCTTGCCGTCCACCTGGTCGCGAACCTGGAGGGTGTAACGCCCGTCCACGAAGACCGCGGCCTTGTCCTTGAGGATCACGGCGGCGCCGGCCGAGCCGGTGAAGCCGGTGGCCCAGGCGAGGCGGTCGTTGGCGGCGGGCAGGTACTCGTTCTGGTGCTCGTCCTCGTGCGGCACGAGGAAGCCGTCCAGGCCCTGTTTCGCCATCGCCTGGCGGATGAGGGGGACGTGCTTGGGGCCGAACGAAGGATCGGTGCTTTCGTCGAAAGTCTGGCGCATGGCCGGCATGTAAGCCGTTCGCCGGGCCGGGGCAAAGGGGCCGCGGGCCTGCGTATTTAATCCGGGTAAAATTGACGATGGACGCGGGGTCGTCTATGGGGCACCATGGACAAGCAGAGCCGGCGCGAGGCGATCCGCGACTACAAGGAAAAGAAGACCCAGGCCGGGGTCTATGCCGTGCGCTGCCCCGCGACCGGCGAGGCGTGGGTGGCCGGCGCGAGCAACGTCGAGAGCCAGAAGACCCGCCACTGGTTCAGCCTGCGCATGGGCGGCCACATGAACAAGGCCATGCAGGCCGCCTGGAACGCCCATGGCGGCGAGGCGGGACTGGCGTTCGAGGTGCTGGAAAACATCGAGGCCGAGGAGCTGACGCGCCTCGGCCTCACGGACCTGATCAAGGAGCGCGAGCGCCACTGGCTGGCGGCGCTCGGCGCGAAGAAGGCGGTCGGTTAGCGTTCGGGTTCGGTGGTGACGGCGTCCGAAGCCGCCTTCTGCGCGTCGTCGATCACCTCGTCGGTGCGAGCGGCGGCGGCGGTGGCGGCGCTCTCGGTGGCCGAGGCGGCGTTCTGGGCCGCCTGCTGCGCGGACTGGGCGGCGGTGGAGGCGGCCTGCTGGGCGTTCTGGGTGGCGGTGGCGAGGTTCGCCTCGGCGGCGCCCTGCTCGCGGGCGGCCTGCAGATCGTCTCGCGACGGGCCCGACTGGCTGACGAAGAAGAAGACCGCGATCAGCGCGATCACGGCGGCGAGGGCCGCGACCCACCAGCCGGCGGCGCTCCCGCGTTCGCGGATCACCACCCGTTCCGGTTCACGCGTGACGGTCGTGCGTTCGTAGTGTTGCTCGGACATGTTCGCGTCCTTCCGTTCAAGGCCCCGCTTGGGCGTCGGGCGGAAGAACGTGGCCGTGGAGCGCCGGGTTCCCGCGATCAGGCGCGGCGCAGGACCAGCGTGGCCCAGGCGTCACGGTGCAGGCGGCGCACCAGCCGGAAGCCCTTGGAGGTGTAGGCGGCCAGCACGCGGCGCTCCTGGGTGCGGAGCAGGCCGGAGAGGATGGCGATACCGCCCGGCTTCAGCGCCAGCTTGATGTCGTGCGACAGCGCCACCAGCGGCGGCGCCAGGATGTTGGCGAAAACAAGATCGTAAGGGCCTTCGGCGCGCACCTTCTGATCGTTAAGTCCCGAGGCGTGGACGAAGCGGGCGTCGCACTGGTTCAGGGCGGCGTTCTCGTTCGCGATGCGCACGGAAGGGCCGTCGATGTCGGTGCCGACGGCGATCCGCGAGCCGGTCCGCGCCGCGGCGATCGCCAGCACGCCTGTGCCGCAGCCGACGTCGAGCACGCGCTCGAACCGCTGGGCCTTCAGCAGGTCGTGGAAGGCCTGCAGGCAGCCGACCGTCGTCCCGTGGTGGCCGGTGCCGAACGCCGCGCCCGCCTCGATGCGCAGGTTGACCGTGCTGGCCGGAGCCAGGCCCTTGTCGTGGGCGCCGTAGACGAAGAAGCGGCCGGCGCGCACGGGCGGCAGGCCCGACAGCGCCATGGCCAGCCAGTCGGCGTCGGCCAGCTTCTCGACGACGGTGCGCAGGGCGGCGTAGCCCTTCAGCACCTCGACGACCGCCTCCTGCTCATCGGCTTCGTTGGGGAAGGCGTCGATGCGCCAGACGTCGCGATCCTCGTCCTCCTCCAGGATCGAGAAGGTGACGGACTCGGTCGCCGGGTGCGCCTCGAGCGCCGCGGCGGCGGCCTCGGCTTCGGCGCGGGGCCCGCGGGCGATGATCTGGACGGCCTCTTCGCTCATGGGCGCGAGGCTCTAACGGCTGCGCCGCCGAAAGGCGAGGGGGATCGGGCTAGAGCGGCGCTTCGTCCTGGTCGGACGGCGGCGGGGGCGGCGCGGGCAGGTCGGCCTCGTAGACGACATTGCCGGCTTGCGAGGGATAGCGGGCCGGCTCGCGCGGTTCCTCACGCCATTGGGCGGGCTGGACCTGCGCCGGGGCCTCGTAGGCCATGACGTCGCCGGTGTCCGCGACGTCCCCGGTCTCGGCGGTCTGGTGCTCGGCGCGCTCGTCGTAGGCAAGCACCTGATAGCGCGGCGGGCGCAGGGAATCGGTTCCGACCACGTAATCGGGGACGCGGCCCGCGTAGCTGGTCCAGCTCGCGTCTGCCGTCTCGACATGGCTCCGAGGGCCGCCGCCGCTCAGCAGCATCTGCGGGCCGCGGACGTCGTCGGCGTGCAGGTTCGGATAGAAGGCCGCGCCCATCAGCAGGCCGCTGGCCGCGGCGACCGAGACCCCGAAGAAGAGGGTCTTGAGGTCTTCGTTCCGGATCAGGTTCCGCATGCCGCTGATACGTCCGGCGCGGCGAAAGGTTGCCTTTTGTTAGAGCCAGCGCGCGCGGCGGAACGTGGCGAACAGGGCTAGGCACGTGACGACGATGACGCCCCAGATGGCAAAGTAGCCGTATTTCCAGTGCAGCTCGGGCATGAACTCGAAGTTCATGCCGTAGAGGCCGGCGATGGCGGTGGGCACGGCGAGGATGCCGGCCCAGGCGGCCAGCCGACGGGTGATCTCGCCCTGGCGCTGCTGCTCGAACAGGTTGGACACCTCGAAGACGGACGAGAGCACGTCGCGCAGGCCTTCGGCCGAGCTCGCCACCCGGCGCACGTGGTCGCCGACGTCGCGGAAGTAGGGCCGCACATGGGCGTCCATGAAGGGCAGGTTCAGGTGCTCCAGCCGGGCGCAGACCTCCTCCATCGGTCCCAGCATGCGCCGGAAGCGCATCAGCTCCTGGCGCAGGTTGAACAGGTGGGTCACGTCCTCGCGGCTCAGGAAGGCGTCGAGGGCGCGGCGCTCGACGGCCAGGACCTCCTCCTCGATGTCCTCGACGATGGGCTGGTAGCTGTCGACGATGAAATCGAGCAGGGCGTAGAGCACATAGGCGATGCCGTGCCGCAGCAGGGTGGGGGCGTCCTCCAGGTCGCGGCGCAGGGCGGTGTAGGATTTGTCCGAGCCCTTGCGGACGGTGATGATGTAGTTGCGGCAGACGAAGGCGCAGGTCTCGCCGTAGACGATGGTCTCGCCTTCCAGCCGCGCGGTGCGGGCGGCCACGAAGATCTGGTCGCCGTAGACGCTGACCTTGGGGATGGGGTGCTCGCAGAGCGCGTCCTCGACGGCGAGCGGATGGAGGTCGAAGCGGGCCTTCAGGGCGGCGAGCTCGGCGTCGTCGGGGTCGACCAGGCCGATCCAGGCGAACTGGTGCGATTGGACGGGCCGGTCGTGCGGGTCGTCCAGCCACAGCGACCGGAGCCGGTGGCCGTCCGAATAGACCCTGGCGGCGGCGATGGCCATGCGACGCTCTCCCTGGGGAGATGAGAGGCTATCGGGGGGCGTTAGGCAACGGCGTTCGGCGGCGGTTCTGGGACGGTCTCCTCAGGTTCGCGGTGAGGTCCGCCTTTAACGCTCGTCATGGCCGGGCTTGACCCGGCCATCCAACCGGCCTGGCGCAAGACCCGGTGTCGTTCGGCTGGCGCCCTGGAATGGATGGCCGGGTCAAGCCCGGCCATGACGAGTGGAATTAGTAGGAACGTGTGGGCGGTTGCAGATGGGATAGAGCGCCTTCAGCCTGGAAGAAGCTTGGGTAGAGGTCGTCCCAATCTGGGTTCGAACTCTCGATCAGCTCAATCTTCCACTGACGCTTCCACTTCTTGAGGGACTTCTCCCGCTGGATCGCGTCAACGATGCCATCGTACGTCTCGAACCAGACGAGGCGCTTCACGCCGTAGCGGCTCGTGAAGCCGGGGTAGATTTCTTCGCGGTGCTGGCTGATGCGTCCCAATAGATCGCTCGTCACGCCCACGTAGAGCGTGCCATGGCGGCCACTGGCCATCATGTAGACGGCGTTCAGCCCTGCTTCTCCACGAAGCTGTCGATGACCTTCTTTTCGCCGGCCTTGTCGAAGTTCACCGTCAGCTTGTTGCCTTCGACGCCGCGGACCGAGCCGTAGCCGAACTTGATGTGGAAGACGCGGTCGCCGCGCTTGTAGGCGCTGGCGGCCGAGCTGTCGGAGGTGGCGATCAGGCGGCCGTCGCCTTCGATCACCTGCTGACGGCCCGGATGGCTGCCGCGATACTGGTTCGCCTGGGCGCGGCGCCAGCCGGGGGAATCGTAGCCGTTGCCGAAGCTGGGGTCTGCGTCCCAGCGGCTGCCGTGCTGCTGCATGCCCGGGCCGCCGCCCGTGTAGCCGGTCTCGGAGGCGGCCTCGACGTTGGCGGGGGGCAGTTCGTCGACGAAGCGGCTGGGGAGCTGGCTGGTCCAGCGGCCGTAGACCT
>NZ_JANINU010000009.1 GCF_024508875.1 Phenylobacterium sp.
CAGGGCCCAGGCCCATGCGCAGGGCGGCGAAGAGCGCGGGCGGCATGGGCGGGGCGGCGAGCGCCCGGGCGCTGGGGGCGAACCGGCCGGCCAGCGCGAGGCCCAGCATGTGGCGCAGGACGGGGCCCACCGAGACCTCGCCGCCCGGGCCGAGCAGGATCAGCGGCAGGTGCGGGGCGAGCCGGGGCGCCAGGTGGTTGGGAACGCAGCGGACGCCCCAGTAGCGGCCGGCGATGTCGGCGAAGTGGGCGTAGTCGCGGATGGGGCGGAAGTCGGCCGCGGCGAAGGGCAGGATCTCGACCGGCGGCTTGGTGAGCACGACGGTGTCGTTGGCGACGTCGACGTAGAGGGCGCCGACGATCAGGGCGTTCTGGAAGAACTGGCCGCGCAGGTCGCCCCAGGCGCGGCGGACCTGGCCGCCGGCGGCCTGAAAGGCGCGCAGGGCGCGGAGGCCGGTTGCGGCGGGCTCGGCGAGGTCGTCCGGGCGGAGGGTTTCGAGGCGGGCCTGGGCGGCCCGGGTGATCTCCAGGCACAGGCCCTTGGGGTAGGGCTTGTCGGGGCGGTCGGGATGGGCGCGGCGCAGCGCGGGGTCGAGGCCGGCGCGCAGGGCGAGGAACAGGGCTTCGAGGGCCGGCAGCGCGGGGACGAGGAAGCGATCGGTCAGGGCCTGCTGGCGGGCGCGGTCCCGCACCTGCGGCGTCTCGTCGAGCAGGGCGTCGAGGAGGTCCGGCAGGGGGCCGGAGGCGGCGGCGGGCAGCGGCAGGCCGGGCATGGTCGGGATCCGGCGGCGGACGGGCTGCGGCAGGTAGAGGACGCCGGGCCGGCGGGCAAGCGGCGCCAGGGTCGCAGACCCGTTTCGGGTATCAGGCGTCCTTGCCGGCCAGGGTGGCCATCACCTGGGCCAGCGGCTCGTTGACCACCACGTGGTGGCCGCCGGTGACGTAGATCTTGGTGTCGTCGGGGCCCTGGTCGGTGACGAGGGTGATCTGTTCGACGTTGATGCAGGTCATGCGGGCGCCGTCACTGCGGAAGGCGACAAAACGGGCCATGGCGGGTCTCCCTGCGCGCGTTGCGGGCGGCCAGGGTGGCGGCGTTCGCGGCGGATTTGAAGCGCAGCTAGAAAGGTTCGCGCTCGAAGGTGCGCGGGCCGATGCGGCGCCAGGAGCCCACGAGGCGGGCGTCGCGCCAGAGCTGGAGCAGTTCGCCCTCGGCCGCGAACTGGGCGCGGCGGGCGGCGGCGGTGTCGTGCGGCGCCTCGAAGGTGTCGCTCTGGGCCTGGCCGTTCGGGGCGATGTCGATGGCGGTGTAGGACTTGAGATCACGCAGCGGCATCACTCGAACTCGACGACAGCCAAGCTCGATCCGCCCGGCGCGTGCAAAATGCCGAGCTTCGATGTCAGTTCCCCGACGATCCGCGTTCGATTTTCCGCGCGCGGCCGCGGGCTCAGTCTTCCGCGGGGGCGGGACGGAAGTTGCGGTCGGCCGAGCGGCGCCAACGGCCGATGAGCTGCTCGCCGCGCCAGAGCGAGAGCGCCACGCCCTCGGCGGCGAACAGCGCGCGGCGGGAGGCGGCCGTGTCGTGGGGGGCGGTGAACGTTTCCTTGATCGTGCGGCCGTCGGCGGCCACGTCGATCGCGACGTAGGACTTCAATACGCGAGGCATACCGGCACCAGATCCTCAGCACCCGGGGGAGGCCGACAGAATGCCGCAGCCGGATCGGCCTTCCATCCCCCAAATGGGTGGGTCGATCGGGCCGGAGGCCGATTTCTTACCGAGCTTCCGCCGAGCCGGGCGGCGGGCCTCAAGCCTGGCGTGTGGGGGTGACCCGGCCGTCGTCCAGATCGTAGCGCGCCGACACGATCTTGAGCTGGCCGGACAGGACCCGTGTGCGCAGCGGCCGCGAGCCGGCGAAGATCTCGGCGGCGGCGTGGGAGGCGTTGAGGCTGACCGCGGCGTCCAGCGGATCGGCCGAGCCGGTGGGCACGGCGCGCACGGCGGGGGTGATGAGGGCGGCCAGCGCGCCGATGCGGGTGTCGGCGTCCTCGGGCGAGCCCTTGCCGGCCAGGGCCTCGGCGGTGGCCTTCACGGCGCCGCAGCGCTCGTGGCCGAGGGCCATGACCAGGGTCGAGCCCAGGTGGATGACCGAATATTCGATCGAGGCCAGCACGGCGTCGTCCACCACGTTGCCGGCGACGCGGATGACGAAGAGGTCGCCCAGGCCCTGGTCGAAGATCAGCTCGGGCGGCACGCGGCTGTCGGCGCAGGTGAGGATGGTGGCGAACGGGCGCTGGCCCGAGGCGACCTCGACGCGGCGCGGCGCGTCGCCGTGCGGGTGGGCCGAGTAGCCCTCGACGTAGCGGGCGTTGCCGCTCATCAGCCGTGACATGGCCTCCTCGGGCGCGACCGAGGGCGGGCCGGCGTGGGCCGGGGCGGCTTCGGCGTGGGCCTCGGCGGCCGGCGCGGCGGCGGGCTTGGGCGCAGGCTTGGCCTTGGGCTTGGGACGCGGCTTCGCAGCCTGCGCCTCTTCCTCGGCGCCGCCCTCGGCGAAGGCGATGGCGGGCACGGCGGCGGCGAGCCCTGCGCCGAAGACGGCGAGCAGGCGGCGGCGATGGAACTGCGGCATGGGCGGTGATCCCCCCGGATCGGGACGTCGACGGCGGGATGAGAACAGCGAAATCCTAAGATGCGGTTTGGAGCGCGGCGGATCGGCGGCGCAGCGCTGGCAGGATTCGTGTGAACCTTGTCATTTCAGCCAAACGGCCGCGGCGGTATCGCAGGCTCGAAAGGAGCCTCGCGATGAAACGACGTCTGCTCTGGGGCGTGCTCGCCGCGCCGCTGCTGGTCGCCCTGGGCCTTGGCGGGTGGATCGCGGCCCTGCCCCCTGCCCCGCCGGCGATGGCGGCCGCCGAGGTCCCGGCCGAGGAGACCGCGGCGACGCTCGCCGCCCTGAAGCCGGTGAAGCGGGCGCGGCCGGTGGTCGCGGTGCTGGGCGCCGGCGGCGAGACCATGACCGAGACCACGGACTATGTGATGCCCTACGGCATCCTGCGCCGGGCGGACGTGGCGGACGTGCTGGCGCTGTCGACGGAGCCGGGGCCGCTGAAGCTGTACCCTGCGCTGGTGGCCCAGCCGGACGCGACCACGGCCGAGTTCGACCGCAGGTATCCGCAGGGCGCCGACTATGTGATCGTCCCGGCCATGGGCCGCGACGACGACCCGGCGGTGATGGCCTGGCTGCGCGCACAGTCGGCCAAGGGCGCCAAGGTCATCGGGGTGTGCGCGGGCGCGAAGGTGGTGGCCGCCGCCGGCCTGCTGGACCACCGGCGCGCGACGACGCACTGGTTCTACCGGGCGCGCCTGCCGAAGGATCATCCGGGCCTGACCGTGGTGGCCGACCGGCGCTTCGTCGTGGACCGCGACGTGGCCACGACCACCGGGATCAGCGCCTCGATGCCGATGATGCTGACGCTGATCGAGGCGATCGGCGGGCGGGCGAAGGCGCAGGCCGTGGCGACGGAGCTGGGCGTGGGATCGTGGGACGCGCGGCACGCCAGCGCCGCCTTCCGCTTCTCGCGCCCGTTCGCGGCCACCGTGGTCGGCAACAGCGTCGCCGTCTGGAACCGCGAGACCCTGGGCGCGCCCCTGTCGGAGGGCGTGGACGAGGTGTCGCTGGCCCTGGCCGCCGACGCCTGGTCGCGGACGTTCCGGTCGCGGGCGGTCACCTACGCGGCGAACGGGAAGTCCATCACGACCCGCAGCGGCCTGAAGCTGCGCCCCGACCGGGTGGCCGCGAGCTGGCCGGCGGCTGAGCGGATCGCGCTCGACGGGCGGCCGGCGCAGGTGCTGGACGACACGCTGTCGCGCATCGCCGGCCGCTACGGCGTCGACACCGCGGCACTGGTGGCGACGCAACTGGAGTATCCGAAGCGCCCCGGCGTAGGCCGCGACGTGCGGACGCTGGCGGCCGCCAAGGCGGCGCGGGAACCGAGCTAAGCCAGCGCCTTCATCAGGCGGAGCCAGAGCTGCTGGTCGAAGCCCTTGTCGGGGGCGGCCTGGCCCATGCGGACGACCACCAGCTTGCGGCTTGGGACCACGTAGAGCTTACGGTCCATGGCGCCGAGGGCCGCGACCAGGTCGACCGGGGCGGCGGGGATCAGCGGGCCATCCATGCGGTTGGCGAGCGGGCGGATGGTGTAGGGCGAGCCGTTCAGCCACCAGAGGCGGCCGTAGGCGGGGTTGGCCGCCGTGGGCGCGAACATCGCCTTGAAGCCCGACTCGGACACCAGGCGGCGGCCATCGGCGAGCCGGCCCCCGTCCAGGATCATCTGGCCGAAGCGGGCCACGTCGCGGGGGCAGGTCACCAGCCCGGTGGGATTGCCGGAGTCGGCGAGGGCCGCGGGCCGCTTGCGCCACGCGGTGCGGGCCATGCCGACGGGCGCGGTGAGCCAGTCGTGGCTGAGGGTTTCCAGCGGGGTCTTGGCCGCCGCGGCGAGGACCCGCTTGGTCACGGCGTACGCGGGGGTGTTGTAGAAGAAGGCGGAGCCGGCGGGCGCGGCGAAGGCCAGCTTCTCGTCGAGGCCCGAGGTCATGGTCAGCAGGTGGATCACGTGGATCGCCTGCTCCTGCTCGGGCGAAGCCTTCGACCAGCCGGCGCCCAGGTAGTCGGCGACGGGCTTGTCGACGGCCAGCAGGCCCTTGTCGACCGCGATGGCCGCGAGGATGGCGACGAAGCTCTTCTGCTGGGAGGCCACGTCCTCCAGCAGTTCGCCGTCGGGCGTGGTCTCGTAGGCAAAGGCCGCGCGGAACGGGGCGGCGTCGGCCGGCAGCGGCCAGTTGCGCTCGATCACCGTCCGGCCGTCGCGGACGACCAGGAAGCCGGTGGTCTTCTGCGACTGCACGTAGTCGAGGACGTCCTGCATCGCGGGCGGCGGCGGATCGCCCGCCGCCAGGGCGGGGCCGGCGAGCAGGACGGGCCCGCCGGCAAACGCGCCGGCCAGGACGCCGCGACGGGACAGGGCGAAGGTCATTGTCGGCGGCTCCAGGTAGCGGATTTAGAGGTCAGGCGGAGGCGCCCCGCGCCCGCTTGGCGCGCGGGAGGGGCATGTCGGTCTGCAGGCCGAAGCCGCGGGAGATCATCAGGCGCATGACCTCGTTCTGCATGTAGTAGAGGATGTTGCGCGCGCCCTCCGACGCCATGGCCCCGTCGCGGGCGGCGAGGCCGGCGCGGACCATGCGCCAGTGCTCGAACGGGCCGCCGGCGCTCTCGGCCAGACCGACGTAGGAATAGTGCCAGCGGGTCTTGCGGCGGATGGATTCGATCATCCGCTGGGCGTCGGGGCTGGCGCAACTGGCCAGGCGGCTGAAGATGATCTCGGACTGGTGGATCAGTTCCTCGGCCGGCTCGCCGCGGTCGGAATCCGCCAGCAGGATGTCGATCAGGCGCAGCGTCTCGGCCATGTGCGGCGGGGTGGCGCGGATGCAGGCGAAGCGGGCGGCCAGGCCGTAGAGCGCGGCGCGCACCTCGTAGAGGTCGAACACCTCCTGCACGGTCGTGGCGGCGACGCGGGCACCGCGGTTCTCCTCGATGTTGACGAGGCCGTCGTCGGCCAGGGTGCGGAGCGCGGTGCGGGCGATGGAGCGGCCGACGCCGAATTCGGAGCAGATGCGCACCTCGCGCAGCCATTCGCCAGGCGCAAGCTGGCCCTCCTGGATCTGGTGGCGCAGGGCCTCCGCGACCTCGACCGCCGTCCTCGGCGGCGCGGCCGCAGCCCGCGCGGGCGTCTTGCTGTCGGACATAACGCGCGCCTGGCCCTCGGAGAATCTCACCGTCCCACCGCCGCGATTGTGACGCCGGATTCGGTGTCGGGGAAGGACGCGCCGCGCTTCATTCCCCGAACCCTATCCCCGAATGTCCGGCTATCAAAGCATGATTGTCGTACAATCTGTTTGACACGGTCGTGCAGTTCGTTGTGTCCTCCGCGGCAACGGCGCTGAAGGCGACCGACGGGAGGGATCCATGCGAAATCTGTTCTGCTCCGCTGCGGCGGTGTCGCTTCTGGCCGCCGGTGCGGCGGCGGCACAGCCGGCCACGGGCCGCGCGAACGGCGCGGACAACGCCACCGCCATCGAGGAACTGGTCGTCACCGCCACCCGGCGCGAGGAGACGATCCGCGAGATCCCGGCGACCATCGCGGCGGTGACCGGCGACCAGCTCATGGCGACGGGCCCGGTCAACGGCACGGGCGACCTTTTGCGCACCGTGCCGGGGGTGCGCTTCAACGACCTGCAGAGCAACAACCTGTCGGAAGTGTCGATCCGCGGCTCGGGCACGCAGCGGGCCACGGGCGCGGATTCGGGCGTGGGCCTGTTCGTGAACGGCGCCTATGTGGGATCGAGCACCCTGGGCGGCCGCAATTTCCGCCACGTGGACCACTTCGACCTGGAGCGGGTGGAGGTGCTGCAAGGCCCGCAGGGCGGCCTCTACGGCCGCAACTCGGAATTCGGCGTCGTCAACCTGGTCTCGGCCAAGCCGAAGTTCGACAACTCGGGCTACGTGAGCGGGACCTACATCGGCGACCTGGAGCAGAAGAAGCTCATCGGGGTCGTGAACCAGCAGGTGAGCGACGACGTGGCGATCCGCGTGGGCGCCCAGGGGATCAGCCAGAGCAAGGGCTTCAACTACAACCCCAACCAGGACCGCTATATCGACGACACCGACGGCTGGATCGCGCGCGGCCAGATCCGCTACAAGCACGGCCCGCTCGACATCGACTTCCTGGTGGACGCGCAGGACCTGGACCTGCCCAGCTTCGTGGCGGTCTACGCCCTGCCGCCGGGCCGCAACGCCCAGATCCCGAAGGGCCTGGCGCAGGACCGGTTCATCGCCCCCCGCGACGGCGACGACTACGTGAAGCAGAAGGCCCAGCGGGCCATGATCCTGGCCGACTACGACCTGGGCTGGGCCACGCTGACCTCGACCAGCATGGCGACGCACTGGATCTCGCGGCAGGCCTATTCGCCGTCGATCGACGTGGCCCTGGAGCGGCAACTGCAGGCCTCGGGACAACTGGGCGCTTACCCGTTCGGGCAGGTGCGGACGGTGGCCAAGGACCGCGGCCTCTATCAGGACCTGCACCTCGCCGGCAGCGCGCTCGAGGGGAACCTCGACTGGCTGGTGGGGGCCGACTACCTGCTGCAGCACGACCTGAACGGCCTGGACATCACCACCAGCCCCTGCACGTTCCGCATCGGCGCCAGCATCTGCGCGGGCACGCCCAGCGCGCCGGTCTGCTACGCGGGCCTGCCCAACTCGGCCCCCTGCCCCACGCCGTTCCCGGGCACGTTCGGCACCTCGAGCCGCGCGCCGCTGCGCAACGAGTCGTACTCGGCCTACGGATCGCTGAAGTACACGGCGGGCGCGTTCTCGCTGCAGGGCGAGCTGCGCTGGTCGCACGACGACAAGACGGTGACCCAGACGGTCTATCAGCTCTACACGCTGAACCTGGCGACGCCGGTGGTGTCGTACGACTTCTCGGCCAGCCGGGTGAACTACACGATCACCGGCAGCTACAAGCTGCCCACCGCCCTGCCGGGCCTGCTCTACGCCAAGGTCGGCACAGGCTATCGCGCCGGCGGCGTCAACGCGCGCATCTCGCACCCGCTGGCGCCCAATCCGTTCCGGCCGACCTACGGCAACGAGGACACCACCAGCTACGAGCTGGGCTACAAGGGCAACCTGGCGCCGAACATCTTCCTGCGCGTGGCGGCCTACGCCTCGCGGACCCAGGACGCGATCACCACGATCACGGACGGCTGCTCGCTGGTGAACGCCTGCCAGCAGGGCGCGACCCAGTTCAACATCAACGGCGGTACGGTGCACGCGCGGGGCGCCGAGGCGGCGCTGGACGGCCGCTTCCACGTGGCCGGGGGGATGCTGAACGCCGGCGCGAACGTCGCCCGGCAGCGGGCGCGGTTCGTGGACACGCCCGACAACTACTCGGGCACGCCGATCATCGGCTCGTCGGTGGCGCAGATCCCCAAGTGGACGATGTCGGCCAACGTGAACTACCGCCGGCCGATCACCGCGGACATCGATGGCTTCGTCAACCTGACCTACCAGGGCCAGCGCGGCGGCGTGCAGGATACGATCACGCCCACCGCGCCGAAGGTGGAGCTGAGCGACCTGGACACGATGAGCCTGCGCACCGGCGTGCAGATCAAGCGGCTGGAGCTGGCGGTGTTCGTCCAGAACCTGACGAACGAGCGGGAGATCCTGCTGAACCTGCAGACGAACGGCGTGCAGACCGCGCTGCGCTACAATCAGCCCCGCACGTTCGGCGCCAATGCGATCTATCGCTGGTAAGCCGGGGACGGCGTCGATGTGTCGGCGACGAGCGCTAACACATCGACGATACGCGAATTAAAGATATTTATTTCGAGGCGATTCACGGCGAGGCGGCGAGGTTCGGGCATCACTCACGGAGGGGGACCCGATGCCCAAGACCACGATCACCGAAGCGCCCGTCGACGCCGTCAGCGACGGCGGCAACTTCGCGACGATGCCCAAGGACATCTCGCACGTGACGTTCTACTTCGACCTGACGCCCAACAAGGCGGAGGACGACTCGTTCTTCTTCGTGAAGATCGACACACCGGACTCGGTGAACGACGACCTGGACACCTGGTACCAGGACGCGCTGAACGAAATCGTGGCGCGGAACGCGCAACTGGCCGGCGCCGAGCTCGAAGGCGTGGCGATCAAGTTCGGCAGCGCGCGCGGCGGCAGCGGCGGCGAATTCTACTACGCCATCGATGGCGACAGCACCGACGTGGACTATGCCCCGACGGGCGGCCTGGTGGCCGCGCGCGAGTTCGCCTCGTACGGCGGCGGGGTGTCGTACAGCTACGGCGACCTGTTCTCCTAAGGGCGCCCGGGCGGCGGGCCCGCGGGCCCGCCTCCCCGCTCGTCGCGGGCGCCATCGCGCGGCAGTGAGACGCTGGTGAAAGCCGGCGCGGCGCCTTTGAGACGCCCACGCAACGACCGGCGCGCGGCGGAGCCGTATCCTCCCGGCCTCGATAGAGGCGTGGGGGACGAGGCATGATCAGGACCATCGGGGCGCTGGCCGTGGCGGCCGCCCTTGCGCTCGCGGCGCCGGCGGCGGGCGAGACGCTCTACAGCCAGGCGCCGAACTTCAACAGCTCGTTCAGCCCCTCGCACGAAGAGGGCTGGCGGACGCTGGACGAATTCCACCTGGAGGCCGCGAGCTCGATCACGCGGATCGACTGGTGGGGCATGGGCCGGACCAGCCTTTGGGACGACGAGGGCCTGCCCGCGCCGCTCAGCTTCACGATCGAGTTCTATTCCAGCACGCTCGACTACGGCGACCCGATCCTGCCGGTGGCGGATATCGAGGCCGGGGCGGTCGCCAGCTTCACGGTTGACGCCCAGTGGGAGGCCACGCCGGGCATGCAGAACTCCGCCCTGCCCGTGCAGCACTACTGGTACGAGTTCGACACGCCGCTGGAGCTGGCGGGGGAGCAGACCTACTGGATGGGAATCTGGTCGCACTACCCGGCGGCCACCTACGGCTGGTACTGGCTGCGGGGCGCGCCCACGGGCGAGCCGGACCCGGTCTACATGTGGGCAAAGCCGGCGGAAGACCTCTACTGGCTCATCTATCCCGACGAGCAGGGCGGGAACTTCGCCTTCCAGCTCAGCGGCGAAGCATCGTCCGCGGCGCCGGAGCCGGCGGCCTGGCTGCTGATGCTGACGGGCGCGGGCCTGGCCGGCGCAGCCCTGCGGCGACGCCGGCGGCCCGAACCCTCGCGGGCCTACTTGGCCTGATTGGCGGCGATGCCGTTGAGCTGCCAGCCGACCTCCTTGGCCAGGACCTCGAAGAAGGCCGGCTCGTAGGCGTGGTCGGGATCGGCGCGGACCAGGGCGTCCATCTTCACCGCGTCCTCGCCCACCAGGATGCGCCAGCGCCCGGCCTTCACCCCCTCCAGGATCACCGTCGCGGCGGCGGCGGCCGTCATCGGCGCATCCTCCAGGAAGCGGCGGGCCTGTTCGTCCATCATCGCCTGGATCGCATCGTCGGTGAGCTGGTCGGGGTCGAGGCCCATGCGGCCGATCCGCTGGCGGGCGCGCGTCAGCTCGTCGGGGGACAGCTTGTCCTCCTCGACGCCGCGGATCACCTTGCGGCTGTTGCCGGCGATGGCGGTGCCGATGTGGCCCGGCATGACCACCGAGACCTTCACGTGCGGGGCGTTGAGGCGCAGGTCGGTGATGAGCGCCTCGGAGAAGCCCTTCACCGCGAACTTCGCCGCGGCGTAGGCCGTGTGGGAGACGTGCGGGCCCAGGCTGGCCCAGAAGCCGTTGACCGAGGAGGTGTTGACGATGTGCGCCTCGTCGGCGGCCATCAGGGCCGGCAGGAACGTGCGCACGCCGTAGTAGACCCCGCCCCAGCAGACGTTGAACGTGCGCTCCCACTCGGCGCGGTCGTCGACCACCATCGAGCCGCCGCCGCCGATGCCGGCGTTGTTGAACAGCAGGTGCAGGCGGTCGATGTCGTGCGCGGCCATGGCCTCGTCGCGGAAGCGGATCAGGGCCGCCTCGTCGGACACGTCGGCGACGTGCGCGGTGATCTTGGCGCCCTGGGGCACGCCGTCGGCGCTGCAGAGGGCGATGGTCTCCTGCATGTTGCGGTCGGAGACGTCGCACATGGCCACGCTGCAGCCCTCCGCGATCAGTTGGCGGGCGAGCTCGCGCCCCATGCCCGTGCCGCCGCCCGTGACGACGGCGAATTTGCCGGCGAAGTCCCTCATGGCCTGTCCTCCCGCTTTTGGTTTGGCGGGACGTTAGGCGCTGACGGTGGGGAAGAGGCAAGGGGCGTCCCGCTTACAGGCGGATGTCCGGAACGCCCCTCCCCTGCCCTCAGGCCGCCTCGGAGATCGCGGCGGGCTTCAGGGCGCGGCTGGAGCGGCCGTCGAGGGCGACGGGGATATCGCCGGCGATGGTGACGCGGCGCATGACCCGGCGCTGGTCGCCGTAGTCGTCGACGGCGTAGTGCTGGGTGGCGCGGTTGTCCCAGATGGCCACGTCGCCCTCGCGCCAGCGCCAGCGGACGGTGTTCTCGAGCTTGATCACGTGCTCCTGCAGCAGGGCCAGCAGGGTCTGGCTGTCGCGGGTGGAGAGGCCGACGAACGATTTGATGAAGTGGCCCAGCACCAGGGTCGGCTCGTCGGTGACCGGGTGGATGCGGACGACCGGGTGCTCGGTCTCATAGACGGTGGAGGCGAAAACGTTGCGGTGGCGTTCCAGGCGCTCCTGGTCCACGTCGGCGCGGGTGGCGGCGTAGTCGTAGGCGTTGGTGTGGACGGCCCAGAGGTTGTCCACCAGCGTCTTCAGAGGCGCGGGCAGGCGCTCGTAGGCGGCGGTGGTGTTGGCCCAGACGGTGTCGCCGCCGCTGGCCGGGCTGGTCACCGCGCGCAGGATCGAGGCGGCCGGATAGTCGGGCACGAAGGTGACGTCGGTGTGCCAGGACGAGGCGCGGCCGCCGTGCAGGCTGTCCAGCTCCAGCAGGTAGGACGAGCCCTCGCGCACAGGAACCGTCGGGTGCGCCACCGGACGGCCGAGGCGGGCGGCGAAGGCCTCCTGGGTCTCGTCGTTCAGGTGGTGCTGGTCGCGGAAGAACAGGACCTTGTGCTTGTAGAGGGCGTCGAGGATGGCGGCGGTCTGGTCGTCGTTGAGGTCGTCCGAGAGCCGAAAGCCGCGGACCTCGGCGCCGATGCGGCCGCCGATCGGGGCCACGTCGAGCTGGGTGGTGTGGAAGAGATAGCCGTCTGCGCTCATGGGAGGTCTCCTTTGGTCGAGCGGACTATTCGGCGGCGGCGAGGGCGCCGGGCGAATGGGGTGAGGACTGGGCGTCGAGGGCGGCGCGGATGTCGCGGTGGCGGACCTCGTCGAGGCCGAAGCGGGCGATGAGGGCGGCGGAGACCAGGTGGGCCAGGGCCGGGCCGCCGGCGAACACCCACTTCAGGGCTTCGAGCGCCGCCGAGCTGTTGCCCTTGCCGGGATGGAAGCCGAAGGCGGCGACCAGAGGCAGGGCGACGCCAATGGCGACCGCCGGACCGGCCTTGCCCGCCAGGCTGAAGACCGAGAAGAACAGACCGGTCCGCTCCTCGCCGGTCTCCAGGCGCTGCTTGTCGGCGATGTCGGCGACGATGGCGCGCAGCATCAGGTTGCCCGAGCCCTGGGCGAGGCCCTGGGCGATGGTCAGGCCGATCAGCAGGGCGAGGTCGCCGCGGGCCACGAGCAGCAGGCCGAGGTTGATGGCGACCTGGACCAGCTCGCCCGCGACGACGGTGCGGTGCTTGCCCAGGCGGTAGCCGATCTTCAGCCAGATCGGGCCGGCGAAGACACCGAACACGAACTGCAGCAGGAACAGGCCGGCGGCGAGATCGGGGCGGCCCATGTAGGCCGAGACGAAGAAGACGAAGAGCGAGCCGCGAACCGACTGGCCCAGGGTGACGGCGAAGTCGGAGGCCAGGACCTTGAGCAGCAGCGGCTCTCGGGCGAGCTGGGCGATGGCGGCGGCGAGGCGAAGGCGGGTGCGGGGCGCCTCGGGAATCGGCGGCTCGGGAGCGAAGACCAGGGCGGCGATCACCGTCGGGATCAGCGTCGCGACCACGAAGCCGCCCATCAGCGCGGTCTTCAGGCCGGCCGCGGCCTCGGCTCCGGCGCGGGCGGCCAGGCCGTCGAGGGCGGCGGGCAGGACGAGCACGGCGAGCAGGCCGAGCGCGGCCGAGACGTGGCTGAAGGTCTGGATGCGGCTGCGCTGGTGGTACTGGGACGACAGTTCCCCACCCCAGGCCGACAGCGGGATCTGGACCATCGTCCAGCCCAGGTAGAAGACGAACAGCCAGGCCGCGAGCCAGACGGCTCTCGGCTTCGCGCCGAACAGGCCGGGGGCGAAGATGGCGAGGGCGGCCAGGGCGAAGATGGGCGCGCCGGCGGCGATCCACGGCTTGCGGCGGCCGAAGCGGCTTCGGGTGCGGTCCGAGAGCACGCCGATCAGCGGGTCGTTCACCGCGTCCCAGATGCGGCTGAGCATGAAGATCGCGCCGACCAGCGGCAGGCCGAGGCCCAGTTCGGTCGCGTAGAACGGCGGCAGGTAGACTCCGAGCGGCAGGCCTGCCGCGGCCAGCGGCAGGGCCGGCGCGGCGAAGGCGGCGAGGCGCCCGTTGGACGGGCCCAGCGTCAGGCTGAACGTCTGCTTCGGGGCGCGCGCCATGTCAGTACGCCGCCTTCAGCGTGACGCCGACGGTGCGCGGGTCGCCGGGGTTGCCGTTGAGGGCGCCCGTGTTGCCGAGCAGGCCGGAGATGTACTGGAAGTACTTCTTGTCGGTGGCGTTCTTGACCCAGACGAAGGCTTCCCACCGGTCGTCCGAGCGGAAGCCGGCGCGCAGGTTGAGCAGGCCGTAGGCCGGGATGCGCGAGTAGAGGCTGTCGGACGCCTGCGAGTAGAAGCGCGAGCGCCAGTTCCAGTCGGCCCCGGCGTAGGCCTCGCCGTCCAGGCCCAGGACGCGGGCGGCGCGGCGGTATTCCGCGCCCGCCGACACCACCAGCTTCGACACGCCTGGCAGCGGCCGGCCCGAGAGGTCGCACGCGCGGGTGACCGTGCCGATCAGCTCCAGCGGGCACGGACCGTTGGCGTAGGAGACGTACTCCGCATCGGTCCAGGCGCCGGAGGCGTAGGCGCTGAAGCCATGGATCGGCGCCAGGCGGGTGTCGATCTCGACGCCGCGCGAGCGGACCTTGGGGATGTTGTCGAGGAACTGGCGCAGCGCCCCGCCGG